>NZ_JAVAYL010000088.1:0-537 GCF_054185225.1 Bradyrhizobium sp. 18BD | reverse complement strand
CCTTAATATTAGGTACAGGAATTACAAATGGAGTAACATATGTTTTCGAACATGCAGGTTGGTTAGGTGGTGCCTTATATGGTTTATTATACGCGCCACTTGTTATCACAGGACTGCACCACATGTTCTTAGCTGTTGACTTCCAATTAATGGGTAGTAGTTTAGGTGGTACATATTTATGGCCAATTTTAGCCATTTCTAATATTTGCCAAGGGTCAGCAGCATTTGGTGCATGGATTGTCTACAAACGTAAGAAGATGGTTAAAGAAGAAGGACTTGCATTTACTTCAGGTATTTCAGGTGTATTAGGAGTTACTGAACCAGCATTATTTGGTGTGAACTTACCATTGAAATATCCATTTATCTCTGCAATTCTAACATCAAGTGTACTCGGTGGATTTATTGGTGCTAATAAAGTATTAGGTAAGGTGGGTGTTGGTGGTTGGCCAGCATTTATTTCAATAAGAAATGAATTTTGGTGGATATATATTCCAGCTATATTAATAGCTACGATTGTCCCAGCAATTTTAACAATAG
>NZ_JAVAYL010000087.1:0-537 GCF_054185225.1 Bradyrhizobium sp. 18BD | reverse complement strand
ATTGAACCGTCGTCAGGCCCCTGGAGCGGCTTCTGGCCCGAAAGAATGTGCGGTGCGCGCGAAGTTGAGGCAGCGAGCACAAAATGTTACGATGAAGTAACGTCTCGTCGGCAACCCCCTCTCGACCAAGGGCTGCTAGAATGCGCAAGCTGTTGAAAAGCATCATGCTCGCCGGAATGGGGGGAATTCTCACCAGCTTCTCGCCTGGCCTTGCCTTTTCTCCTGCGACCCTGGCGATGCTCGATCCTGGCCAGCTTGCCTCCACGCTTTGCGGCGGCAAGGCGATGGCGTCCGCGCTGAAGCGCGAACTGGTGCTGGCCAGCGCAGTCACTGGACCTGTTGGAGCGCCTTCCAGCCCGATGCCGCTCTATCCCGATCTCTCAGCGTCCCGCTTGCCGGTTTCGACGTCGAACGAGCAGGCGCGGCGCTATTTCAATCAGGGGTTGGTGCTCACTTACGGATTCAACCACGCCGGTGCGGTTCGCTCGTTCCGCGCGGCGCAACGGCTCGATCCCGACTGTGCGATGTGCTGGTGGG
>NZ_JAVAYL010000086.1:0-538 GCF_054185225.1 Bradyrhizobium sp. 18BD | reverse complement strand
TATCCCGGAATCCATCACCGCCAATCCGGTTGCTTTTGATCTGGCCCTGCAAACGGCCTGGTCTGAACCTGGAACTGATATGGATAAGGTGATCAAAAATTATATCAACTATCGCTACGGGGCTTACAATAAAGATGTTGATGAAGGCTGGAAACTATTACTTGGCTCTTTATATGGTGTAACGGACTCCAAAGGAGCCGAGGCTATATTTTGTGCCCGGCCTTCTGAAAATGTAACCAATACATCAACCTGGGGTTCTGATTCGATACAATATGATGTTCAAAAACCGGTGCAGGCATTAATACGTTTCCGCAAAGCTGCCACACAGTTTCAAAACTCGGCTACCTATAAAATTGATATGGTAGATCTGGCCAGGCAGGTAATGTCAAACCAGGGCAGGGCAGTTTACGCCAATTGTATGAAAGCGTATAAAGCAAAAGATGAAAAAGCTTATCAAAAATGGAGAGACCAGTTCCTGCAAATGATCCGTCTGCAAAACGACTTATTAAACACAGAGCCAACTTTTATGCTAGGGCCA
>NZ_JAVAYL010000085.1:0-543 GCF_054185225.1 Bradyrhizobium sp. 18BD | reverse complement strand
CCCGGCGTAAATGCCGAAGAAGGGATGCTGGGCTTGGCTAAAGACCCTGATTTTGCCAAAAACCACTGGATCTATATTTATTACAGCCCTGCTGATAGTTCAGTTAACCGCCTGTCGAGATTTACTTTTGAGGGCGATACGATTACTAAGAAAACCGAAAAAGTAATATTAGAGGTAAAAGCCCAGCGCGAAATTTGCTGCCATACCGGTGGTTCTATAGCTTTTGGTCCGGGTCCGGATAAAATATTGTTCTTCTCCGCGGGTGATAACTCTACTCCTTTTGACGAGAAAGGACAGAAATATGTGAGCAGCGGCTACGCACCTTTAGACGACAGACCAGGTCATTACCAGTTTGATGCCCGCCGCTCGGCCGGTAATACCAACGATTTGCGTGGTAAAATTATGCGTCTTAAGATTAATGACGACGGTACTTATGATATCCCCGCAGGAAATCTCTTCCCGAAAGGAACGCCAAAAACACGCCCCGAAATTTATGTAATGGGCGACAGGAATCCCTACCGTATCTCGGTCGATCAAAAGAAC
>NZ_JAVAYL010000084.1:0-544 GCF_054185225.1 Bradyrhizobium sp. 18BD | reverse complement strand
CTCAGCCATCCGGCGCTCGCGCTCGACTATGCGCTGTTCGTCATGATCGACGACCGCATGAGCAGCTCCGCCGCCTACGGCTCGACCATTCGCGCCCGCTCCCCTCAGGATCCGGTATCGGGCGAGCTGCCGTCGACGCGGGCCCGAGCCTATTTGGCCGAAGCCCATGACGGGCTCGACGCGGTCTGGACGGAGCACAGCAGCGAAGTCGAGCGGTTCGAGGCGTTCCGGGCGCTTGACGACGACGGCAAGGCGGCTTGGCTCGCCTATATCGTCGCGATGTCGCTCGAAGCGCCGAGCTACCGTGCCGATCAGTGCCCGCTTCAGAACCGTCTCGCGACGATCATGGGAGTCGACGTCGCAAGCTGGTGGCGGCCGACCTCGGAGAACTTCTTCGACCGCGTCAGCAAGGGCTCGATCCTGACCTTGCTCGCCGAAGTCGGCGGCGCCGCGCTGACCGCCCGTCACGCCACCATGAAGAAGACGGAGATCTCGCAGTCCTGCGCGAAGCTCTTCGCAGGTGAGGCGATCGTCGAGCCGGAAG
>NZ_JAVAYL010000083.1:0-544 GCF_054185225.1 Bradyrhizobium sp. 18BD | reverse complement strand
TCGGATTCAGTGATAAACATGATTAAACATATTAAAACCCATATACCTGATAGTTTTGTTATTGCTGGTAATGTTGGTACGCCAGAAGGTGTTAGAGAATTAGAAAATGCTGGTGCTGATGCTACCAAAGTCGGTATAGGTCCTGGTAGAGTTTGTATTACAAAGATTAAAACAGGTTTTGGTACTGGTGGTTGGCAGTTAGCGGCATTAAACATATGTAGTAAAGCAGCTCGTAAACCTTTGATTGCCGATGGTGGTATAAGAACGCATGGCGACATCGCTAAGTCAATTAGATTTGGTGCATCAATGGTCATGATTGGTTCATTATTTGCGGCACACGAAGAATCACCTGGTGAAACTGTAGAACTTGATGGTAAACAGTATAAAGAATATTTTGGTAGTGCATCTGAATTTCAAAAAGGCGAACATAAAAATGTAGAAGGTAAAAAAATGTTTGTAGAACATAAGGGGTCATTAATGGATACCTTAAAAGAAATGCAACAAGATTTACAAAGCTCAATTTCATATGCCGGTGGAAAAGACA
>NZ_JAVAYL010000082.1:0-545 GCF_054185225.1 Bradyrhizobium sp. 18BD | reverse complement strand
AAACGAATTAAGTAATCATAATAATTACGAAGTGCATTTTGTTTTTGATTTATCATTGATGGAAATTAGAACAATTTATCGAATGATATTAAAATTACATAACATCATGTTGAATGTGAAATTAGGATTGAACATTACCTGTTTATTTGAAAAACCTTCAGTTTTTAAATCACTAGTATCACAAATAAAGCGACTTAAATTCGATTCGTTAATAATAGATAATGCAAATTTAAGTAGCCCTTATTTGATGGGGGAAAGTGATGAGTTACTATTGAAAAATATTTTGCATTTTAAAAATTTAAAACAAGTAATTAATGAATTGGATATTGAACAAGAAAAGCTTATTTTTCTAAATGTTGAAAATCATAAACTGCTTAATAATAAAGAACGAGATTTAAGTAATAGTGCTCCATTAATTTATAAGACATTAAGTGCGCTGTATCACAACTTTGATGGCTTTGGATTAAACATTTTTGATAATCATCATACATTTAATGCGATGCATCTATATGATAAAAATGGATTTAAAACAACACTAGGTCTTA
>NZ_JAVAYL010000081.1:0-548 GCF_054185225.1 Bradyrhizobium sp. 18BD | reverse complement strand
GCAGTCTGCTCTTTTTGTATGAGTAAACCGAGGTGTCAATAAATTGTTTACTATACTTTGAGCGGAAATATGATTGAATGAAGCTAGTTGAATCGTAACTATATGAAATGTTCCCTTCAAAGTAGACATTGAAAGGAACATTTCAATCCTTTGTTTGTAAGTCGCTCTAGACATTACATTTAGTACATATGTTGTTTCTAATGCTCATTAATGGTATTGATTATTCTTTGATTAAATCTTCAAGTGCCATTTTTAAATTACTATATTTAAATTGGAATCCCAATGCTTGAATTTTATTAGGTAATACTTTTTGAGTATCCAATACTACTGTTGACATTTGACCAAGTATGAGACGCATTGCAAGACTTGGTGCCCAAGTTTCATGAGGCTTATGCATAGCTCTTGCTAAAGTGTAGCCAAATAAATTTTGACGCTCAGGTATAGGTGCAGTTAAATTAAACGGACCACTAGCTGACTCGTTATTTATTAAAAATAAAATAGCTTGAATTAAATCATTGATATGAATCCATGAATACCATTGTTGACCA
>NZ_JAVAYL010000008.1:0-329954 GCF_054185225.1 Bradyrhizobium sp. 18BD | reverse complement strand
ACGTCCTGACGCTGGAAGGCCAGAAGAGCGAGAAGGAGGGCAAGACCTTCCTGCACCGTGGCATCTCGGCCCGCAACTTCAAGCGGCAGTTCACGCTCGCCGACCACGTCGAGGTCAAGGGCGCCAGTTTCGAGAACGGCTTGCTTGTCATCGACCTGCAGCGGGAGATTCCGGAAGCGATGAAGCCGCGTCGCATCGCGATCAACGGTGTCGTGCCCAGCAACGTCACGCAGATCGAATCCAAGGCCGCCTGACGCCATCCTGCGGACCAACGACCAGGCCGCGCGAGCCTTCCAGCGCCGGCCATCCCCTCAACTCGTCTTGGAAATGGAGGAAGTCATGCGGCCGGCGACCGCTTTTCACGACAACGCTGTCAATCTCAACGCCATCTTTCATCCCGGTACGGCGTTCGAACATCCGCGCGATGTGGTCTCTCACCTCACTTTGAGCCTGTCCGAGAAACGCGCCATCCTGGCTTCTTGGGCATCGGACGCTTCCGCGATCGCATCGTGCCCCTCGCTGCGTGCGCCACCCGGCCTGGAAGCGCCGGTGACCATCGACGAGATCTTGGAGGCACTATGCGCGCTGGATGATGGCCCCCGGAATCTGCCCGGCGGCAAGGCGACGCGGCTGCGGCCGATTGAGAGGGCCGCGGCCTAGGAGACGGAGGAGTGAAGAAGATGCTTGATGAGAAACTTGCCCGCATCTGTGCACACCGCAACAACATCCTCCGTTATCGCAGTCTGCTGAAGACGACGCTGTCGGACATCGAGCGCCAGTTCGTCGAGCGGCGCCTCTCGGAGGAGAGCTCGGCGCTGGAAGCGTTGACGTCCCGGACGTTTCCCATCGCGCTTCCCTTGCCCCCGAGTCCGAGACTGCTGGACCAGCCTCGGGACGGCATGCCGCGGAGGTCCGCGGCATGAAGCTCGACATCGAAAAAGACCGCCATCCAGGCTACGACATCGTGTTGAAGCCGCGCGGGCGTGGGCGGTGGAAGTGGGCCGTCTGCGGGCCCGAAGGAGGAGCCGTGATGACCGGCTCCGAATCCAGCCGTGCGGGCGCGAGGTACAAGGCGGGGCGGGCGCTGTTCATGTTGCTGTGCGCGAGCGCATCGCGTGCGATGTCAGCCGGCGACGGCAGGGCCGCCAACTCGGGCTGATCAGCACTCCGGACAGGTGTCGCGGATCGATTCCATTACGCTCCGGACCTCGGCTTGGGCTTCGTCGGGCGAGATGCTGGGTGGCGGATCCCGGCGGGCGATCTCGAATGCGCGTTCGCGGGCGTGCGGGTCGGCCCGGTCCTTTGCCCAGCCGTGCTCCTCGCATTCGTGGATGGCACCCGCCTCCCGCAGCACGTTCATGGCCCAGCCGCGCAACGTGCGGATTGTCGGTCGTCGCTCCTTCGTCATCAGCATCGCTTATGGCTCCTGCTCGGACGAATCCTTCCGCCCCCATGATCGTTCCGAGCGGTTAGCACGGAGCAGGGATTCGCAATCCGCAGAGCCAGGGCTTGTCCACGTGTTCCGCCGAGCCTGTGCAGAACCTATGTCGTCGGCGCCGGATCTTCCTTCACACCGCGGGCGACGATCTGCAGCGCTCGATCTGGAAGCGGGCGCTGCAGCTTCAGGGCTTCGTCTGGAGGCGCCGTCATCCAGGTCTCGACCTCGTCGGGCGTCGTGAGGATCACGGGCATAGCCTTAGGGTGGATCGCACCGACCTCGGCGTTCGGCTCCGTTGTCAGGAACGCGTAGAGGTCGTTGGTCGTCTCTCCTTCTCTGACCTTTCTAACTGACGTCCAGTTGGCCCAGATGCCGGCGAAACAGAGGAGCGGACGGGTCTGGTCGAGAGCGAACCAGATATCGCCGCCTTCGACCTTGTTGAACTCGCTGAACGAATTGAACGGCACGACACAGCGGTGTTCCGGACCTAGCCAGCGGGTCCAGTGTTTGCTCTTCACATTGCGGATGCTGGTCGTTCCGGAGTCCGGCTCCAACCTGAGCAATTCCTTGAAGTCCACGGTGTTACCTTTGGCCTGTAGCTTCTCCGCGCGTTTTTTCGTCGCGTCCATCAACGCCTTCGACGATGACGGCATGCCCCACCGCGCAGTCGCGAGCTCCCGGCCATCTACGCCGGTCCGGGCGATCGGTGCCTTGTAGTCAGGAAATACGCCGGGCATCGGCGCGAGATTGCCGACGTACCGATTGACCACTCGGAAGAGGGCGCTGATCGCGGCCTGGTTGGTAGTGATCGAATATAGATTGCACATAATGCGCGTGATCGGTCTGGGGGACTTCCGCTGTCTCGCGGTACCAGTGATCAATACTTCAAGTTTCAATGTCTGCAGCAATAGCTCTGTCGGCAACGTGGCAAACAGCGCGTTGATCAAGGTGACCATTTCCTTCAGCCTGAAATATCCAGTGATCTAGCGATGACAGGATGGTGCCTAAAGCGTGCGATTCTAATTCCTCGCCTTTCCACAAAACGCTCCGTAACAAATGAAATAGCAAAGGTGATCACAAGGAAAGATGGTGTGTCCAGCATGTCAGGAAGTTTCTCATAAGGCAGGTAATCCAGCACGACGGCATGGACGAGATAGAGGGAGAACGAAATTCGACCAATCCATGCAATGAAGTTGTATTGAAGCTCAGTCTTCGACGCCCCGTGGTGCAGGATTGCAATGGCGCAAATGAGTGCGGCAATGCTCATCTCAAGGTGCCAGTGGCTGAGCGGCGCTATTTTAGCGATAGCCAAATTCGCCATCAGCGCTCCCCAGAACCATAGTCTGGAGGAAAATAGGCCGACTATGCTGGACTTCTTTTCGATTAAAACAGCGCAGATCGCACCGTACATGAGTTGGTCAAGGTATAGTATGGTTAGCCATTGATCGTTTCCGATAGGCCAACTCTCCGGTGTGCCGCCGTCATTGTTCTTCGCCCAGATACTAACACCGATCGAAATTGCGATCACGAGCGGTAACAATCCGCGCTGATATGTCAGCGCGAACACCACGGGAAAGACGAGATAAACTCTGCATGTAGCGACCATGCAACCGCTGTCGCATACCCAGTGTCCGTCGGAATATGGGTGAACGTTAGTAATCCTGGTAACCCGTCGATAAGGCGGGGGAGTACGTCTGGATGGAAGCCCCAAGCCAGAATGACGGCGACTCCCAATGTCGTCACGTAGAGCGGGAATATTCGCATAAATCTGCGAAAGATGAACCCCGCGATGTCAGGGGCCGAAATACTGTGCATCCTGATCAGGATCCGCGTGATCAGGAAGCCGCTAAGGCAGAAGAAAATGCTTACGCCGATCGAACCGCCGGGCATCTTGCCCTTGTGGCAAAGCAGAACTACGGCGGAACCTCAATCATCTAGATAGAGGAGGGCGGGAACGGCTTGGCCCTACTTCAGGGCGCGACGCTCGCTGGGTTCCGAGTTGCAGGAGTCCGATAATCGAGCCTCAGCTCACTCGCCATACGTGAGGCAATTTCAACGGTAGTGCCTCCAGTCAGGACCCCCGGGAGCGGCCAATTGGTTTGACGACGACGCAGCGTCTTATCGAATTGCTCGGCACAATAGGCAACTTTGATGCCGACCCGCCTACAGATAAACTCGTAGTGCGCGCTTTCATCAACGTCCTGAAAGCGGCCCCAGCGGCTCACACCGTAAACGAGGATGTGGCCGAAGTCGGTCTCTCCTGCTTGCACATCTTCAAGGAGTTGAAGGAGGCCAGTTCGATTTTTGATGAGAAGGCCGCTCTCGCCCTCGTCTCGATAGGTGCGAACAATCGTCAGGTTGTGTGAGTGGGCATAGGCCGCGATAACCGCAGCCTGGTTCTGAATTGAATATTGCTGCCGCTCTGTAGACATACGAACGTACTGGGCAGCTCGGCACATCTTTTGAGCTGTCGGACTGGTGGACTTTCGAACGACGAGTTCGTTGCCTATGCGAGTCTCGCAAGGCTGCACCACCTCAGCATCAAACGCCGCGTTCGAGCCATGAGCAAGCGTGCCGGACTGCGGCGGTATTATTTCTAAATGTTTCTGATTGTGGTAGAGGTCGGGCACCTATCAAAAAGTGTGCCGGTCCCACCCGCTATGAACTTCGTCCGAAGAGTGAAGCGCAAGCTGTTCCAGCCGCGCGAAATCATCGAGGGGTACGAGAACCCCGAGTTGGTAGAGACAATTTTCCTCAAGACAATCAAACACAAGCCTCAAGGCGATTGGCCGCTAGTTTCCGGGGTCAAGACCGCCCTCGATTTTGGTGGCGGTGCCGGCCTGCATTACAAACTTGCCCGGCAGCAATCACCGGACATTCGATGGGCGGTCGTTGAGACGCCGGCAATGGTGCAGCGCGCCACGGAGCTTGCCACCGATCGGCTGATGTTCTTCGAGCGCATCGAGCAGGCGGCCGCCTGGCTCGGTGATGTCGACCTCGTGCACTCGAACGGTGCCATACAATACGTGCCCGACGCACTTGCCACCGTCAGGACACTGTGCTCGGTGCGGCCCACAACGTTGGCTTGGTACCGCGTTCCGATCAGCGAGAAGGCCAGGCGCGAGGTCCAAACATCGTACCTGAGCGACAATGGCCCGGGGATGTCGCTGGCTTCCAAGGAGAAGCTCGTCCGATACGACCGGAATTGGATCTCCGAGCAAGCATTCATCCAGGCTCATGAGGGGTTTCGTATCGCCGAGCGAACCCCAGACCCGGCCGAACGTGGCACCCAGCACTTCAAGTTTGCGCGCAACTAGCCAGCGACCTCGGGAGCGAGATGTTCGGCAAACTTGCAGAGTGGTTACGTCAGACCGCCTTCTTCTCTACTGCCATTGATATCGCGCGACAGACGTTGCTGGAATCGGCGCTGATCTAGTTGCGCACGCAGATGGTGCGCAATCTGCACGGCACGCCGGACGAGGTGTTTGGCGAAATCTATCGGCGTAACATCTGGGCTACAAGGGGACCGCATCTGGGGCGGATCGACACTGCACAATACGCAAAGGGTACGAGAAGGTCTTCCGGGGCTGCTCGCCAATCTCGGCGTCCATACTCTGCTCGATCTGCCTTGCGGTGATCTTCATTGGTTATCGAAAATCGACCTTCCGGTGTCGCGCTATATTGGGGGCGACATTGTTCCGGAATTGATTGAGCGCACGCGCGAGCGACACGGGCGCCCGGATCGGACGTTCATCCGGATCGACATCTGCAATGATCCACTTCCGCAAGCGGACCTGCTCCTCTGCCGCGACTGCTTCATTCACCTCTCCGAGGACATGATCTTTCGAGCGATCGACAACATCGTCCGATCCGAGATCAAATATCTTCTGACCACCACGTTCCCGGGCGGCCGCAACCACGCGATCGGGACCGGCGATTTCTTCACCATCGACCTGCGCGCCCATCCTTACAATTTCCCGGCGCCCCTCAGGGCACTAGAACACGGGGTGGCTCCGTTCGACTGGCGGCAACTTGCGCTGTGGAAGGTAGAGACGCTGCGCGATATCCGACGAGATCACCTTGCTTTACGCGCAGTGCGTTATGGTAGTCCGCGGGCAACTCCCGCAGGTCCCGCTCGATATAGTGGCGGCTTGAGGAGGCTAGACGCCGATCGTGGGCCGTTGACCTCTAGCAAACCGTCCGAACATATTGAGCAATTCGAGCGCCGATAAGTGACTTCGGCATATCTCGACGACTTGGACCGGGGCTGATTTGCAAACCCTCCGATGAAGAGAGCACTCTTGCGCTAGCGCCAAAGTTGCGCTTTGGTGGCGGCACTTGGGGGAGGAAAAATGCGTGCGTGCGCTGGGGATTATAGCGGTGTGTATTGCGCTTGCTCTCTGTACACCTGGCCTGTCGTCGGATCGATTGCGGCAATGGCTGTTATCGAAAACAAGGCGGAAGAACGTGAGGATTCGCAGCTATGTCGTGTTCCTCACGCTCCCTTTGTCTAGCGGTTAGGACGCGGCCCTCTCAAGGCTGAAACAGGGGTTCGATTCACCTAGGGAACGCCAAGTCCACGCTATTGCACGATGTGCCGCCTGCATCGGAGCGCCATCCTCCTCAGCAACTTTTTGATTGCGCGGATCACATCGAGAGTTTGTCAACCTGTCCAACATCGGTTTGCCACTTCGTTCTGTGTCGCGCGAATGGCCATGGCCGAGTAGCTCGGTGACCTCAGTCAAAAGCGGGCTGGTTGGCCAGACGAGGTTCGATTCCTCGCTGTGAAATGAGCAATTGTAGTCGCCGCAGTCGCATGAATTGAACCGCTGACGCCGCGCTCAACGATGGGAGCATCGGTTTGCAGGCCATCTTCGAGCTCAGGCCTGAGTTGGTCTCGCAAGGAGAACTCGGATGCGCCGTCCGCGCGATATTGTCATCGAACAGCTGGGGCAGCCGATTTTGCGGCTGTGGAAAGGCGGAGGTACGTCAGGGGCAAGCTGATGACCACCGTGCCAATGGCAACAGCTCTAGCGTCCTAGTACTCGCCGGACGCAAAGCATTCTAATTTCGTTAGTTTGGTGTAGTTGCTCAGCACTGGGGGGATCAATGGAGCCTAGAGTCTCGTTGCTAAACTTCGTTTCCAATTCTGAAGCCATGCAGATGCAAATCTGCAAGCAAGCGTCCGTCGAAAAGCCGCCTTGCTGCCCGCAACCGTTTCGGCACGCTGAGAGAAACTGCGGTCGCCATTCTGCAGCCGTGGCGACTGTTATAAAATTGATGGCAACTATCGTCAGAGCTGGGAGAAACGCCGACATTACTTCGCTTCCCTTTTTTAGTTCGCCGATGGCCCGCTCTAATTTGACTCCAGCTTTTTCAATATCTAGCTACTTGCGTAGTTGTCCCCTGAAGCGGAACCACAATTGACCGATCAGTGATAGGACTATGGCGGCCACAATTATCGGGAGCCAAATCGACGTGGTTATGATGAACAAGGAAACGATGACCACACGTCCAAAGACCGATTCGCTGACCGGATTCTTAAGGCGAGCGAAATAGGCGTAGATAATAAAGATGGTGGCCGGCACCATCCACGCGGCAACAAGCACCAGTAACAGGTCAACAAGTTGGCTGGCATAATGGTGCATGAGCGCACCTCCTGACAGCGTCGGCGCGAGTTGCTATCACCGCTGCGCGAGATGCGGTGATTGTCGACGATAATTGATCTTTGTTCGCATTGATGGGCATCTGCACGCTCGGCATCGCTGTCACGGCCGGTGCCCACTCATGTGAACCCACAGCCTTCGAAGCTAGGGCCTCTCAACGCGCACTCGTTGAGATGGCTCGGGCAAGGGCTCGTCCAATGCAATCATAACCATCGGCGGTGTTGTGCAATCCGTCCCACGTAACAAGCGCGCTTTGCGCAACTCCGGCACTGACCGAGTTTCGCATCAGCGCAAAACGAGAGAACAGCCCGACCCGTTCCTGTTTTGCGACATCGATGATGATGTCCTCCATCGTCGAATAGCCAACTGAAGCGAGCACCTGTGGCGCATATTGCAGATCCATCAACACGACATCGGCAGACCCCGCCTTAAGTGCCCTTACCCCTTCAAGAACGCTTCTTTTGAGCCCGTGGTCCGGCCGGCCACCCCAGGCGACGTCATTAGTACCTAATTGCCAGATAACGAGATCAGGCGTGTGCGCGAAAACGTCACGCTCGAACCGTGCAACGTTGTTCGGAATGGTATCGCCGACTCGGCCGCTGTTGATGACCTCGATCGTCGCGTTCGATCTAAGTCTCGATAGCTCTCGGCGCATGACCTCCGGATATGTGGCCGCGGACCTGAGCATCCAGAGTCCTACTGTCGACGATGATCCGATCGCTACAATCCTTAACGGCTCACCGGATTTCAAGCGCGACGCTGTGCGTGGCAATTGTGCACCCAGCGAGGTGTTGAAATTTGCTGAAAGGCATTTCTCGGCAGATGATAACTCGTCCTGCGCCTGAGAAGACCCACTGCCAGACAATCCGATAAGCAAGGCCGCGCCGATTGACGCCATTATTCCAGCGGCTCGGGAACGAGGGGCAAAATAGGTCAAAAACATGTTCCCCAATAACTGGTCGATTCTCTCTTGACAACCGTTAGCGTCAGACGTTTCGCTATATCCTTGAATTACAGGTCGATTGACGCGTGGGCAGTGAGTAACACGATGAATCCGCGGGTAGTCGTGAGACCATGACCGGACAGCCTGTAGCGAAGCGGCTGGTATTCCATATCGGCGGCTATGATCCAATCACGTTGCATGCCAGCGCGCAACGACGCTTCGTGCGCGAAATTGCCAGGTTCCAACGTACCTGGTCAGTGAAAGCGACCGTCGACGGTTCGCATGATGCCGCCGACCAGATACAATGGAACGTGACGACAATCGGCCCCGATTGGCTCGTCGAAACCGATTACCGTCTGGTCCGATGGCACGATGTAATTGAGGTGTTCGGGGGTCGAAGCACCGGCTCACGCATTTCCGTCGGCATTCTTGCGTTTCTGGATTTCGTATTGGCCGGCACTCTTTGGCGTTACTTGCAGGCCAATTGGCGATACGCACTTTTCTTTCTCTATCCATTCGTTATGTTCGGATTGCTCATCGCGGCCGCCTTTTTGATTGGCGTGGCTGCATTCAAGATCACCGGATCGATTCCCATTGCTACCGGTGGCGGCCTCTTCGGGCTCGCAGCCGTGTTGGCGGGTCCGTGGCGCTGGCTGCACCTGGGCGACTTGTTCGACGATTGGATTTTTTCTTGCGAGTACATTCGATTCGGTAATTCGAAAATAGAGCAAAGGCTGGACAGGTTGGCCGCCGAGCTCGTGGTTGCTGCGACCAACTCTGCCGCAGACGAAATTTTGGTCGTAGGGCACAGCCTTGGCGCCGTACTAGCGGTCGATCTACTTGATCGCGCCTTGAAGCTGGACCCTGCGCTCGGTCGGAAAAAGATTCCCGTCACATTCTTGAGCGTTGGATCATCCATACTCAAGATCGGCCTGCACCCGAAGGCAGTACGCTTTCGCAGGACGGTGGAACGCGTCGCCAATTCCCGCGCGATCTTCTGGGGCGACTATCAGGCCCTCACCGACGTGTTGAATTTTTACAAATGCCGGCCAATGGCCGAAATGGGCTTGTCGACAGAAAACGAGGCGACCGTCAGGGTCGTGAAGATTAGTCGAATGCTTAACGACGACATGTATCAACGTATCCGCTTCAATTTCTTCCGCGTGCACTGCCAGTTCGTCAGTGGAAATGACAGGCGAACATCGTACGACTACTTCATGCTCACATGCGGACCAATTTCAGCCAAATCCCAGACGCTCGCCCCGGATGGCGCTGTGTCGATGATCGCTGACGACGGAGGCCTTATTGCGGGCGCGCCGGTGTCGGAAAGCGAACTGCTGGGAAGTCCGGGCGCGGCAGCCTGATTTAAATGACACCCACCATTTCAAAAGTCATCTTCGTTGCGTTGGTGATCGGCTGGTACCTCATACGCTATAAGTACGCGCGGCGTTCCCGCCGTGCGAGGGTTGTGTGGAGCGCTCGCGGCCCCCTGGAAACTGCGCTCCTGCTCATATCTCTTTCGGGGCTTGGACTTGTGCCGCTCGTCTACGTGGCGACAGGAATACCTCGTTCCGCAGGTCACGGCTTTTATCCCTGGTTGGCTTGGCTGGGGTCTTTCTTTGCGATTGCGGCTTTGGGCGTGTTTCACCTGACACATCGTGCACTCGGCCGGAATTGGTCGATAAGTCTCGACGTGCGGGAGAATCATGAGCTCGTGACGGAGGGGATTTACCGGAGAGTTCGACACCCAATGTATTCGGCATTTTGGCTGTGGGCTATCGCCCAGGCATTTCTGTTGCCGAACTGGATTGCCGGTTTCGCGGGCATTGCCGGCTTCGGGATTTTGTTCTTTGGCCGTGTTGCAAGAGAAGAGCGAATGATGCTGCAGACGTTTGGCGACAGCTACCGCGAGTATATGGCGCGAACCGGCCGGGTCTTCCCGCGGGTACTCTGAGGCAGGTTCCGGCAGGTCTGTTGTGCCCACGAGCGTGATTTGGAACCAGGCGCCTCAATTTGCGTGCCATTTCCGCAACATACCGTAGAAAAAGCTGTCGGAACCGCGGACTCCCCCCTCTATTGGTTGGTGTCGTGGCGAGTGTCAGGTTATTTCTATGCGTACCAGGTAAATTCCAGTCGCTTCCGAACAGGGGTGAGATCCGATGTTGAAATTCGTTGTACTTGGAATTGCTTCGATGGCCTTCGTGGGAACCGCAGTTGCTGCCGACCTGCCACGGCCTCAGCCGGTTGCCGCCGCCCCCGCGCCGGTTGGCAAAGCTCCGATCGGCAAGTATCCCGTGGGTAAGAGCCCGGTGGGCAAGTACCCGGTCGCTGCCCCGGCTCCGTTGGTGACCAAGGGTTGATCTGACTATCCATTCGCACGCCAGTGGCGTTCGTTTGGGGTAGCGGGCTACCTGTGGCATCGGATCTTGGATCCAAGAGGATTCGAAGATGGCGGGAGTGATTCGGAAATATCCGGGTCTAGAGCTTCTTGCAAAGGCCGCCATGCTGGCGGCCTTTGTAGGCTTGGGGGCCGGGATCAGTGGCGCGCAACCACTCGTGGCGCGTACCGACCAGCAGCAACGGGACGATCTCCCCAGTTCGGCGATGAAGCATGCGGCGAGCATGGCCGCTGCTACGCCAGCGATATCCGATGTAAAACCAGCTCGAAGAGCTGCCGCCACGGGTCCCTACTACGTTGATTTTCGTGCCCGCACGGCGGCAACGTACGGTCATGCATTCGTCTGGTACGGAAAGACGAGCGAAAAGCAGGTCGAGGTCGCTGGTCTGGCTCCGGCCGGCGACGAGATACCCTACATCTTGGGACATCTCATGTTTGTCCCTTCCGAGACGGGTGCGACCTACGGTGATCTTGACGAGCAATATCTGACGGCCAGCTATCGCGTCTATTTGTCTGAGGCAGACGCGAAGAAGGTCTTTGCTTATATCAAGCGCCAGCAGGAGTCTTCGCCGCTCTGGAATGCAGCAACGACAAACTGTACTGCTTTCATCGGCCGCATAGCGACTTTTATGGGCCTCAACGCTCCGTTTCATCTGCTAAAGCCTGAGGAATACGTCAACAAACTCAGAGAACTGAACGGGGGGCGAAAAACGGTGCAGCTTGAACCCGGTCGAGGCTAGAATCCTCGGATTGAGTTCATCTAATTTCCCTTGCGTCAGGATGGGTGTGTCTTTTTTTAAGCTAAGCCGTCTGAGCCGCCTGGAACGGCGCGGGCGGCCACTCTATTGTGGCATATTGAATGCAGCACGATATCGCGCCGCTATTCGGGGGACGCGGATGCGGGTCCATATTATTGTTGCCGGGCTAATCCTTTCGGTCATCGAGAGCGCCAGCGCCACGGTTGTCGAAAAAGGAATCGACGCGCAAAAGTCTTGCGAACTGCTTGTTCAGAACTCGTTTCGCAATCAGGACGAAGCTCGGTCCGCCGGCGTATGTGAGGGAATGATCGAGACTGCGATGCTCTTTTCACCAAATCTGCCGGCTGACGTGCGTGCGTGCCCCCCCGCGCAAGGCAGCCCTTTGCAAAGTGCCAAGGTTTTTCTGCAGTATCTTGATAACAATCCGGATCGAGTGAATGAACCGGGGATCACCGTCGCCATCGAAGCGTTCAGGGATGCCTGGCCCTGCCGTGGGGACGACGCGTCCGCCGGAACTGGATCGAAAAAGCGTGCCCCCAAAAAAACCAAATAGAACGCGTATCTTCGGATACTGATGCTAGCCTTACAGTCCGCGATGTTCGCGTCAGGCTTGATTGATTCGCAATGCACTACCGACGAGGTGCGCGAACTGAACCGACACCTCCACGAACAGCACTTAACGCCTTATTGACGAGCGAAGCGAACCCCTTGAGTCTCGATAAACAGCGGGGCATTGTGCCATCAACGCCCGGGCTGGAAGCAGTATGACAATCCCCTGCCGCGTTCTGATGATTTATCCGAAGTTCGTTCCGAATTCGTTTTGGAACTATGCGGAGGCCTGCGAACTCGTCGGCGCGAAGTATCCAACGGCGCCACTCGGCCTGATCACCGTCGCCGCTATGTTGCCGAAGCATTGGGACATCCGGCTAGTCAATCGCAATACCGAGGCTTTGACAGATACGGACCTCGATTGGGCCGATCTTGTGATGATCGGCGGTATGCTCAACCAGCAACCGGATGCCATCTACCTGATCGATCTCGCTCACCTGCGCGGCAAGCCGGTGTGTGTTGGTGGGCCGGATGTCTCCTCCAGCCCGCATCTTTACGCGGACGCGGACTTTCAGGTTATCGGCGAGGCCGAGCATGTCATTGAGCAGTTCATCGCCGCCTGGGAAAGCGGCGAACGCAAAGGCGTGTTCATCGCCGAGAAATTCAAGATAGATGTCACGCTGAGCCCGATGCCTCGCTACGATCTTCTCAACTTCGATCACTATCTATACATCGGCTTGCAGTATTCGCGTGGCTGCCCGTTTACCTGCGAGTTCTGCGATATTATCGAGCTGTATGGTCGCGTGCCGCGTACCAAGACCAACGATCAGATTCTCGCAGAGTTGCAGGCGCTCTACGATCACGGTTATCGCGGGCATGTCGATTTCGTCGACGATAATTTCATCGGCAACAAGAAGAACCTCCGCACCTTGATGCCGCGGCTCAAAGCCTGGCTGGAAGACCACGACTATCCATTCGAGTTCTCAACCGAAGCCTCGATCAACATCGCGGACGACAGCGAGTTGTTGCAGGCAATGAAGGACGCGAACTTCTTCGCGATCTTCGTCGGCATCGAGAGCCCGGATCCCGAGACGCTCGTGCAGATGAAGAAGAAGCAGAACACCAGGCGCAACATCGCCGAGTGCATCCACAAGATTTACGGCTACGGCATGTTCGTCACCGCTGGCTTCATCGTCGGGTTCGATAGCGAAAGTGCCTCGATAGGACAGGCAATGGCCGACCTCATCGAGGAGGCGAGCATTCCAGTCTCCATCGTTGGACTGCTTTATGCGCTGCCCGGGACGCAGCTTACGCGGCGGTTGGCCGCGGAAGGACGCTTGCACCAGGGCCATGACCTAATGAACGTCGAGCAGACGGGCGATCAGTGCACGCTCGGATGCAATTTCGATACTAAGCGTCCGCTTCGTGACATCCTTGCCGATTACAAGGCTGTGCTCGGGCACGTCTACAGTCCGGCAGCATATGCAGGACGGCTGTCGCGTCTCGCAGCCATGCTCGATCGGTCCGACCGGCGCCGCGATCTGCCGGATGGCGATGTGCGCAAAAGGCTTGGCGGCATCGACAGCGTACACAAGATTATGCGGGCCCTGCCGGAGGTTCGCGAGCCGTTCTGGAAAACCTTCGTCGAAGTCGCGGAGACCAATCCGGGCGCGCTACGGTACATCGTGATGCTGATGGCGCTGTACATGCACCTCGGGCCGTTTTCGGAACGCGTGATCGGCGAGATTGACCGCCGTATTGCCGAGTTGGACGATGTCCCTCTGCCGAGGGCTACGGCGGTTGGCCAAGTGCTACCTCCAGCGACGGTGTAGCCACAGCCACTGATCGGGATATTCGCGGATCCAGCCCTCGATGACCGATGTGACCGCCTGCATCGTTCCCTGAATGTCGATTTGTCCTGCGGCGTCGCGGACCGGCTTCACCTCTTCAGACAATTCGCCACGAAAGCGCTGTCCGGGCAGGCGGATGATGCGCACGCCGTGAATTGGGCACTCAATCTGCCGTACCAGCCGGGCAAGCAACGGATTGGCCCGGGTCTTGCGGCCGAAGAAAGTGACCTCGACGCCGTTGGTCAGATACTGATCGACCAGCATTCCAACGTGCTGGCCACTTTTAAGGGCCTCGGCAAGTCTTAAGGGCGCGTCACGACCCGCTGGAATGAGTGTGCCCATTTTCACGGTGCGCAAATCCTGGATGATGCGGTCGGCGGACGCGATGTTGGGTCGGCGATACAGGATCGCGGTATCCAGTCCGTGCGCGACGGCTGCCAGGGCCGGAATTTCCCAGTTAGCGAGATGACTCGCAAAGATCAGCGCCGGTTTCCCGTCGAGCCGGAGCTGTGTAAACAAATCATACGAGCGCTTGTCGATTTCGATCCGGCTATCCTCGGGCCGCGCGGGATCGTAGTTCCAGATGTGGTCAAGATGCGCGAATTCTGCGCCGACACGACCGAGATTGTCCCAGACGCCGGCGAGAATGGTCTCGATCTCCGCAGGCGATTTTTCCGGAAATGCGGCGGTCAGATTGGCTCGACCGGTCTTTTGCTCCCGCATCATGGGCCCGATTGAGCGAGTGATCCGAGCGAATAAGTTGGCGGTCTTGGTTGGATCGAAATAACGAGCGGTACGCAATATTCCGATCGTCAACGCACCCACCGCCGCTCGACCCAGGGGCTTGGTCACGTCGCGAAGTCGGGACCTGGTCCGCATTGAAACGACAACCTTGGCTTACACTTTCGGCTTTCCATGGGCTTCAGCGCGCATGTCATACCACCGATACGCGATGCGATCAAAGACACCGATGGGTTACGTAGGGCGTATCTTCGATGATCCAAAATCGTCGAAAGCGTACTCGGTTTCTTCGATGGTCTGAAAATCATGCAGCAGAAGAATCTAGACGACGCGCATCGCGACCATTTGCGGATCGGGGCTCAGCCGGTGGCTTCAGGCCAGGAAGCTGCCACGTTTGCCGACGTAATCAATGCAGTGTCGTTCTCAATCGACGCGGGCTTGAACGACAACACGAAGGCGCTGGCTGCCAGCTTCTGTGACTATGTGCAGGACTTGATGGACTTGGACGACGTGCCGATGTCCAGCCGCCTCGGGTTCGCCAAGGAGTTGGATGGCATCTTGCAGGACCTGCGAGAAAATGGCGCCAGCGTCTACTCTGCGACGCGTGACCGCAAGTTCCGCAATGACCGTTGGGGTGATGCGTCGGCTCTCGATATGGACGGTAGGCTATCTGGCTATCGGTCCCGCCTACTGGCAGCTCACCCAACTCTACATCCCGCGCCGGGCGAGGCTCGCCTAATGGGGCAGTGCATCGAAGCAATATGATCGTGCGACGAATGCCCGTTTTCGGCCGGACAAGTCTAGTTGTGCGATCGGTAAGTCATTGATTGTTCTCAACTCGGGGTTGTCTCTTAATTAGCTGCTTGGTCAGGATTTTAGGGTGCTTACGACAATGCGTTTGCATGCATGCTACCGCGAGCCACGCCACGGCGCTGGATTGGTGGCGATTGCAGCCTTCCTGAACGTAAACGATCCACCTCACGGGCTGGTGCTGTCGGAGCGAAAGCTTGCTGGGATATCTTCGGTGTTGGCGTGCTGCTGTTTTGTGTGTCGCACTACAAGGTTACCGTTTTTTAGCGCTGAAGTTGAGAAGGCCCTCTTCCTGCGCAGGATTGGCACAAGCTGGGATAATAAGAATCTCAAGGCGCCAAACTACCTGCACGACGGTTGGCTGGACAATCTTCCATCGGTTGATGGTTCGCTCGCCCGCGACGATTGCCGGGCGTGAACTGTCGCTCGACCGAAAAGTGCACGTATCTGGTGCGGCGATGGCGCGCCGCCCAACTAGAATGAGGTAAGCTAACCTGCAACCGGACCGTTATGAGGGGGCTACCCTCCGGCGTCGTTGATTTTGCTGTGTTTTCGTTTGCTTTTGCTCGCGTTTGTTACGTTTTTACGAAGTTGTTTCTGGTGCGAAACTGGCGCGGCGGCGCTCCAGGTTTAGTCGCCAGCCAGCGATCGGTCAGCTGTCAGAACGTCTCGGTAACCTTGCTCAAACGAGGAGGACGATCCGGGTCAAATCCGCGGGCGCGAGCCGCCTGCTCGATCATCCGATAGGCCGGGACGAGCATTGTGATCGGGTCGGTGGCGGGGTCATCTCCGGCCAGCCAGGGCAGCGAGCCATGCGGTCCGCCGCACAAATGCACCGTGATATCTTGCTCGCGTAACTCTTCTGCCAGCGCATCAACCGTGCCCGCCGTTTCGTCCATGAGGCGCATCATGAGAACCGGCGTGTGCGATGACAATGCGGCGCGCGGCCCATGCTGCAGCTCGGCGGCGCTCAAGCCAATGGAAGGCAGGCGTAGGATCTCCGAAAGTTTGAGCGCGATCTCCCGCGCCGAGCCCAAGCCCAGGCCCCGAGCTGCCACAAACACGGCTGACGCCTTGGCGAGATCATCGGCAATATCGGACCAGTCGAGCACCAGCGCGCAGTGCAGGCGCTCAGGCAGCCTGTCGAGGGCCGACCGCAGCGCATGATCGTCCGCCAGCTCGGCAACAAGTCCGGCACTCGCTGCCATCGAGCCGATCACGGTCTTGGTCGCCGCTACGGAGTGCTCTTCTTCGGCTTCGATCGGAACGACGAACTCCGCTTCGTCAGCCACCGGCGACGACGTCGCATTGACGATGGCAACAGTGCGGGCGCCCGCGGCGCGGGCTGACCGGGTTGCCGCGACGAGATCTGGGCTGCGTCCGGATTGCGAGATCACGATGAACAACGCATGACGCAGCATCAAGGGCGTGCGAAACGCGGTGATCACCGACGGAGCGCTGGCTGAAACGGGCAGGCGAAGCCGCGTCTCGACGAGGTATCTTAAGAAAACTCCAGCATGGCCGGAGCTTCCCCGGCCGCACACGACGCACAGGGGGGCTGAGCCAATCCCAATTCGCTGTGCGATGTCGCGCGTGGCGGGGCGACTGCGAACAATGTTGGCGACGACATCCGCGCTCTCCACGATTTCACTCGCCATCGCGGATGTCGTCACGGCTCGACCGCTCCGCCTCGATTGAGTGTGACCGTTCCCTTCGGGTGCCGGTCGCGATGCGATTCGCGATTCCGGGCGAGCTCGGCAAACACGCGCCGAAGGTTGCCGTCACAGTTTTTCAAAACCGTCTGAGCATCGATCCTGTCGACGCCCAACGCCAGAAGGGCCGCCGTCTTGATATCTCCCTCGGCCTGCTCGAGCGAGCGTGCCGCGTGCGATGGATCACAGTGCGCGATTTGCGCCACCATGGCCTCTGCACGCCGTTTCAGCTTGGCATTGGTCGGCGGCATGTTCACCATCATGCCGCGATACACCCGGCCGAGGCGCAGCATGATCCCTGAGGAGATCAGGTTGAGCACGACCTTCTGCGCGGTACCCGCCTTCATCCGCGTCGATCCGGCGATCAGCTCGCGGCCCGTCTGGATCAGGATCGGAAACTTTGCCGATGCCAGGAGTGCGGTGCCGGGATTGTTGGCGACACTGATCGTCACGGCACCGAAAGAGCCTGCCTGCTGCAGCGCCGCGACCGTGAATGGCGTTGTCCCGCTGGCGGCAACGGCGATAACCACGTCGTGCGGCGTGAGCCGCGCCGCGTCAATCTGCGCGACCGCATCGTCGATATCGTCCTCCGCGCCCTCGACGCTGGTGACGAACGCGCTGTCTCCGCCGGCGACAATAAAGTGGACGCGCTCTTTGGGCCAGGCGAAGGTCGGCGTCAGCTCGGCGCCGTCCTGGACTGCCACGCGGCCTGAGGTGCCGGCGCCGACATACACAATGCGTCCGCGATCGCCCAGCGCCGCCTTGGCGGCTTCGGTCGCCGCAGTGATCGCAGGAAGGGCATGGCCGATCGCTGCGACTGCTGCAAGCTGGCCCTCCCACATGGCTTCCATCGCTGAGGTCAGCGACCATGCATCAAGGTCGGCAAAGCGAGGATCGACCTCTTCGGTAGCCATATAGTTGATCCATGCGCCCTCATCCGCGGTACTTCGAAGCCTGTTCATGATCGGTTTCTCTCTCGGACAAATCAAGCTTGGGCAAATCCGGCTTCAGCAGATCTGGCTTGGGCAGATCAAGCCGCCTTCGCGCCACCAGCAACGCGCCGGCCACCGCGTCGGCGTCAGGAGGCCTCAGGCGCGCGCGCAGATCCGGCGTCAGCCAGGGCGTAATGGCATCAGCGAGCCCGCCCACCAGCGCGAGCCGATCAATTCCTCTCGCCAGGAACAGATCGAGCAGATCGCCAATGGCATCGGCCGCGCGTTCGACAATGCGACGGCCGACTGGATCGCCCTGATTGGCGTGACGCATCACGATCGGCGCGAACGCCGCATAGTCTGTGGCTTTGGCTTCTTCAGACCAGGCCACTGCCTGATAAGGATTGTGATCGAACGCGCCCAGCACCTCTGAAAGCAACGGGGTCAGCTCGCCGCGGCGATCCGCGGCCCGCAGCGCCAGTCGAACGACCTGCAGGCCGATGTCGGCGCCGCTGCCTTCGTCCGACACGGGAAAGCCATAACCGGCGAGACGGATTTCGCGGCCGTCGATCAGGCCGACGCCAACTGAGCCCGTGCCGGCGACCACGATCGCTCCGTCCGCGCCGCTGTGGGCGCCGAGACAGGCAGCCATGCCGTCGCTGATGAAAATCGCGGATGCAAAAGGAAGGACGATGTTCCTAAGCGCCGCTTCCGCGCCCCGGCGACCAAGCCCGGCGAGACCAATTCCGGCATGCATCCGCGAAAAATCCTCGCGCGCCAAACCCGCCTGCGCGGCCGCGGCTTCTGTGGCCTCCACGATGGAATGCCAGGCCTTTTCGACGCCAATGCGGGTAGTCGCAGGTCCCGAGCTTGCTGCGCCGAGGAGCCTGCCGTTTTCGTCTTCAATCCGGGCGCGGCAGCGAGTTCCGCCACCATCAATGCCAAGATACGTGGTACCTTTTGTTCCCATCGGATGTTAACGCCAGGGCCTCGGTCCGGGTCCCCCAATGCCTAGATGGGGACCATTTGAGGTTACGGCGCTCTTCTCACGGGTCTGTGACTGCCACTCTCGGATGAAACCTGATGGGCGCCTGCTCCTCTTCCGATGTTCTCACGATCGCAGCGCCGCAAATCTTTGACGGTACCACCATGTGTGGGCCGGGGTCGGTCAGGATTTCGCAAGGCCGAATTGAAGGCGTCGCCTTCGGAGAGTCAGAGCCGCGCGCGTCGATCCAGCTTCCCCCAGATGCAATCCTTGCACCCGGATTTATCGACATTCAGGTGAACGGAGGCGGGGGCGTTCTTCTCAACGACGAGCCGACCGAGGCTGGCGTTCGGCGCATCGTCGCTGCGCACCGCGAGGCGGGGACCACGGGCTGCCTGCCAACCCTCATTACCGATCGCAGCGAGGTCATCGAGCGATTGGCTGCAGCAGCTCAGGCGTGCCTCAAAATTCCGGGCGTGCACGGCTTTCATCTGGAAGGTCCGGCCCTCAACAAGTCTCGCAAGGGCATCCATCCGGAAGCCGAGATACGCGTGCCCGATCGGCGCGATCTCGCCGCCATCAAGAGTTTTGGGGACTGCGGCCGCTCCGTTGTGACCCTGGCCCCGGAATGCGTGCCCGCGTTCATGATCGATGAATTGATCCGCGCCGGATTGCGTATCGCGGCCGGCCACAGCGATGCCACGGCATCCGAAATCGGGCAGGCGGTCGATCGCGGTGTCTCGGGGGTGACCCATCTGTTCAATGCCATGTCGCAGTTGAGCGCCCGGGAGCCGGGCTTGGTGGGCGCCGCGCTAGGGGATGACCGGCTGTTTGTAGGGATCATCTGCGACGGTATCCACGTTGACCCCACCGGTTTGCGTATTGCCTTCCGCTGCAAGGGACGCGACCGATTGATGCTGGTCACCGATGCCATGCCGTTGGTGGGCACGAACGACCGGCAATTCATATTGCAGGGACAGCAGATCACGTTGCACGAAAAGCGCCTGACTGGCACCGGTAGCGCACTCGCGGGCGCTCACCTCACCATGATCGAGGCGGTGCGTAACGCTGTTTCGCTGGCCGGAATCTCGCTTGTTGATGCCCTCACCATGGCCTCTCGGACGCCCGCGACATTTCTGGGCCTTGAGTCCGAGCTTGGGCGGATTGCGCCCGGATACCGCGCGGACCTTGTCGCCTTCCTCCCGAATCTGGAAATCGTCGGCACATGGATTGGAGGAGCAGGGTCGATGGGCGAGGCGAGCGAGGCTTGTCAGCGAGGTTAGATGCACAGCCGTCCTATCATCGTGCAAAAATATGGCGGGGTCTGTCTTGAAACACCGGCGAAAATTCGCGCGGTTGCGCGCAGTCTCGCCGACCTGCATGGCAGTGGTCATCACGTCGTGGCGATCGTCTCCGCCATGGGCACGACGACCGACCAGCTGATCCGGATGGCTTATGAGGTAAGCCCGACTCCCAATCGCCGTGAACTCGACATGCTGTTAACGACCGGCGAGCGGATCAGCATGTCCCTGATGAGCATGGCGCTTTCCGATCTTGGCGTGCCAGCGATCAGCTTCACCGGCAGTCAGGCCGGCGTGATGACCGACGACTCCCATTCCTCGGCACGCATTCTGGATGTACGGCCCATTCGGGTGCTCGAGGAGCTTGATCGTGGGCGTGTTGTGGTGCTGGCCGGATTTCAGGGTGTGAGCCCGGCGACAAGGGAAATCACCACGCTTGGCCGGGGCGGCAGCGACACCACGGCCGTCGCGATGGCTGCGGCCCTTAAAGCCGAGCGCTGTGAAATCATCAAGGAGGTCGACGGCATTTGTTCGGCCGATCCGCGCATCGTGCCGGATGCAAAGCCCCTGCGGCGAGTGGATTTCGCATCGTTGTCTGAAATGTGCTTCTGGGGTGCAAAGATCCTGCATGTCCGCAGCGTAGAGCTGGCGCAAAGTCAGGATGTGCCTCTGGTTCTCAAGCAGTGGGGTGGCATTCAACACAGTACCCAAGTGATGAAAGAGGTCGCTGGTATGGAAAACGGAAAGGTTCTGGCCGTCAACTCGATGGCCCGCATTGAGCATGTGGAAATCGATTCCAAAGATCTCAATCACGGTTTCGAGAAATTCGCACAACATCTCAAGCAAAACAGCCTATCCTGGCCGCAGCTCCTTGCCTCGAGCTTCGCGTCGGGAAAAACTAACATGACGATGGCATGCGACTCGGAGTGGCTCGATGCTCTGCTTCGCACGCTCAAACGACGCAAGGACCTGCGCCAGCAGTGCGACGCGTCAAGCTCGGTGAGCCTCACCTGCTTCGGCGGCGTCACGTTCGAATTGCCGTTCAGGGCATTGCAGGTTCTCGAGCGACACGGGATTGTCGCTGATAAGTACGTGCTGTCGCCACATTCGGTCAGTCTGTTTGTCCCTGTGGAAAGTCGGGAGGCCGCTGTTAAAGCGTTGCATGCGCTTGTCCAGCAAACATAGCTTTAAGCGGGCTGTCAGTGCAGCGGCAGCATGTGACGCAAAGCGGACCCAGTTGAGTTGGTCGTCAGTCATTGCGCCGTCCCGCTCAAGTCGGCCACAAGCCCACTTCTTCCATAACATCTGATTTGCGAATCTCCGTTCTTGCTCGCGCAGCAGCTCGGATATTCTTCAAACGAAGCTGATGCTTCTCGGAGCTTTCCGCGACAAGAGAAGACCGTTCGTGCGTGCGCAAGGGGCGACCGACACGTTCCGAGATCGCAATGACCTTTGGTCGCGCGACGCAAAATGTCCTTGATCTCGACGAGGAGTGCCGCCTCGGCTTTTTACCATCCTCCCGAATCCGCTTGAGCTGAGCCCGATCGCCCGGTACAAGCTACCTGTACACGCAACCCACCTCGGTTGTTCAGAAACGCTCGTTTTCCCGGTGTTTTTTGCGGGCTATAAGCCCCTGGCGGAGAATCCCACTCTCTCCGCCACCACTCCGCGATGGCACAGAATCCCTGCAAAACGAGGCATTTTTCGACCGCCGGATTCGACGGGTGTAGCACCGTGGTGGACGCGGTGTAGCACGGTCGAAGTTGCCATCATTCGACCGACGGCGCGAGTCGAATCCTTCAAATAGGGTACGACGGCGGGCCAAGATCGCGTTGTTGCCCCGCCGTTGTGCCCCCTGCGGCCGCCAAAGCGCTGACTTGCCCCTGGCCGACAATTGCCTAATGCCATAACCATTTGAATTTGAAGAAACTTTTATCGCCGATTGTTGCCGATACCAACACAGATACCAACAAGGCGACGTACCGCATTAGCTGGCAAAAAAATAAAACAGTGGGCCCTGGCAGCAGGCAACGCCATGCCGTTCCGGTCTCTACAATCGCTCCGACCGGAATCGAACCCGGTTCTGGCACGAATCCGGGTGGGCTGGATGACTTCGGAGGGCAGCTCTATTGGGCTGGCGCGAAACCGACGCCAAAGGCGCTGATTGCGCGACGCTGAGTTGACCAAAAGAGATTCGCGAGGGGCGCAGCGTGCTAATCGATGCTGGATCGTTCGAGCTTCTCGCGGGTTTCATGGGGGTTATGGACAAAAAAGTCGACGGCGCTTCCCCAGATGACGCCCGCTCTGGACTCGAATTTGTGAGGGTCCGCGGCGTCCGCGAACATAATCTGAAAAATGTTGACGTCGAGATTCCGAGAGATTCCTTGGTTGCGTTTTACCGCAACTATTTTCATGCCCCTGACACGGCACTCATCATGGCTGCGCATGGTGTTGCGAGCCGCGTCGGGTCTACGGACCTTGTCCGGCGCCTCGTAGTCATGGAACGCGACCTGGCGTTTCAACCGAGGCGGCGCCGCCTGGTCCTTCGCCGCCGCTCAATGCGGTTAGAAGTGGCTCAAGCTGGTCCTCATAGACTCGCCAACGTCCGACTGCGCTCCGATAAATGGGCTTGCGGACCTGCGTCGCGCTCGCGGTGCGGACCGGACGCTCGGTTCTGTGAAACGACAGGCAGCGGTTATCCCATGGCAAGCCGCAATGGGCGATGATGCGCTGCGCCTGGCTTTCCAGATCACCCACCACGTCTTCATAACGGACGTCCAGGAAGCTTCCGGCCGGCAGGACGCGGCGCCAATGCGCCATCAGCCGCTCGTAGCGCCGGTAATAGCGGCCGAGTTCGCCGAGATCGTAGGTATGGTTTTGCTCGCCGGAAAACAGCTTCGAAAAGCACGACACACAGGTGTCGACCGGATCGCGCACGGCGTGAATGATCTTCGCCTGCGGCAGCGCCAGATGAATAAGTCCGAGGAAATAATAATTCGACGGCATCTTGTCGGTGACGCGCTGCACGGTTGTGCCTGCCCCGCGCCGCGCAACCTCGCCGACCCGCGCGACATAATCTCTTCCGATTTGCCGCAGGGCGGCCTCATCCAGCGCAGGCACGAATTCCGGATATGGGATCGTACGGCCGTCCGTCCCGCGGACGGTAAGAACGACGTCATTGAAGGTCTGCAGCTCGCCGGCGCCGTGCACCATGGGATGGCTGGCGATGATCTGTTCGATCAACGTCGTGCCCGAACGCGGCATGCCGACAACAAAGATCGGCACCTGTGAAGGATCGCCGCTGCCGGACTTCGCTTCGATCATGTCCGGAGCGAAAATACGCTCGATGTGGTCAAACTGCGCGAGGGCCGCCGTCTCGTCATAGGCAATCATCGCGCGCTTGGCCGCATTGCCGGCGTGCAAATACCGGAACGAACGCGGGTAGTCTTGAAGGTCCGCATAGGCTTTGCCGAGGGCGAAGTCGATCTGCATGCGATCGGTCTTCGATAGGCCCTCGCTCTTCGCCGCAAGCGCTTCCATGGCGACAAGATGCGGGTCTCCAGCGACGAATTTCCTGGAGTCGGCAAGATTGACATAGACGCTCGCGACGGCCGGATCGAGCCGCACCGCTTCGAGATAAGCGTCCTCCGCTTCGCCCAACCGGCCCAGCTCCTTCAGCACGTTGCCCATGCTGTTATAGGCATCCGCCAGATCCGGCTTGAGCGCGAGCGCGCGCCGATAAGAGGCGAGCGCGCCATCGAGGTCGCCGCGCTCGAACGCGATCCGTCCCATCAGATTGACGGTGTCGTGATTGTTCATATTGAGCGCGAGCGCCCGGCTGGCCGCCGCTTCGGCCTCATCCACTTTCTTCTGGTCGAGCAGCACAGCGCCGTAGTGCAGATGAATCTTGTCGCTGTTCTGCTCGATGACGAGCGCGCGGCGCAACAACTCGGCGGCTTCGTCGAGCCGCTCGAGATCCTTCACCGCAAGCGCCAGATTATCGAGCGCATCGGGATTGTTAGGCGCAATCTCGAACGCCGTGCGGTAGACCGTCTCGGCCTCTTCGGCGCGCTTGAGCTCACGCAGGCAGGTGCCGAGATTGTTCCAGCCGTCGGCGAAGTCCGGCTGCAATTCGACGGCGCGGCGATAGGACGGCTCAGCCTCGGCAAAGCGTTTCAATCGCTGCAGAGCGTTACCGCGATTGCTGTGAGCTTGCACGAAATGGGCCTGCAGCGCGATGGCGCGTTCGTGCAACGAGAGCGCCTCCTCGAACTTGCCCTGATCGAACAGGGCGATGCCGAGATTGCTGTGGGCGCCGGCATTGCCCGGATCAAGCGCGATGGCGCGGCGGGTCGCCGCAATGGCTTCGTCGACGCGGCCGGCAAGTCGGCACATTTCACCGAGATTGGCGTGATAGAGCGCAACATTCGGATTGATCGCTATCGCTTGCTGCACGTGTGCGATGGCATCGGACAATTTGCCGGACTGGTGCGCTATGATGCCGAGCATGTGGGCAGCTTCGGCATTGTCGGGCTCGGCTTCAATCGCGCGGCGCGTCAACTCGTCTGCATCGGCCAGAAACCCGTTGCGGCGCTTCTGTTCGGCGACAATGAGCGCCTGGCCGGGCGGCGCTGCCGTCACCGGCGCAGTGATTGGCTCCGCAACCTGCGCAGCTTCCGCCGCCATGATCGCCGCGGCATGCGCGGCGCGGCGCGCGCCTTCGGCCTTGAACGGCGTGAGCCGCGCGCGGTCGCCCTGCACGACAGCCGCAAGTTCCTTGACGATGCGCGGCACGATATCGGTCCAGCTCTCGCCGCGCTTTTGCCGAAACAGGCGCATGGTCGGATACCAGGGATTGTCCTCGCGATTGAGCATCCAGCGCCAATCAGTCACCCACGGCAGCAACACCCAGACCGGTTTGCCGAGCGCGCCGGCAAGGTGCGCAACCGACGTGTCGACCGTGATGACGAGGTCGAGCGCATTGACCGCGCCAGCCGTATCGGCAAAATCCCCAAATTGCGCGCCGAGATCTTCGATCGCGGGCTTGCCCTTGCGCTTTTTCAGATCGGCCGTGCGCGGCCCAAACTGCAGGCTTGCGAATGAAGCACCCTGCGCTTCGAACAGCGCCGCCAGGACTTTTAGATCAAGGGAGCGGCGGCTGTCGTTGACGTGCTCGGGATTGCCGGCCCAGACGAGGCCGACTTTGAGGCCTCGCATCTTGGCAAAGTGCTTGCCCCAGCGTTGCGCGGCATCGGCAGGCGCGCGCAGATAAGGCACGTCGCAAGGAATGGATTCGAGCCGGGTCCTGAACAGCCGCGGCAGGCTGAGCAGCACGGCATCGCATTGATACGGCGCCGGATCGCCGCGATCGCCGAGCACGGTGATGCCTGGCAGGCTCTCGCGGAGCAGCGTCACCAGTTGCTGATGCACTCGCAAGGTGACGCGACTCGCGCGCCGGGCGAGCGGCGGGATGTAACGCGCGAATTGCAGCGTATCGCCGAAACCCTGTTCGGCTTGAACATAGATGTGCTTGCCGGCAAGGCTGCCGCCTGTCCAAGGAATTTCCGGAAAACGCGGCCCCTTGCGTTCGGTCGAGCGAAGCCGCCATTCATATTCGTCAAGACCCTCGCCGAATTCGCCGCGCATGAGCAGAAGAATGGCGAGGCCGGAACGGGCATTGGCGTGATGCGGCGCCAGCGCGATCGCGCGGCGCAGCGCGGCAATGCCTTCGTCGAAGCTGCCGCTGTGATGCAGCGTCGTGCCGTAATTGGCCCAGCCGTCGACATAATCCGGCTTGAGCTCGATGGCGCGGCGATAAGCGGCGATCGCCTCGTCGAATTTCCGCAGAGCGTGGAGCGCATTGCCGAGATTGCCGTGGGCTTCGGCGAAGTTCGGCGCGGCCGCGATTGCCTTACGTTGCGCGCGCGCGGCCTCTTCGTAGTCTTTCAGCTCGTAGAGCGCGACGCCGAGATTGCTCAGTGCCGCCGGCAGATCTGGCTCGATGGCGAGCGCACGCCGCGCCTCGTCAACGGCGAGCTTAGGCCGCCCGGCAAGACGAAGCATCTCGCCGAGATTGGCGTGAAACACCGCGATCTGCGGCGCGAGCTTGGTCGCGCGCTGCACATGCTGGATAGCTTCGGCAAGCTTGCCGTTTTGATGCGCGATGACGCCGAGGAGGTGTTCGGCTTCCGGCGTATTCGGCTGCACCTGGAGAATCTGACGGCACACCGCCTCGGCTTCCATCAGCCGGCCGTCGTTGCGGCAGCGCTCGGCGTATTGCAATGCCTCACTGAGTGGCATGAACGCCGGCTTTTGTCTGCCCACCCATATTGTTCATTGCATAGATACACCGCTGTCTTAAGCCGGCTCACCACGAATAGCGCAGCGTCCCCGTCCCGCCATAGGTTTGCGCGCCGGCGCCGAAATCGCCGTCGAATTTGACGATCGCGGTCCAGCTCTGTGTGATGTGCAATTCGGCGGCGGCGGTCGTCAGCGCGGAGTCCTTCGGCGGCGCCGCGCCGTTCACCGTGAAATTCGAGCCGGGCAGCGCCTGGAAAGCGGCGTTCAACGCCGTCGCATTCGTGTACCAATCGTGCGCCCAGGCAAGGCGGCCGCGCAGCACCAGCGGCATGCCGTTGACGACTTGCAGATTGTCGAAGCGCATGCCGAGCTCACTGCGCGTGTCGGTCGCGTTCGCCGACGCATAGGACAATCCGAAGCCGCCGCCGGTGAGATCGGTTTCGGTGTAGCTCGGCGTGTGGAAGCCTTGCGCCTGCAGTGCGGCGTAAGGTGTCACGCCAATGATGGCGCCGGTGACCGGCACGGCATAGCGATAGCCGACTTCGCCGCGCGCCGCGTAGCTCTGGCCCGTGAACGTCGCGCGCAACTGATCGCCGAGCGCGATGCGATCCGTGGTGAACCAGTGATTGGCGAAGGCGAGCGTGCCGGACAGATAGAGCGGCCCCCAATGCGTCTTGGCGTAGATGCCGGCCTGGAAGGAGTCGCTGCGTCCAGAGCCGAGCGCCTGCGCGAGCGTCCAATTGGTGCCGCCGCCGGCAAGGCCGAAGCCGTAGACCGTGTCCGGCGTGAGGCGCCGCTCCATGCCGGCCGCGAAGCCGTAATCGCTCGCCGTGACATTATGAGAGCCGATTGCCGCATTGCCATCGACATGGCTCGCGGCACCGAAAGCCGAACCCCACACCGTCCAGCGCTGATCGAAGCTTTGCGGCGCATTGGGCTGCGGCGCCTTCAGCGCCTTGGCGTAAGCGAGCGCCACATCTGCCGGCAAGGTCGCGTCCTGCTCCGGCGCAAATCCTGTAGCGCCGCCGCCGTTGATGCCGCCGCGGCCGCCCGCCGTCGGGTCGAGCATCAGCGCCATGAAATCCGTCATCAGCTGATTGGCGCCTTTGCCCGCTGCGGTCGCCGCTTCGCCGGAGAGCTGGGTCAACCCATATTGCAATTGCGCCGGAGGAAGATTGAACAGATTGGCAAAGCCCGCCGGCGGCGTGACGCCGCTCTGGATCGCGGTGTCGATCGCAGTAGCGACATTGACGACATTGACGGGCGGATTGGGTGGCAGCAGCGGCAGCAGCGAGTTGTATCTGACCGTCAGATCGACATCGTCGCCGGTATAGCTGAGCACGCCTCTGTAGATGCCGAAGACGACGTCCTTGTTGGTGAACGTCCCGGTCACGCCGCCGTCGGCGGCAAGCACCGTATAGGTGGAGTTGACAACGGGCGTGCTGCCGCCGGCGATGGCGAAGCGCGCGCCGCTCGCGATCGTCGCCGTCCCGGACACGTTGGCGCGGTTCGCCGCCACGCCGTTGAGCGTCACCATGTAGACCGCCGCCGATTGCAGCGTAAGGCTGCCATTGATCGTCATCGACATGCCGGGCGCCAGCGTGCCGCCGCTATTGACGCTGACCGACTTGAACGTGCCGGTGCCGGCCAGCGTGCCGCCGGCATTGACGTTGACCGCGTTGAACGTGCCGGTGCCGGTGAGCGTGCCGCCGTCGACGTTCCAGGCCTGGGACTGGCCGAAGACGCCGGTCGCCGTCCATACGCCGCCCACCACGTTGAAGGCGGTGAAGCCGGTATATTGCGTGCCGATATTCGACAGGTTGAAAGCGCCGCTGCCGGTGCCGCCGAGCTGGAACGTGTCGCTGCCCTGGCCCTTGACCAGGCCGGTGATGCTGTAGCCCGGCCCCAGCGTGAAGCTGTTGCCCGCGGCGTTGCCGGACAGATCGACCGCTGTGCCGCTCGTCCCGACGATGACGCCGGAATCGAAAACGCTGACCGGGCTTGCGTTGCTGACCGAGATGCCGGTGGCGGCCGAGATCGTGCCGCTATTGGTGATCCCGCCGCCAGCGAAGGCCACGACATGGTCGACCTTGATGCCGGTGCCGCCGGCCAGAATCGTGCCGGAATTGCTGATGCCGCCGCCGAAGGCCGAGATCGTCATCGACGCGCCAAAGAAGGCGTCGCCGCCGACAAAAATGCCGTTGCCGCCCGCCCCGGCCGAGATCGTGCCGGAATTGCTGATGCCGCCGCTGAAGCTGGAGATCGTCACCGCCGACCCGCCGCTCAAGGCGAAGCCGCCGACCCAAATGCCGTTACCGGCCAACCCGGCCGAGATCGAGCCGGAATTGTTGATGCCGCCGTTGAAGGCCGAGATGGTTACTGACGCGGCATTGGTGGAGGCGTTGCCGCCGACCCTGATGCCGCTGTTGCCCGACCCGGCCGAGATCGTGCCCGAATTGCTGATGCCGCCGCTGAAGCTGGAGATCGTCACCGATGAGCCGTTGGTGACGTCGCCGCCGATCCAAATGCCGCTGGCGGCGGCCGAGATCGTGCCGGAATTGCCGATGCCGTCGCTGAAAGCCGAGATCGTCACCGACGACGTACCATTCGCGTTGCCGCCGACCCAAATGCCGTTGCCACGGCCGGGGCCGAGGGCGGCCGAGATAGTGCCGGAATTGTTGATGCCGCCGCTGAAGGTCGAGATCGTCACCGACGTGTCGACGTCGGCGTCGGCGCCGACCCAAATGCCGTTGCCGCCGGGGTTGGCGATGCCGTGGAAGCCGCCGTTGTTGCGGGCCGAGATCGTGCCGGAATTGCTGATGCCGCCGCTGAAGCTGGAAATCGTCACCGACATGTGGCTGCCGCTGCCGCCGCCGACCAAAATGCCGAAAAATGCGGCCGAGATCGTGCCGGAATTGCTGATGCCGCCGCTGAAGCCGGAGATCGTCACCGACGCGTTGTTGCCGACGGCGTCGCCGACCAAAATGCCGAAGGCGGCCGAGATCGTGCCGGAATTGCTGATGCCGCCGCTGAAGCTGTCGACGACCCCAATGCCGGCGGCGCCGGCCGAGATCGTACCCGAATTGCTGATGCCGCCGCTGCCGAAGACCAAAATGCCGTCGAAGCCGGCCGAGATCGTACCCGAATTGTTGATGCCGCCGCTGACAGTCGCATTGTTGGTCAAAAAGATTCCGATTCCAGCGGCAGCGGTGATGTTGCCGGCGTTGATAACGCTGCCGCCGATTGAGCTGTTGCTGATGGTGATGCCGGTCGAATCTGGCGGGGCGAGGTGGCCGCTCGCGGTGATGGTACCGCTCGCGCCATTGACCAGATTGCCACTGACAGTCGCATTGTCGACGATAATGCAGTTGATGCTGCCGGTGTTGGTAAAGGGGAACGGCCCGGTATAGCACGCATAGGCCGCCGGCGCGCCGCCGCCGACCAGCAGCGCGGCAAGCGAACACGACGCGAGAAGCGGGCGCAGACGCGCACCGTCAATGCTGGTTGCTCTGGACGCGGCGCGCGGCGTGTCATGGCTGCCGAGCCGCAAATGATTTGTCACTTATTGCCCCCGGAACCTGGCCGCCGTGGAGAAATCCCCGGCAAAATATCCCCGGCCATGCCCTTTCGAATCCGTCGGAGGGCAATCCGAAATCCCCCCGATGACGTCTACGTACGCTGACCGCCGTCAACGCCTGCGTCAGTCAAGCGTGACAACAGCGTGACTCTTGCTTGCGCGGCATTCAAAATATGCCAAAGCGTGTAAGGTGTGCTTCCGGGGACACGATCTCCGAGCGCCAGGGTCACGTTTGGCAGGGTCACGTTTGGCAGGGTCACGTTTGGTAGGGTCACGTTTGGAATGAGAGACAGCGTGCAACTTCCGAGATTTGGTCTGTCGCTGTTCGGGCGCTTTGAGCTGACCACAAGCGACGGCGTGATCCCGTTGCCTGGCCGGAAGCTCGCGGGACTGCTGGCTTATCTGGCCTGCACGGCGCCTCGCCCCCAATCGCGCGAAAAGCTCGCGAACCTGCTCTGGGGGTCGCATTTCGAAACCCAGGCCCGGCAGAATCTGCGCCAGAGCCTCGTGAGGTTACGCCGGATTCTCGGCCAGGAGGCCATTTTCAGCGACGACCATGACGTCTGGCTCGCACCCGGCGTGTTCGATTGCGACGCAGCCCGTTTCGAGGCGTTGATCCTCGAAGGCAGCCGCGCGTCGCTGGCTGCGGCCGCCGATCTGTATCGCAACCCGCTGCTGACGGATTTGAATATCGAAGAAGATGCCTGGTCGGAATGGCTCGATAAAAAACGAGAGCGGCTGGAAGACCTGGCGGTCGATTCCATGGTCCGGCACGGCCAGCACTCGTTGCAGTCGGGAAACCCGGAATCCGCGCTCAAGAATGCCAACCGGGCCATCGCGGTGAACGGCTTGCGCGAAGACGCGCATCGGCTGATCATCCAGGCGCTCACAGCCACCGGACGCAAGGCTGAAGCGCTCAAGCGCTATCAAAACCTGGTCGTGCTGCTCAAGCGCGAACTGAATACCGCGCCCGACGCGGTCACCCAGTCGCTCGTCGCCGGGCTCCGCAGCGCCAGGCCATCCGACTCAGCGCATGCGAGTGAGCCCACGGGCAGCGTTGATGAGCCGGGTCCTGAAGCCGTAGCTATCGCAGCGCGGGACAGCGATGCGCCCCTGCAATTGCTCCATCGCGGCAGCCGCCAGCAGCGTCAATTGACGATCATGGCGTGCGACCTGATTGGCGCGACGCCCCTTTCGGCGGACCGCGACCTGGAGGACTTCCACGATCAGATCATCGCCTTCCATCAGCTGGCGGCCAATATTGCTGCGCAATTCCATGGCTTCGTCGCCCAGTACCAGGGCAACGGCCTCTTGATCTATTTCGGTTACCCCGCAGCCAACGAGCATGACGCCGAGCATGCCGTGCGCGCAGGCCTTGCCATCGTCGACGCCGTCCGGATCCTGAGTGCGCCGGCCGGCAGCCCGCTTCGGGCAAGCGTGGGGATCGCTACAGGACTCGTCGTGATCGGCGAAAAGCCCGCACCCGACGACATGCGGAAACAACTTGCGATCGGCGATACACCGGACCTCGCGATACGGTTGCGGACCGCGGCTGCGCCGGGCGAGGTCGCGATCGCAGCCGACACACGGCGGCTACTCGGGCAATTGTTCGAGTATCGCGCGCTGCCGGACATAGAAGTCAAGGGACTGCCACAAGCGGTGACCGCGTGGCATGTGCTCGGCGAGGCCGTCGGCGTCAGCCGCTTCGATGCCCGACGCGCCGGATCATTGTCCGTCCTCGCCGGCCGCCAGGAAGAAATCGAGCTGCTTCTGCGCCGCTGGGATCAGGCCAAGTCCGGCGTGGGCCGCGTGACGGTGCTTTCGGGCGAGCCCGGCATCGGCAAGTCGCGCATCGTCGAGAGCGTGCTGGAAAGGCTGGAGGACGGGCGGCATCGCCGCTTGCGCTATTTTTGCTCTCCGCACCACACGCACAGCGCGCTCTACCCGGTCATCACCCAACTGGAACTGGCTGCGAACTTCGAACCTGGCAGTGACGCCAGCGCGCGGATCGACAGGCTGGAAGCCCTGCTCGAGCCGACGACGACAAATCTGCCGCTTGATGTCGCGCTCATCGCCGAGCTCGTGGGTGTGCCTATGGACGGACGCTATCCGGCATTGGCGATCAGTCCGCAACAGAGACGGGAGATGACTCTCAACGCACTTCTCAATCAGCTTTCAGGCGGGGCGGCACAGCAGCCCGCGCTGATCGTGGTCGAGGATGCGCACTGGATCGATCCGACATCGCTCGATCTGCTCGACGCAATGGTGGCCCGCGCGGCAAATCTGCCGTTGCTGCTGCTCGTCACGGTCCGGCCGGAATTCCAGCCGTCCTGGGTCGGCCAGCCACATGTCACGATGCTGCCCCTCAGTCGCCTGGGCCGCAGCGAAAGCGCCAGCATCATTGGCGACATCGCTCGCGACAAGGTCCTCCCCGAGGACGTCGTCGAGCAGATCCTGTTGCGGACCGACGGCGTACCGCTGTTCATTGAGGAACTGACCCGTACGCTGCTCGAGGATGAGCCGCTGCGCGAGGCAGCCGACGGCAGTATCCTCGACGGAGCGCTGCCGTCGCTCGCCATACCGACGACGTTGCAGGCCTCGCTGGCGGCTCGCCTCGATCTGCTCGGTGGCGCGGCGAAGGATGTGGCTTCGATCGGTGCTGCCATCGGCCGGGAATTCTCCTACGAGTTGATCGCCGCGATATCGCCGCTGGCCCCCTCGGATATCGACGCCGCGCTTGGCCGACTGACGGCCTCCGGCCTCGTCACCCGCCGCGGCACGCCGCCGCTGGCGAGCTACTCATTCAAGCACGCGTTGGTGCAGGATGCCGCCTATGTCACGATGCTCAGAAGCCAACGGCGGCAGTTGCACGCAGATATCGCGAGCGCGCTGATCAAACGCTCCCCCGCGCAGACCGAAAGCCATCCCGAGATCGTCGCCCATCATTTCACCGAGGCCGGACTGGCCCGCGAAGCGACCGACCATTGGATCAAGGCCGGGCGGCTTGCACACGCACGCTGGGCCAACCGCGAGGCCGCCAGTTTCTTCGAGCGGGCGTTGCGCAGCCTCGAGACGCTGCCAGAAACCACGACGACGATGGAACAGGCGATCGATCTTCGGTTTGATCTGAAAACATCGCTGCTCCCACTCGGCCAGTTCGGGCGCATCCTCGGCTATCTTCGCGAAGCCGAAGTCTTGGCCAAACGCCTGGGCGATGCTCCGCGGCTTTGTCTGGCCTCTATTCACATGTGCCAAACTCTCGGCTTCACCGGCAATCCACGGGACGCCGTCAAATTCGGACGGCACGCGCATCTTCTTGCTGATTCTCTCGGGGAACTTTCGCTCCGGGTCGCGGCATCGCTTTTTCTCGGGACCGCGTGCTTCTTGACGCTGCACCACGCCGAGGCAGAATCGCTTTTTCTCAAGGTCCTGGAGCTACTCGAAGGCGAACTGAGCTTCCAGCAATTTTCCCTTGCCGGATTTCCGGCGGTCAGCGCCCGCAGTTTTCTCACGCGCATTTGTACCGACCAGGGCAAATTCGAACGAGGCATCGTTCACGGCGAGGAGGGCATCCGCCTCGCTGAAGCGGTCGACCACCCCTATAGCCTGGCCACCGTCTGCTGGTGTTTTGCCGACCTGCTGGCAACCCGGGGAGAACTGAGCCGCGCGGTCGCCCTGCTGGAGCGCGGCCTGACGGTGGCTCGCGAGTGGAACCTGCCGTTCCTTGTCGCAGGTAATTCGGGCAGCCTGGGCTATGCGTATGCGCGGCTGGGCCGAGCTGCCGAAGGCCTGCCGCTGATGGAACAGGCGTTGAGCGTTTTCGAGAATATGGGACATCGATTTGCCCAGGCACTGTTCCTGACGCCGATGGGCGAAGTATGCATGCTTGCGGGCCGCCACACGGACGCTCTCAAATTTGCCGGGAAGGCGCTGGCGCTGGCCCGCGAAAACGGTCAACGCAGTGGCGAGGCGGCCGCCCTCCGTCTTCTTGGCGAAGCTTCCGGACGCGACGGCTCTCCTGAGCAGGCGGAAGGCTACTACCGCGAGGCGCTTGCGCTGGCCAAGGAGCTCGACCTGCGTCCGCTCGTCGCGCATTGCCATCACGGCCTCGGAAAACTCTATCTGCAGGCCGGCCGACCGGATCAAGCTGGCGAGCAACTCGCGGCCGCGACGACGATGTATCTGGACATGGACATGCGGTATTGGCTGGAGCAGGCCGACGCGGAATTGAGCCGGCTGCCTCGCCTCGCCGCTGATGCGTGAGCGGGCGACATCGCCGCTCGAAAGGCATACCTGGCGAGCTTGGTGGATGTGATCATCGCTTTAAAGGACAAGATCCGGATCGTCGTCTCATACGACAACGTCCGATCCACATTCGGCCCCGAGGGCCAACCCAAGCCTACGGTTCGTAGATCTGTTCAGGAATGGCGCACCCGACACGATTCGAACGTGTGACCTTTGCCTTCGGAGGGCAAACGACGATCCGCAATTCTGAGGCGTAGTTGGATCGCGCACGAAAGGCGGCCTTCGAGGGACTATCAAAGCGCGGCGGGCCAGTTATGCTGACCGCCGATAGCAAAACAGGGCTTCTGAAATAGTGGGTTTCGCGATCTAGCGGACCACTGACTCGAATCCGCGACGTCTCGTCAACGCCTTGCCTCGTCGGACAAATTTAGACGCACTCAACGTCACGGCTAGACTTGACGTTGAAGAGCGGATCCATCCGATCTGCTTCCTTTAACGCCCAGCGCGCCCAATTTTCGAATTCTGACGCTTGCGCTTCTTCTGAAGCGCGTCTTGCCTCGACGTATTCACGTATCAGCCTGGCACTTCGCCAGTTCTTGGCTTCGATTAACAGCCCATCGCGGCGGCCTTCTCTTCGGCTGCAATCCGTTCCCGCTCTTCGTGTTCAGCCTTCTCCTTGGCCTTGCGGCGTGCTTCGGCTTCCTCTTCCTTGCGCTTGCGCTGCCATTCCGCCATTTCGGCCTGCCACCGCCGCGATTCGCGCTCACTCACAATAGCAACGCCAATCACAGTTTCAGTCAGCTTGTCTTCGAGCTTACCCGCATCGTCATCTATCCAATTCGAAATAGGATCTGGATGGTGCCGACTGACTTCAGCCCATAAACCAAGCGTCGCACAATGTGCTCGAACAGTTGAGGTCCGGCACCCACGACACGTGCCAGGAACGTCTCACAAGAAAATCCCGCCATGAGATAAAATTGCTCTTCGTTGGCAGATGCTCCGCCGCCATCGCGACTAGGAAAGGCGCGACCCAAAGCAGACGCGAATGGCAGTACGGCGCGTCGCAAGGATCGAAAACTCGCCTCCAACATCTGATCAGTCTTGAGGTGGTGCACCTCGTCTGAAGAGCCTCAGACCTTCAGCGCACGGAGCAGCTCTTCGAGATTGCGTTCTCCGTCCTTCGTCTGGGCGCCGGCCATGAGACCGCCCCGAATGAGCTTTTCGGCAGCCGGGCGTTGAAAGAGGCCCACCCAAGCATCGTGTTCCCGACGAAAGCGTTCGCGGAGATCTGTCGTCGGTATGGCCTTCTTGGCCGCAGCAATTACCCCTTCTGGCAGTGTGGCGATATTCCGCGCCAACCGATCGACGAAATCGTCGAGCTCAGCCGGAGGCAGCGCACGGTTAATCCACCCGTAGCTTTCTGCGGTTGAAGCATCGATGAGATCACCGCCGAGGATCACTTCAAGGGTACGACCACGCGTCATCCGGCCCGACAGATATTGGGTGGCGCCGCCGCCGGGTGTGATTCCCATCAACGCTTCGCATTGGGCGATCCCCGCCCGACCTTCAGAAGCAAACGCCATGTCCGCCGCCGGGACAAACTCTGCGCCGCCGCCGCGTGCAAGCCCAGCCAGCTTTACAATTGTCACTTGAGGCTGTTCTCGCAGCAGTTCGCCGAACGCCTGGAAGGGGTTAAGTCCTTCAGCGGACTCGCGCGCGAGCTCATCAAAAGCGTGTGGTTCATCGATCAATTCATGTCCACATGCGCGATGAAGAATTCAGGATCGGCACTTTGGAAGACCAGTACACGTGTTGTTGGATCGTCGCGCAAGGAAAGGAGAAGGCGGCGGATATCTGTCATCAATGGCACGTCGAGGACGTTAACCGGAGGATTGTTGATACTGATCGTCGCGACGCTGCCCGCTTTGGAGACCTGCAGTCTGCCAAAATCATCGTTGATCATGCTCTTTAACCTTGAAGAGGTTGTTGCTGGGTTGTCATGCCATCGCCGGCAAAGTACTCATCGGATACCAAGCGTCAATTACGCACTTAAAGCATCTTAGGGATGTTGGAGGATACCGGCGGACGAGACTGATCCGATTTACCGTGCCGATTGCCCGAGCCGCGTGATCCTCGATCAGATCGCGGACAAATGGTCGATGATGGTACTCGCAGTCCTTCAGAAGCCACGTCGCTTCAACGCAATTAAGTGTCGTCTTGATGGCATCACGCAACGTGTCCTGACCCAGACGCTACGCAAGCTGGAGCGTAACGGCATGATCACACGCAGGGTATTGAGTGGCCGGGTGCTCGGCGTCGAATATGCACGGACTCCGCTCGGCCAGTCGTTGCAAGAGCCTTTCGCCATCCTGTGCAATTGGACAATCGAGAACATGGACGAGATTCAGGAGCGCCAGCGCAACTATGATGCGTGCGAGGCTCCTCTGTGACGGAGCAATCGGAGCACGCCAAAGCGCGGGTGCTTCGACTTCTCTCACTTTTTGGAATTGACGATGTGCCGGATGTCACTCGTTTGCGTCGAAAGGAGGCCTGGCAGTAAACCCGAGCTTTGGTCGATACTGTTGAGACCGTTTTCCGGCCCTAGCCTCGCGCTTGCATCCAGATTGATCAGGCCGTGTAACCGTTCGTTCAGAGCGCGGCCAAGCGGCGCTCCCGCGTTGGTCGGGCAAGGCATTCCGTTCCGAGTGCTCTCACTCAGGCGCGTGGGGCGGTGACCAGTAGCCGCGAAACGGATAAGCCATCAGAATCGAAAGTCACTATTTGCTTGGTCTGACCTCCGCGCCTTCGTCAATCTCGTCGGTATAACCATTCCTGGGATGGAGGACGCCGGCCCAGTTGAAGCGATTATCGTTGGGTTGGCATCGGCGGTACGAACTTGTCAGCCTGTGTCCGCTGTATGGCGCATTCGCGAGCAAGGAAATCGACCAGCGCTCGAACCGATGGAAGCAGCCCGCGCCGCGAGGGGAAGACCGCGTGGACGATGCCCGATCGTGGTCTCCAATCGGGAAGCACATGGATGAGCCGACCGGCGCGGATATCGTCCCAGATGAAGATGGTCGGCAACTGCACGGCGCCCGCCCCTGCGATTGCAGCGTTCCGCAGAACCGACATGTCGTCCGTGACAAGGCGGGGTGAGTGCGGGACAGTCGCCACCTGACCATCCGCGTGGTGCAGTTCCCAGGCATGGTCCCGATGTGGCCGTTGCAGATCCAGGCTCGGCAGCGCCTGGAGATCGACGGGCGATTGTATGGTGTGATCGATCAGGCGAGGCGCTGCGACGAGGCACTGAACGCTTTCGTCCAGTCGCCGCATGACCAGATCAGTCGGCTCCAGCGGCGGAAACCGCACGCGGACAGCCAGATCGAGCCCTTCGGCGATCACATCGACGCGGCGGTTCGTGCTCTCCAATTGGATCTTTATGGCGGGATTCTGCATCATGAAGCGAGAGATCAACTCGCCGAACTGAAAGGACAGGAGCGCCGTGGGGCAACTCATGCGCACCACGCCGCGCGGCTCCGCCCGCACCTCGGCGACAATCTGTTCGGCCGCCTCGGCTTCGACAAGCAACGCGACGCAGCGCTCGTAATACTCGCGGCCGATCTCTGTCACCGAGAAGCGGCGCGAGGACCGATTGAGGAGGCGCACGCCCAAGCGCTCTTCAAGCAGAAGGATGCGGCGGCTCAGCTTCGATTTCTGGATGCCGAGCGCACGCCCCGCCGGTGAGAAGCCGCCATGATCGACGATGGCAGCAAAATAATAGAGGTCGTTCAGGTCCTGCATCGTCCTTTTAATAGGACACTGCGTCGCTTTAAGCAATCTTACTGAGCCATCGTTGCGCTGGTAGGTCCGCCGGTATCAACCATCTCACCGCGCCGAGCGCTGCATGGGGATTGGAGGACGAGACAATGACCAAGAAGATTCTGGGTCGTTACGGCAACGACCGCCAGCATTGGGTAGGCGACGGTTTCCCGGTTCGCTCGCTCTTCTCGTACAACACGCTGGGCGCGCACATCAGCCCGTTCCTGCTGCTCGACTATGCCGGGCCGCACAATTTCGAACCGACCAAGCAGCGGCGCGGCGTCGGTGAGCATCCGCATCGTGGGTTCGAGACCGTCACTATCGTCTATGACGGCGAGGTCGAGCATCGCGATTCCGCCGGCAACGGCGGCGTGATCGGTCCCGGCGACGTCCAGTGGACGACGGCGGCGGGCGGCATCATTCACGAGGAATACCACTCGCCCGGCTTTGCCAAAGCGGGTGGACCGTTCCGCATGGTGCAGCTCTGGGTGAACCTGCCCGCGAAGGACAAGATGGCACCCGGCGGCTATCAGGGCATCCTGAAGGCCGACATCCCGGTCGTCTCACTTCCCGGCGGCGCGGGCAAGGCGCGGATTATCGCCGGCGACTATCGCGGGACGAAAGGGCCGGCAAAGACCTTCACGCCGATCAACGTATGGGATCTGAGCCTGAAGGCCGACACCGATCTGACGCTTGACCTGCCGACGGGCCATACCGCCATGATCGTGGTTCTGACCGGTCATGTGACCGTCGAGAGCAGCCACGAGGCGGGCGAAGCCGAAATGGTGCTGCTCGATCGCGAGGGCGACGAGGTCAACATCCATGCCGATGGAGAAGCCAGGCTGCTGATCCTGACAGGCGAGCCGATCGACGAGCCGATCGTGGGCTACGGGCCATTCGTGATGAACAGCGAGGCGGAAATCCGCCAGGCCGTCGATGATTTCAATAGCGGGCGCTTCATGACGGCCGCCGCATGATCGAAGAGGCCGGACCGGTTTGCGCGGCCGGCCTCTTCTTCCTGTGGAGGGATCAGCGCGCCCTCCACCTGAACCGAGGGCTTCGGCCTGCCTCCAGCGCAAATCTCCAATCGAGGAAAAAGACCGCCAATGGCCAGTGAAACCATCCGCAACCCCCTGACCGACCATCTTCTCACACCTGAGAATTCGGCACTCATCATCATCGACTACCAGCCGATCCAGGTTTCCTCGATCCGCTCGATGTCCCGCGAGGAACTCGTCTTCAACATCGTGAGCACGGCCAAGGCGGCGCTGAATTACAGCCTTCCGATTATCCACTCGACGGTCAACGTCGCGACCGGCCGCAACAAGCCGCCGATCCAGGAACTGCAGGAGGTGATCGGCCACCTGCCGACCTATGACCGCACCTCGATCAATAGCTGGGAGGACACCGAGTTCAAGCAGGCGGTGAAGGCGCTCGGGCGCCGCAAGCTGATCATGACCGCGCTCTGGACCGAGGCGTGCCTGACCTTCCCCGCGCTCGACGCGATCCAGGAAGGCTATGAGGTCTATGTGCCGGTCGATGCCGTTGGCGGCACCTCGCTCGCCGCGCACGAGACGGCACTGCGTCGCATTGAGCAGGCCGGCGGGAAGCTCATCGGCCGTGTGCAGATGTATTGCGAGCTTCAGCGCGACTGGGCGCGTCAGGCGACTGTGCCCGGCTTCATGGGCGTCTTCGACAGTTTCGATGGGTTCAACCCCGAAAAGGCGGCCGAGGAAGCGGCCAAGGGCTGAGGCCTCATGATAGCGGCGGCGATTTTCGCCGCCGCCATTTCCCAGCAAGGAGAAGAAACGAATGAGCGAATTATTCATCGTGGTCGGACTCAAGGCCAAGGCGGGCAAAGAGAACGAACTGCGGCGTGATCTGTCCGTTCTCGTTGAACCGTCACGCAACGAGGAGGGCAATGTCCGCCATGACCTGTTCGAGGATCGGGACGAGCCTGGGCGTTTCGTGTTCGTGGAGGAGTGGTCGTCTGTCGAAGCGCGCATCCGGCATCACGAGCATGGTCCTCACATCCAGCATTTTCATGCTAATGGCGTGGCCAACGTCGAGGAGAGGATGTTCGCGCATATGTTGAAGCGCGTCGTCTGACGCATTTCAGAAGGGCACGGGCACCAACAGCGCAAGCTTTCAATGGGCGGCCGCGCTGTCCGGCGGCGACGTAAGGCTGGATAGAAATGACTGATCAGCACTATGGCGTCGCAGTACAGCAGCGGACCGTTCCGTTCGAGCCCGATGCGTACATAGGCATCAAGGGATGGCAGGGTCTTCGATGTTTTGGCCCACGCCAGATAGTCGGGAGTGGAAACCCGTCACGCGTTCACGGCGCCTCCAGATCTAGAATCCTTCCACCAATCTCTTCAAGCCGGGCCTGATAGTTCGCTGGTTCTAACAACTGACTCGGGAAATAGAGGCCCACAGGTGCTGGCGGTTGCTCGTCCAGTCCCAGGCACCTTTCGAGAACCATTGCCACGCCCAGCCCGGTGAGGGGAAACTGCCCTTGCGGATGAACCACGGCATGGCGCGTGGAAAAGGGACGGCCAGCATCGTCCTGTCCCTGGAGTTCGATTACGATCTCGGTAGACATTGGCTCGCCGCGTCTGCGACTGGAGCTCATGCCCGTCGCCAGATTGATTTCCATATTTGGCGCGTCCGTTGCGGCTGCCAGCGTGAGGATATCGTTCGGCGAGATCGCGATCGCGTCCATTTGAATGCCGTCCACGGCGCGAAAGCTTGTCTTGGCAGCCTCGCCGGAGCGCCAGACATAGCGACCGTTTCGACATGTGAGAGCCGCAGGCGGCGCATTGGTCAGCCCTTCGAGGTCAGAAACCTGCGCCGGCCCGCCTGTATCCTCATCGTCCAGCAGCAGGCCGACGCGGATATTGTCGACCCGCGAGAACCGCCGCGCCAGGGCAAGGGCGATGACCGACGTCGCGCCGACCAGCCATTCTGTGCCAAGAACGACCGCCGACCGAGCGGGATCCTGCATGAAGCCGGCGACCTCGAGCCCAATCTCATCTATACCCGTGGAAATTCCGATGTAGGGTAGGCCTCGCTTTCGGGCAAAGCGGAAGCCGGACAGGGCTTCATCCCGCAAAAGCACCGCGACGGCGCTTACCGCCTGATCACCGATGCCCAGATCCGGCGCCGCGAGATCAAGCGCTACCCCGGTAGCGTGCCCAACCTCCTCAGCTACCTTCCGCGCCCTGGCGAGATTTCGGCCCCCGATGAGCAGCGGCACATCCGGAGCGGCTGATCGCAGATATCTTGCTGTATGGCGACCGACGACGCCCGATCCGCCGATCAGAAGAATAGGATCCAGTGACATGACAAACCCCTCTGCTGGCAAGGTTCGTGTTTTTCGATTGCTGACGGCCCCGTTTTGGTCTGGCCCAGCCGCTCGGCGGGCCGATGGCTACATCGGACTGCGATGGATCAGGCTTTGTCCGGCACGCGCGCGATCACCTTGATCTCGAAGTCGAAGCCGGCGAGCCAGTTGACTCCGATAGCAGTCCAGTTCGGATAAGGGGCTTGCGCGAACACGTCGCCCTTCACGGTCATGATTGTGCCGAATTGCTTTTCCGGATCGGTATGGAAGGTCGTCACGTCGACAATGTCGTCGAACGTGCACCCTCCTGCCGCAAGCGTTGCCCCCAGATTGGCGAATGCCAGCCGGACTTGCGCCTCGAAATCAGGCTCAGGCGAACCGTCGGCGCGGCTCCCGACCTGACCCGAAACGAACAGCAGATCGCCGGAGCGGATCGCGGCCGAATATCCATGCTGCTCGTACAGAGCGTGGCGGTTCTGGGGGAATATGGCATCACGTCGCGGCATCGAAGCGGTCCTTTCACGATCCTCGCTCGCGCAATGCCGGATCGGATTCCAGCATGAGCCGGCAAGCGAATGTTGATATACGGTTCGTATGTGAATATTGTACATACGGTTCGTATGTCAACTCACATGCACTCCGTATCTGAAAGTGAGGCGAATGGCGATGGCGAAGCGGCGGATCGACACGAGGGAGGAAAACCGGGCCAGGCTGATATCAGCCGCGCGCAAGGCGTTCGCCGCGAGAGGATTCGCTGCCGCTTCCATGGACGAACTGACCGCGGATGCGGGCCTTACCCGCGGTGCTCTTTACCACAATTTTAGTGACAAGAAGGGGCTGCTAGCCGCTGTCGTGGCCCAGATCGATGGCGAGATGGCGGCGCGCGCGAAAGAAGCCGGCGTCGCAGCGGGCGATGATTGGGAAGGGCTGCTTGCAGAAAGCGAAGCTTATATCGAGATGGCGCTGGATCCGGAGGTGCAACGGATCGTGTTGCTCGATGGCCCCGCCTTTCTCGGTGATCCCTCGCGATGGCCAAGCCAGAACGCCTGCCTTCAGGTAACGAAACAAACGATCGCCGGACTCGTCTCCGAACATGTCCTGAAGCCCGTCGACGTCGAAGCCGCAGCGCGCCTGCTCAGCGGGGCGGCGTTGAATGCTGCCTTGTGGGTGGCCGCAAGCGACGATCCCAGATCAGCCCTGCCCAAGGCCATTAATGCGTTCCGGCTCATGGCAGCGGGTCTGCTGGCGCAACAACGCTGAGTGTTGCCACTTTCGCGCTGAGAAGCCGAGCCATCCTGTCGATCTGGCCAGCATGAATCTGCTTGCTGAACAAAAGTCCCTGGAAATGGGTACAAGTCGCTGCAATCAACGCCTGTTGGTTGCGTTCCTTATTCTGCGACGCAGATGACCACGCTTGGCTCTACCGTATCATAATTTGCAGTGCCACCTATGGCGCTTCACGGTCCGACTCATTTCCACACACTCACCGCGACCCCCTTCGCGCACGAAAAGGAATAGCGATGAAAGCAGCTGTGTACGATCACAACGGGCCGCCAGAAGTGTTTCGTTATACCGACGCGCCTGATCCAGAGATCGGCCCTGGAGACATCCTGATCCGTGTGGAGGCAAATTCGGTTGAGGGCGGCGACCTGATCAACCGTCGCAGTTCGCCGCCGGAACATCCTGCGTATGTTGTCGGCTATGCCGCAGCAGGCACCGTGGTGGCGATCGGCGGCGACCTCACTGATCGCAAGGTCGGCGATCGGATTACATCCTGGGGGTTGAGCGGATCCCACGCGCAACTCCGCGCGATACCGGCGCATCAGACCTGGTTCGTTGCCGAAGCCGCCGCAATCCCGATCGGCTTTGGACGGCACACCATTGCCTGTTTGCGCGAGGTCGGCTGTCAAGTGGAAGCACCGTCTTGGTCCAAGGTGCAGCAGGGGGTGTTGGGACGCGGCGCTGCAGCTTGCCCGCCAAGCCGCAGCGACGGTGATTGCCGTCACAAGCGGCGAGCATCGTGCCAAGAGACTTATCGACCTCGGTGCATCGAATGTCATCGACCATAACATCGAAGCCGTCGTGGATGTGGCCCGTGACCTCACCCACGGGCGCGGTGTCGACCTCGTTATCGATCCGGTAGGCTCCACCCTGGCAACCTCTCTCGCGGTGCTCTGCGATGAAGGAACCCTGGTGTCCGTGGGCAATGTTGGCGGCACGCCATTGACGGTGGATCTCTGGCAAGCGTTACAGCGCAATCAATCGATCCTCGGCGTGTTCATGGGGACCATGTTCTCACGTCCAGTGATGCGCCGAACTGTCGACACGATGCTCGCCGACCTCTCGCAAGGCAGGCTGACCGTGCCGATCGACAGCAAGTTCCCCCTTGCTGAGGCTGCCGCCGCTCACCGCCATGCCGAGGACAACAAGATTCTCGGCCGCGTTCTGTTGATTCCCTGACGTCTACGGAGACGAGCGAAAGATGCATCGATCCTCGAGCGTGTAAGGTCGACCACAACGACTGCATTCCATCAGTCACGTTGCAAGACGTGTTCATGGCGCCGAGACGCGATGCGCTTCTCGAGGACGTGGCACAAAGCGGATCCGATCTTCTCTTCCTGTGCTCCTACCTCCCGGATACGATCGATCTCGTTCAAGCCCTCGAAAGGCATCCCTTCGACCCAAAATGGTCGGCACAAGCATGATCGGCCCGCAGAATGCCAATGTTAAGAGCAAGCTCGGGCCGCTGCTCAACGGGATCGTGAACTATGAATATTGGGTTCCGGCACCCTCACTGGCCTTTGAGGGCGTGGGTTCACTGTTGGAGACCTACAGGTCGCGCCGCCGGATCAGGCGTGGATCCACTCGACCATTATATGGCGCCGTTGGCCTACTCGCAGATGCAGGTCATAGCCCAGGCTATTGAGGGCACGGGAAGTCTGGACGACGTCGCGCTCTCTGAGTTCACGCGACGCACGGCGTTCTCGACAGTTATGGGCAGCATCACCTTCGGGTCGCGCGGCGAGTGGACGCATCCCCGCGTGTTGCAGGTGCAGTTCCAGAGTGTCGTTGGCAATAGTGTCGGCCAATTCAGAGACGGCTCATGGCAAATCGTCGTGGCTCCGCAGGAAATGGCGTCGGGAGTGTTGATCTATACGTTCGCGAACGCTCGAGGGATCTAGGCCGCGCATATCACTTACCCACCTCGGCTCAGTGCTCCACTCAGACAGCTGCAGTGCCGACAACGTCCGGAGCTTTTCCGAAACACTCGATCAGCATTTCGGTGAGGATTCTTATCTTGCGAGCGGGATGCTGGCCTGGTGGCCGGACGACAAATACACCCGCCGGACGTATCGGGTGCCGGGTCATGACTGGAACAAGCGTGCCAGAGGCTAGATGCTCATGGATCAGGCCCTCGGGGAGATAAGCGATGCCGAGTCCTGCTATGGCGGCAGTGACCAGAGCTGTGCCGTTGTCGGCTTTGAAGCGCCCCTGCGGTCGAACCGTGACGGTTTGTTCACCATCCATGAACTGCCAGGTTTCAGTGCCCTGCATGAGAGCCTGATGCGTGAGGAGGTCATCCGGTGTCTCAGGCGATCCGTGCGCTTTGATATACTCCGGACTCGCAACTAACTTCCCATAGATCGGTCCGACGCGCCTTGCGATCAGGTTAGAGTCCGGAAGGTGGCCAAGCCGTACCGCACAATCATAACCCTCTGCGATGAGATCTACGAAGCGATCAGTGTAGCAGGTGTGGATGCCAAGCTGAGGGTAACGTCGCGCCATTTCGGCGAACACCGGAGCAAGATGTGTCGGGCCAAAGCTAAGTGGTGCAGCAATCCGCAAGCGGCCGCGAAGATCACCTGCGGGTAGGATCGTTTCCTTGGCAACATCGATCTCGGCGCAGACTCTGGCGGCGTGATCTCGGAATGTGGAACCCGCCTCTGTTAGTACGGTGCCGCGAGTAGTTCGTGCGAGCAGCTGGACGCCGAGCTCTGCTTCAAGCCGAGCCAGCTGCCGACTAACGATCGACTTGGAGACCCCGAGCCGACGCGCAGCAGGTGTTACTCCGCCAGCGTCAGCAATCTCTACGAATGTTCGCAGTTCTTCAATGTCCAATTTTAGCGTTCCTGCTTTTGCGACACAGTGTGGCAAGGGCGAGCGCTACCGTATCGCAAATGGGAATGGCACTGTCTACGCAGACATCGTCGCAGTCGGCGGATGTCTCCCACAACTCAGCCTCATCTAACGGCAGCAGAGGATATTCATGACCTTTCGCAACGGCCTTGCGTCGCTTCTTCGTCCCGAGGACTCGGTACTCGTTCTGATCGATCACCAGCCCTATCAGCTCACGAACTTGAACAGCCACGATCCGCAAGCTGTGGTCAACAACGCCACCGCGCTGGCGAAGCTTGCAAAAGCCTTCAATGTTCCGACCATTCTCACCAGCGTGATCGCGGCGCGCGGTGGACTTCTCTTTAAGCTGATCACCGACGTATTTCCGGACCAGGAAGTCATCGATCGCACCTGGGTGAACACCTGGCAGGACGAGAATGTGGTGAACGTCGTCAAGGCGACCGGCCGCAAGCAGCTGATCATCGCGGGCCTGTGGACCGAGGTCTGCGTCGCAATGCCTGTCATCCAGGCCGCCGGCGAAGGCTGGGACGTGACCGTGATTACCGACGCGTCGGGCGGGATTTCGAAGGAGTCTCACGAAGTGGCGATCCAGCGAATGATCGCGGCCGGCGCGAACGTGATGACCGTGATGGCGCTCGCTGGCGAATGGCAACGCGATTGGGCGCGCACCGAGCATGTCGAGGAGCTGACCGAGATTCTCATCCAGCACTTCGCCGGCAGCGGTATCGCTTATATGTGGGAACAGCAATTGCTCAATACTCCGGTACCAAGCGCCGCGAAGTGAATTGAAGGGGGTGACGGGCGTCCGGACGATGCATTGCGAAGGGCGTCCGCAGGGCTAGTCTCGTCATCCCCTCTTTCCGGAAAGCTGGGAACAGAACCGCTTTCAGCGGGGCCTACAGCGATCTCGCTCGAATCGGGCAACGAAACTGATCCGGATCGAAGGCGGAAAACTGGTCGAGCATTGGGACGTTCTGCGGAACGATGTGCCGGCAACCGCGACGATCGGGGGGGGCGCTTCGATGTTCGATCCCGGCGAGGATCTCGCCAAGCTTAACTGCTCGAAAGGCTTCCCATGGAAATCGGTATCGACAGCTTCGCGGCCATGCTTCCCGATCCGGCGACGGGCAAGCTTCCATCCAGCACCGATCGCATGGCAGACCTCATCGCGGAGGTCGAGGTCGCCGACCGGGCCGGACTCGATGTATTCGGCGTCGGCGAGCACCATCGTGCAGAGTTCCTGGATTCCGCTCCCGCGATCATCTTGGCCGCGGCGGCAGCCCGCACCAGCCAGATCCGCTTGACGAGCGCCGTAACCGTCTTGAGCGCGGCCGACCCGGTGCGCGTGTTCCAGGAGTTCGCGACACTCGATTTGATCGCCGGCGGCCGGGCGGAGATAGTCGTCGGTCGCGGTTCGTTCGGTGAGGCCTTTCCGCTGTTTGGCCTCGACACCATGGCGTATGACGAGCTCTTCGCCGAGAAACTCGATCTATTTCTCAAGCTCCGCGAATCGACCAACATCACCTGGAAGGGGCGCTTCCGGCCCGCGCTCCATGGCCAAAGCGTCTTCCCACGCCCGCATCAGTCGCAACTTCCGCTCTGGATCGGAGTCGGAGGCACGCCGCAATCCTTCGCGCGAGCCGGCGAGCTTGGCCTTCCGTTGATGGTCGCGATCATAGGCGGTAGCTTCGAACGTTTCCGTCCTCTCGTCGATCTCTATCGCGAGACCGGCCTACGCGCTGGCCATGATCCTAAGCAGCTGTCGGTAGGCGTGCACGCCATGGGCTTCGTCGGAGAGACCAACGCCGCCGCCAGAGACGCCTTCTTCCCGGGATGGGCGCACCTGACCGCGAAGATCGGCCGCGAGCGCGGTTGGTCGCCGCCGAACCGACGGCAATTCGACGTCATGGCCGGTCCCGAGGGCGCGTTCCTGATTGGTGATCCGGGGACGGTCGCAGCCAAGATGCTTGAAGCCAGCGAGGCGCTCGGCGGCGTCTCGCGCATCACGTTTCAAATGAGCACCGCTTCGCTCGAAACCGCCGCGATGAAGCGCTCGATCGAACTCCTAGGTACTGAAGTCGCGCCGATTGTCCGGGCGGCGCGCGCAAATCCGTGAGGAGTGCTTCGTCTCTGGAAGGAAACACCTGATGGTATCCACTTTTCCAAGATTCGGCCGTTCGGTCGTAGTCACGGGCGCCGGCGCCGGCCTTGGCCGCGACATCGCGCTCGGGCTCGCCGCCAAGGGCTATATCGTCTTCGGCACAGCGATGTCCGCGGCGGAGGCCCTAGATCTCAGGGACGCTTCAGGCGGACGTGTCAGCCTGACCGTCTGCGACGTCACAAAGGCGATGGGCGTGGAGGCCTGGGCGTCCGGTGTGACTGAAGCACTTGGCGCTGCCGGGCTCAACCTCCTGATCAACAATGCCGACGTCCTCACTCAAGGTCCGATCGAGGTCCTTCTGCTCGACGCCATCCGTCACGAGTTTGAAGTCAACGTATTCGGTGCCCTTTCGGTGATCAACGCATTCTTGCCGGCCTTACGGAAGGCGCGCGGCCGTATCGTGCAGGTCAACACATGGATGGCGAGCTTGCCGTTACCGTTCAGCGGGCCGTCGGCAGCTTCGCATGCGGCGATCGAGGTATTTTCGGCTGTCTATCGCGCCGAACTGAAATCCTTCGGTATTGAGGTCGTGGTGGTGACCGCCGGCAACATGAAGACGGGTGGTTCAGCGAAGACGTCGGCCTTGGCACGGATCGCAAACGGGATGACGTCGGGTCAACGCAAACTCTACGGCAAGACGTTAGGCACCTTCGCGAAGGGGCTGAGCAGTACCCAGGCGGCCAGCTTCGACTCGGCCGCTACCGCTGCACAGGTAATCGAAGTCGCCGAGCAGCATCCCACGCCGAGCCGCGCGGTGGTCGGCGCCGACGCCGAGGAGATGCTCCGAGCCACCCACGAAAGCCCGACGCCGGGGGGCATGCACTCCGCCTGACGCTTGTCGGCCTGAGCTGATCTTCATCTCAAAAGGGAAACGGATAAAATGACGATACCAGCAACGCAGGATGGTACACGGATCTTCTACAAGGACTGGGGTCCGAGAGAAGCCAAGCCCATCATGTTCCATCACGGCTGGCCATTGAGCGCAGACGATTGGGACATTCAGATGCTGTTCTTCCTAAGCAAGGGCTATCGCGTCATTGCGCATGACCGACGCGGGCATGGTCGCTCCGACCAGACCGATACTGGGAATGAGATGGATACCTACGCTGCCGATGTCGCGGCGTTGGTCCGGGAACTTGATTTGAAAGACGCGGTCCACGTTGGACACTCGACCGGCGGTGGGGAGGTGATCCGCTATGTCGCCCGCAGCGAACCCGGCCGCGTGTCGAAGGCGGTGCTGATCGGTGCGGTGCCGCCGATCATGCTGGCGACACCGCGATATCCTGGCGGCTTGCCGATGGGGGTGTTCGACGGGTTTCGCGAGGCGCTCGCTCGCAACCGTGCGCAATTCTTCCTCGATGTCCCTGCCGGACCATTCTACGGCTTCAACCGCGATGGCGCCGACGTAAGCGAGGGGCTGATCCGCAATTGGTGGCGGCAGGGGATGATGGGCGGCGCCAAGGCCCACTACGATTGCATCACCGCCTTTTCGGAGACGGACTTCACCGAGGACCTCCGGACCGTTTCCTTGCCAGTGCTGCTGATGCATGGCGAGGATGATCAGGTGGTGCCGATCGACGCGTCGGCGCGCAGAGCAATCGACCTGCTGCCGAACGGGACGCTGAAGACCTATCCAGGCCTGTCACATGGGTTGTTCGCTACGCATCCCGATCTCATCAACGCCGATCTGCTGGCGTTCATCGAGGGCCAGGTCGGAGCATGAGTGCAGTTAGGGACAATCCAACCGAACATCGTTTCGAACTTCCGATCGATGACAGCAGCGAAATCGCGGCGGTCTACTATCGCATCGAAGGTGGCCAGCTCGTCCTCACCCATACCGAGGTCCCACAGCAATTCTCTGGGCGGGGAGTTGGCTCGCGGCTAGCACGCGGCGTCTTCGATGCAATCCGCGTGAGTGGTCGCAAGGTAGTCCTGCGCTGCCCCTGCATGGCGGCCGACATCGTCGATAACCCGAACCGATTAGGAGAGATGACATGATTGAAATGGTCATAGAACAGCGACGTCGCGACCTCGGCGGCGGCTTCGAAGTCGGCCGCGTGCTTCCGATCGCCAAACGTCGAATGGTCGGTCCCTTCGTCTTCTTCGATCATATGGGACCGCTCGATCTCGCGCCCGGTGTCGATCGTAGCCTCGACGTCCGCCCACACCCGCACATCGGACTCTCGACCGTCACCTATTTGTTTGCGGGCGAAGTGATGCACCGCGACAGCCTCGGCTACGAGCAAGCGATCCGTCCGCAAGAGGTTAACTGGATGACCGCAGGTCGAGGCATTACCCACAGCGAGCGGCTCGAGCGGGCGAGACTGCAAGGTGATCATTTGCACGGCGTCCAGGCCTGGGTCGCGCTACCGATCGAACATGAAGAGACCGCGCCTTCCTTTTCCAACTATTCCGGAAGCGACCTTCCCCAATGGGACGAAGCAGGCGTGGTAGGCCAACTTATCGCCGGCAGCGCCTATGGTCTGACGGCGAGTGCCACGACGCATTCGCCGCTGTTTTACGCTCATCTCAATATGGCGAGCGGCGCGACCGCCGAGATACCGGGCGGGCACAGAGAGCGCGCCCTGTACATCGCTACAGGGGCGGTGGAGCTGGATGGCAAGCGCTACGAGGCAGGCAAGATGCTGGTGCTGGCTTCCATCGCCTCCCGCATGCTCGCCCTGGAGCAGTCTTCAGTGATGGTTTTGGGAGGAGAGCCCGTCGGCGAACGGTATATCTACTGGAATTTCGTATCATCCTCGAAGGATCGCCTAGCGCAAGCGGCTTCGGATTGGAAGGTGGGAAGAATGAAGCTTCCCGACGCCGACAATGTGGAGTTCATTCCGCTGCCGGACGGGCCGATGCCGACCTTCCGATGAGGCGTGGGTAGCCGATGAAACAAATGTCGATCCGCGACGGAGCACGCTGCCAAGGCGGAATGGGGCGTGTGCCGGTCGAAATCTCGCCGACATCCAACCGAGGTCTCAATGGCAGGACTGTGCGTTCAAGTAAAAGTCTCGGAAGCCGGACCGAGCCCGCTTTCAGTCCGTATCAAGAACGACCGCCAGATAGGCGATAGCGAAGGTCTTCAGGTGGCGGAGGATGCGTTGCGTCGCAGTTCCACCTGTCCCGCGCCCGTCACTACTGGTCTTGCTCATCCGGATACAGTCGCGCCTGGAACAGCCTGCGCCGGTTGTCATAAGACAGCCCTTTACTACTTGGGTGGGTAGGGCTTGATGTCTGCAGACCAATAATGCCTGGCGATGTTCTGACTGCTTCGGATGACGTGGTAGGCAATATCCGGATCGCCTCCTTCAAAAGTGTCCGGATCTGCACCACACATCAGGCAATACATTCGCTGATGAACGACGCCTGCAAAATATTCCAGCACCGGCGTGGCGTCTTCCTGATTGATTGCTCGCATGTCTTCGGCGGCCTGTTTGACCGCCTCTTCCAAAGCCAGAGAGACCGCAGCAGCCAACGCCGTGTCCGCACGTTTCATTACGTCGACGGCCTTTCTTTCTGCCAGCGTAAGAACAGGGCAACTTTTTGTCACTACTAACCTCCGTGAACTTTGATGGTTTCAGTGGCGAAACGTCTTCCGTAAGGCTGTCGAGGAGCGGGACTACGAAGTCGTTGTGCCGGCCACGACATCACGGCATCGGAGCAGCACAGCGATTGGCCTGAGTTTTTTTCAGAACTTGAATCTCACGTAGGCCGAGCCATATTGGACGTCCCGACCGAGTATCGCGCTCGCGGTCAGAAACGGTCCAACGAAAAAGTAGGCATAGGCCAGCGAAACGTCTACGTGCCGGGTGGCTCGCCAAACGATCGACGCCGAAAGCTGGTCTCCGATGTAGCGCTCGCGGCTCTCCTGTCCCGTCCGAAGCAAATTGCCGGCTAACCCGTAGACGCCGTCGTGTAGGCTATTTCTCCAGAACAGGTCGTAGCCAATTCCCAACTGAACTGAGTCCGACAGATTGGCCCTGAACGTGGCGCCCAGCGCCAACAGATTGGGAGCGCCGTTCAAGCCGATTGCAGCTTGACCGAAGTAGATTCCAGTGGGGAATAGAGCGCTAAACGTTCCGAATGTACCGCTAGCCGAGCCGCCGTCACCGCTCGTCGCCGCCGCTTTCAGACTCACGCGGGGCGCGAAAGGTATGGACTTGAAAGTGTAGCCCGTTTCTGTGGCGAAAGAATAGGCGCTCAGCGGAAGCCCCGCAAAACTGCCGGCCTGATATGTCAATTCCCAATCGTAATCCCAATTTCCCTTCGACCCGAAAGCCCGAGCGCCGAATGTATGACGCTGCTGGCTTCCCGTGCCGCGATCGAAGGTAGCTTGGCGATTGTTGATGCCCAGATAATACAGATCGAGGCCGCCACCCATCGAAGCGACCGCCTTGGTCGCGTAGAGGCCCCAGAACGTCGTGCGCGTGTCCGACGGATCGTCGAACACGGACGGTCGGTTCAGTACCGGTCGAGTGACGAGCGCGGTTGCGTGCCAACCGCCGACATCCAAGACAGCCGAGACTCCATCGAATGCCCGCCGGACGTTCGGTCCGTCACGCACGTCCACGAATCTACCAGAGCCGAATCGAAACTCCTGCCGCCCAAGGCGGACCGTAATATCCGCGCTCGAGAAGGCCGGTACGTCGAACTGGGCAAACGCCTGTTCCAGCCACAGTTGAGCCTCATCCACCGGGCGGGGCCCGCCGTTGCGTCCAACTAATGTCGCGCTGGAAAGTTGCCCGAAGAGCCGGATCCCGTCTCCTAGATGCCAATCCGAGTAAGTTGAAATGCGCTGAAGGAGGTAACCGTCGCGATCTTGTGGTCCCACCCCCCAATTGGCGTTCCTAAATCCCTCGTACCACTCCCGAACTTCACCGCCCAGGGTTAGATACTGGTCCTTTTGAGGACTCAAAGAAATGAACTTGATGGGATCTAAGAAATCGCGTTTGCACCCGGGATCACGAAGGTAGCTGTAGTCTTCATCCTGACGGAGCAGCGCATAGGGCGGCGGCGAGGGGCAGATCGAATCCGCCCATGCGCTAGAGGGGACCATGCTCAGGACAAACACCCAAACCCACTTCGACGGGGTCCGTGGTACTTTCCGAGTTCTCACGCTTCCGGCGTAACTGGCACCGCAAGGCTTTCCGCGGATCACTACGCGAAGCTCGCCAGTGGTTACGAGCCGGACATCGCGCCGTGAACCAGCGCCCATCAGCGGCTCTTCATTGCGGGCGCATATCGAAGCAGCCGGTCCCCTAGCTGAAAAGATCGCCCGCTTCACCTTCGAGCACTGCGGCATCGAGATCGTCATTGTCCGCCTTTTCCCATCTCGATGAGATCAGGCGATCCCGAATCGACTCGGCTCTTCCGGGAGCGCCCACCATGACGCTCCGACTGCTCGCCGCATATCGCTCTGGGACCAAGCGCGGTAGTCGCACGACTTGATCCTCTGTGTCGTGCAAAGTGGAACGCAGATTTCGCCTTTTCAAACTGTGATAGCCTTAAAAGCGCGCTATGTTCGCGACGCAGCCGCTGTTAGGCAGGCTGAGACACTTTTGCTCACTAGACGAGACACAACGGGCAAAAGCTCTCGCCGGCTCCTCTTGGATCAGGGCGAGTCCGTCCCAGTCGCAATGACTGCTCAATCAGGCCTGTTGATAGGCAAGTCCAGACAAGGAAGACATGTCCTCCGTCACTCGCTTCGAGATCGTGCTCTTGCTCATCGCTATGATCGTTGTTCTCGAAATGCTCGCGCAGCGGCTTCAGCTTCCTCGTGCCGCGGCGCTTATCGTCGGTGGGATCGGTCTCGCCGTGATCCCGGGAACTCCAAACATCGAACTCGATCCCGATCTAGTTATGGTCCTTTTCCTGCCGCCGTTGTTGATGGCCGGCGCATGGTTCACCGCCTGGCGGGATTTCCGCGCGGACATAAGAATCATAATGCAACTTGCTGTGGGAGCCGTTGTTTTTACGACGCTGACCGTCGGGGTGGTGGCGCACCTGATGCAACCGAACCTTCCGTGGGGAGCCTGCTTCGCTCTAGGCGCGATAGTCTCGCCGCCAGACGCCGTAGCGGCAAAGGCGATACTCCAGAAACTGCCTCTGCCGCAACGAGTCATCGTGCTGTTGGAGGGAGAAAGCCTAGTGAACGACGCGTCCGGGCTGGTTCTTTTCCGGCTCGCGGTCGCCGCAACCCTAACAGGCACATTCAGCCCAACCCATGCTGTGCTTCAGTTTTCCTGGCTCACAGCCGGCGGAGTGGCGTTGGGGGTAGCTTTCGCCTACGTATCCATTCTCGTCCTCAAGCGGATCGACGATGCAGACCTCTCCGTCGTCTGGGGATTCCTGACCGCGTGGATCTCGTATATCGCGGCGGAGAAGATCGGCGTTTCCGGAGTGCTGTCTACGGTATCGTGCGGCATGGTTATCGGGTGGCGTCAGCATGATCTCCTGTCAGCCGTCACTCGCACGCGATCGGCGGCGGTCTGGGGTGTCGTTGTCTTCCTGCTGGAATCACTGATTTTCGTCCTGATAGGCCTTTCACTCCGCGGCCTGTTGATCAGGCTCGGCGGATCAGAAGCCTTGCTCGAGCTCTTGCCCTCAACCATGGCGATCGTCGCGGCCGTGATCGTCGCGAGGTTCGCCTGGATCTTCCCGACGACCTACATTCCTCGCGCGTTGATCCCCATGCTCCGTGCGCGGGATCCCTATCCTCCGCTATCCGTGCCCTTCATTATGAGTTGGGCGGGGATTCGGGGAGTGGTCAGTCTCGCCGCGGCCCTTTCGCTTCCTGAGGCCTTTCCCGGTCGAGACCTCATCCTGGCGGTGACGTTCGCGGTCATCCTCGCGACGGTTCTTCTGCAAGGCTCTACCCTAGCTCCGCTCGTACGGCTGCTCTCAGGGGCCAGGATCGGCTCGTTGGACAATTCGAAACTCTCTGAGGCCGATGCCCGTGCTCGCATTGCTGCCGCTCAGTTGGCGGCGGTCGAAAAAGAGTCACTCGAACCAGACGGAAGCCACCGTCATCCTCGCTTGATGGAGCAATATTCCTACCGGGTAAGGGCGTCGGCGCGATTCTCGGAGGAGCCCGAAATATTGACGTCGCACCGCGCGGATCACTTCACGGCCGTCTTGGCAGCAATTTCCGCCGGTCGCAAAGAATTGCTGCGGATGCATCGAGACGACCAAATCCACGACAGCGTGCTCCACGCAATCGAGCAGGAACTCGATCTGGAGGAGATCACGGTAAAGCGGTTCGTATGACTTAGGTCCGCTATCGGGAGAATTAACCGTGTGCCTCGGAAACCACGGCACACGGGAAGGCAGGCATCGATGAACTCCGAGATAGGCGTTTGTCAACCGATCGTCCGACAGGAACGCCTCCCCAGAAATTTACTGATCTCCCAATGATAGCGCCAGTTTCACGCGATCGCACCCCCGTCCGCGGTTAGGACAGCGCCCGTAATTATGCTCGCAGCGGGGCTGGCGAGAAATACAACGGCGTTCGCGACTTCGTGCGGCTCACCGAAGCGCCCCAAAGACGACAAGTTGCGCTGAAACTCGGCACCAGGGCCGTCCGCTGGATTTGCATCTGTATTGGTCGATCCGGGTTGTACAAGATTCACGGTGATACCTTTCGGTCCGAGTTCGCGCGAGAGGCCGCGGGTGAAGGAAGTAAGCGCCGCCTTCGACATCGCATAAGCAGTGACGCCAGCGAACGGGACCCGCTCTCCCAGCCCCGAACCGATCGATATGATGCGCCCTCCCTCGCCGAGATGAGGAATAGCTGCCTTCGCGAACAGCACCGGCGCTCGTACATTGACATCCATCAGGGTTTGGAATTCCGTAACGTCGATATCGGTAATCATGCCGTTGTGTCCGATAGCTGCGCTGTTGACGAGGATGTCGAGCCCGCCGAGCGCCGATACGGCTTCTCTCACAGAGCGCATGATGGCTCCCGGGTGAGCGCTGTCGGCTTCAATCGCGATCACACGACGACCCTTGCTTCTGATCGAATCGGCCACCTTTTGCGCTTTCTCGGTCGAGTGCTGGTAGGTGAATGCGACGTCGGCGCCGTTCGCGGCCAGCGCCAACGCGATGGCCGCCCCAATGCCCCGCGACGCACCTGTCACCAATGCGCGCTTCCCACTCAGATCAATCATAACTTGCCCTTCTGGTACCGTGGTTCGAGCACCCGAGCGGCTCACGTAAAGATTACGAGAGGCGCTTGAAGCCCTATCTCGTGCAATCTGGTGCTCGAGTGGACGTCTCGTAGCAGCGAGAAGTGTCAAACTGTGTCGCAGCGAGAGGAACGCCGACCGATACGTCGTTTATGATTTGCACACGCGAAGCGCGCCGTGCCGCCGTAGATTGAAGTGACGTTGCCATATTCGGAACGCAGCGTTCCTAAACGGCGGACTATCGGCCAGAATGCAACCTCGTTAGCTTACTTCAACTCTACGAGTGTTTGCCTTGGTTGCTGCTCATGTACGCACGTCGGACTCCGACAATAGAGTCGAATTGATTTACCGATCGCCCCGTGTTGGCGCTGGGGCTACTGCCGTGATGTGGTGATCGCTTCGTCTGGTCGATTTCGGTTCGGCGCTAACCGGCGACGGTGGCGGGGTAGACTTTATTGTTGGCTTAGCTGACGCGCTGACGAACCGCCGGGATCACGACGATATGCGGGGAGCGGAATTGATGAGGTGCCGACGACGGTCGGCTCGCTATAACATGACAGCTTTGATCGTGATCTGCGCCATCACCCTTGGTGGCTGCGCGCCTCGGCCCGGACCGTGGGTGCTCGAGCCCGTTCCGAGCGTCGGCGCTGCGAAGCTCGTGAAAATCTTCGTCGCGAGCACTCGTGCTGCGCAGCCTGAAGCGCTGGTGCCTCTCGCAGAAGGTGGCGCTGCAACGCCTGCGTACTTCCGCTATGTGATCTCCATCCCTCCCACTCATACGCCGACCGAGATTGAGTGGCCAACATACGCTCCTGACCCAGCTAGGCATTTTTTAGTCGTTTCGGCAGAACGTCTCGATGAAGAGAGGTTCCTGGTCGAAATCAGGCAGGCTGCTGCTCGCGGTGATTCACTTGGCCACGACGTCGGCATCTTCGTTCATGGTTACAACAATAGTTTTCAAGAGTCGCTGTTTCGGACGGCTCAACTCGTTGCTGACTCGGGTGCGGGGCCGTCCGCGGTTCTATTCTCCTGGCCGTCAAAGGCAGAACTTACCGGCTATATCGCAGACAAGGATGCGGTGACCCTCTCGCGCGACGCGCTCGCCCATCTTGTCAGGCGGCTCGCGGCCGAGCGTGGGGTGAGGGGTGTCAAGCTCGTCGCGCATAGCATGGGGTCTTGGCTAACCATGGAAGCCGTTCGGCAAATTCGCATCGCGTCGGACGTTCGAACTATCGAGAAGCTCGATGATGTAACGCTCGCGGCGCCGGACATTGACACCGAGGTGTTCCTTCAGCAGTTACGCGTCATCGGCAGCCTGCGCTCGCCCATCACAGTGCTTGTTTCCAAAGAAGACGAGGCTCTGTCGTTTTCCAGGTTTCTCGCGGGGGGACAACTCCGGGCTGGAGCGGCGAACATCGACGACCCCCACGTCATCTCAGCGGCCAGGACCGCGAATGTCCGTGTCGTCGATATATCCGGCCTTGCCACGTCCGCGGGAGCCGGCCATGACGGCTTCTGGGCGTACTCTGCGATCTACGGCCGGCTTCAAACAAGCCGTGACGGGTTGAACGCATCGGAGACAAGTGCAGGCGTGTACGTCCTCGAAGTAGCCGACAGGCTAAGGCCTTTAGACGCCCGGCTCGAGCAGAGAGCCGCGGTCCCGTAGCGCTTCGAGCATGCACAGTCCGGAATCGGTGGACTCTCCACCTCACGCAGATGAGACGCTGAGCGTTAGCGGTGGTTGTTCAAAGCAAACGGAGAGAGCCAGATGAACGAGACGTTGGCTGCCGGGCTAGACAATCGCTATGCTAAGTATGTGCGGCTTCAGTTCGACTGGCCGCAGCCGCGGGTCCTGCGGATTACCATGTCGAACGGCAAGATGAATTCCGCCGATGATAAAATGCACGGCGAACTCGGCATGGTCTGGCGGGACATCGACAGCGATCCCGGCGTCTCAGCCGTCATCCTGACTGGTGCGGGCAAAGTCTTCTCAGCGGGTGGCGATTTCGCGATGATGGAGCGTATCATCGACGATCATGACACGCGGATCCGTAACTGGAAGGAAGCCCGAGACATCGTCTACAACGTCATCAACTGCTCCAAGCCCATCGTGAGTGCAATCAGGGGGCCAGCGGTCGGTGCCGGCCTCGCTTGCGGCTTGCTGGCAGACGTCTCCATCGCCACCAAGACGGCGCGCATCATTGACGGGCATACGAAGCTAGGCTTGGCAGCGGGCGATCATGCGGCGATTGTGTGGCCGCTGTTGTGCGGAATGGCGAAGGCAAAATACTATCTGTTGCTGTGCGATCAGCTTTTGGGCGAAGAGGCGGAGCGGATCGGTGTCGTATCGATGTGCTGCGAGGACGACGAATTGGACGCAAAAGCGATCGAAGTCGCCGGCCGTCTTGCTGCAGGACCGCCGAGTGCCATTCGCTGGACGAAATACGCGCTCAACAATTGGCTTCGGCAGGCCGGGCCGACATTCGATGCTTCGTTGGCGCTCGAATTCATGGGATTTACAGGACCGGAAGTGAAGGAAGGCCTCGCGGCTCTCGTGGAAAAGAGACCGCCGGCATTTCAATTGGATTGTCCGCTCTAAGAAGACAAGGACGATCGCATTCTGGCGCTCCCCCTGAGCCTACGCCCATTTCATGAAATGCACCGGCGTCATCAAGAACGACGTGGGCGCGGTGGTCGAGCTGCGCTGTACATGCGATTGCGTGACCCGCGGCGGCAACGCGCCGGGCGGACGCAAGGTCAAGGTCACCATGCATTGGCTGCCGGCGGCCTAGTCGCGCCTTTCCGAAATCCGCGTTTGCAATCAGTGTTCGCCAAGCTGAACTCCGGCGTTGCGGAAGCAAGCCATTGCGTAGCGGCACGCGCGGTCAATTTTGTATTTCCTCGTGTCCGGAGATGAAGTTCTGCGGTGAGGACTCAATTGCAGGCAGGATCAACCTCGACGCCTCGGACGCGGGAAGTCACGGACGTCGACGCGGATGGCGCGCAATGCGTCAGATCCAGAGGTTGGGCACGAACTCGTTCGAATATCCCGAGATGAGTTCGTGCTCGGCGCCCGTCGTTGCATCGAAGACGGAGCGGCGAATCCTGCCGATATTGCCGCCATAGACGTGAATGCTGATCGAGGGCTGGTCCGGCAGACCGTTCGAGATCGCATGAATGTCGCCGATGTCAGGCGAGACAGCGGCCACCGTGCCCTTCGGCAAGCGCTCGGCGGCGCCGGGCCGCAACGAGCCGTCGGCCTGTCGCGCATAGCTGACTGAGAGTTCTTCACCGCGCAGCACGCCCACCAGCCCCCAGACGCGGTGGTTGTGGATCGGCGTGCCCTGTCCAGGCCCCCAGACGAAGCTCACGATCGAGAAGCGATCGAGTGGATCGGCATAGAGCAGGTATTGCCGATAGGCCCTTCCATCAGCCGCGGCGTACGCATCCGGAAGCCAGTCGTCCGCGGCGACCAGCTCTTGCAGCTTGGGAGTGATCTTTGCGAGGGTTGAGGCTTCGTCCAACTTCGCTTCGACGATCCGGGCGACCCCAGCGACAAAAGTTCTGAGCTTGGGCAGGCTGGTCATCGCACGGCCTCGAAACGCTCAGGAAACAGACCGCGCGCGGCGAACTCGCCGACGGATGAGCGCGGACTCGGTTGTTCGCGCTGAAGCAGAGCTGGCGCCAGATGCGCCCCGTCACCTTTGCGGCCAAGCGCGATCGCGATCTCGACGTCGAACCCCTTGGGTGCACCAAGGATGGCGCGCGCCTTGTCGGCGTCGAAGCCGCTCATGCCGTGAGCCGCCCAGTTGCCGATTGCAGCCTAGTTGGCGAAATTGGCCCATGCGGCACCCGCGTCGAACGAATGGGTTCGCGAGAATTGCGCTTCGGTCTTGCCCGGCGGCGTGAACTCCTTGCTGGACAGCAGATAGATCAACGCTGCCGCATGCTGAGCCCATCCGCGATTGAATTCGATCAAGGGAGCGAGAAAGGAATCGAATTCCGCATCGCCTCTCAGGGCGTAGAGAAAGCGCCATGGCTGCGAGTTGTAGGCCGAGGGCGCCCATCTGGCGGCCTCGAACAGTGTTCGCAGTTCGCCTTCCGATATCTGCTCCTGGGAAAATCCTCGGGGAGACCAGCGATCGATGAAGATACGCTCGGCGGGGTGGTCAGCGACACGGCTCGTTCGCTGCGATGCTTGGATTGTCACGGTATCTTTCTCGAAACATTTGGAGCATGGGAGACGCTTGCAAATATCACGGTCAATGCGACGCGCGACACATCAGACTTGCGAAGGAATCCAATTTGGCAGGATCGCTGCGACTACGGCGAATTCTTCGGAACGACATTTTCCATTTGGCCGCATGCAGGACAATTCCTTGCACGCGTGCTGACGCGCCGCGACAGGGCCAGCCTTCGTTGGCGGTATTACGTTAGGAGCGGAGCTTTACGGGAAAAAGCACGCCACTGCGTGTCCTGTCGCAAAAGTCTCCAGGGCCGGGGTTTCGCCACGGCAACGTTCCCGCGCGCGTGGACATCGCGCCTGGAAGGCGCAGCCGGCGGGCACCGCGTAGGGGCTGGGAACGTCGCCCTGCATCGGTCTCGGCCCGGGGCTGGCTTTGCGCGTCTCGATGCGTGGCACGGCGTCGAGCAGCGCGCGGGTGTAGGGATGCGCGGGCCGCGCGAACAGGTCGCCGCGCGGTGCTATCTCGACGATGCGTCCAAGATACATCACCGCGACCCGGTCAGCGAGAAACTCCACGACGGCGAGGTCGTGACTGATGAAGAGATAGGACACGCCGAGCTCGTCGCGCAGATCGGCGAGCAGGTTGAGGATTTGTGCCTGGATCGAGACGTCGAGCGCGGAAACCGGTTCATCGCAGATGATCAGATCGGGCGTGGGCGCCAGGGCGCGGGCGATGCCGATGCGCTGACGCTGACCGCCGGAGAATTCGTGCGGATAACGGGCGGCGGACGCGGCCGGCAATCCGACGAGATCGAGCAGTTCGGCGACCCGGGTCTTGATCTCCTTGCGATTGCCGAATCGATGGACGCGGAGAGGATCTGCGATGATGTCGCCGACGCGCTGTCGCGGGTTCAGCGACCCGAACGGGTCCTGAAAGATCATCTGCACCGCGCGCCGGTAGGGCAGACGAGCCGAACGGCCGAGCGGGACCAGATCGACACCCTCAAGCCTGACCGCGCCGCTGCTCGGAGGGACGATGCCCATGATAGCGCGTCCCAGCGTCGACTTCCCGCAGCCGGATTCGCCAACCAGCGCCAATGTTTCACCCGGCGCAACCGTCAGCGAGACATCGCTGACCGCCTGCAGTCGGCCACGGTTGGTGGCGAAGGCAACCGACAGATGCTCGATCGCAAGCAAGTCAGTTGCTTTCGTCGGCGACTTCTGCAGCACCGGAGACATCCTTGGGGCGCACGCTGCGCCTCTCGTCGGCAACGACGTGACAAGCGAGCGTGAGCGGTTCGAAGTGGGTCGGTAATGGGCGCGCGTCCCGGCAGCGCCCTTCGGCGGACGGGCAACGCGGCGCAAAGGCACAGCCGTTCGGCCAGGCGCCCAGCGCCGGCACCGCCCCCTGAATGGCAGGAAGACGATTCTGGCGGTTGCCCTCGCGGCCGAGGCGGGGGCGAGCTGCAAGCAGGCCTCGCGTGTAAGGATGAGCCGGCGCGGTGATGAGCGTATCGACCGGCTGTTCTTCGACCTTGCGGCCGGCATACATCACAAGAACCCGGTCGGCCATGTTGGCGACGACGCCGAGATCATGGGTGATGAGAATGAGCGCCATCTGCCGCTCGCGCTGGATCTCCAGGAGAAGATCGAGGATCTGGGCCTGGATGGTGACATCAAGTGCGGTCGTGGGTTCGTCGGCGATCAGCAGGAGCGGATCGCAGGCGAGTGCCATCGCGATCATGGCGCGCTGGCGCAGGCCTCCGGAAAGCTGATGCGGATAGTCGTGCACGCGCCGGTGCGGATCAGGCACATGGGTCAACGACAGGAGTTCGACGGCGCGCTTCTCCGCGGCTGCGAACGAGATGGAGGAATGGCTGGTTAGTACCTCGGCGATCTGCAATCCGATCGGCAGGACCGGGTTGAACGCCGCCATTGCATCCTGGAAGATGAAACCGATGCGATTGCCGCGGATGCGGCGCAGCTTCTTGTCGGGAAGCGCGATGAGGTCCGAGCCATCGAACAGCGCCTTGCCGCTGACCTCCCAGTCGCGCTTCGGCAGCAGGCCGAGCAGGGACAGCATGCTGATGCTCTTGCCGCAACCGGATTCGCCGACGATGGCGAGGGTCTCGCCGCGTGCAATTCCGAAGGAAAGATTAGCGACAGCAGGCAGGAGTGTCCTTCCACGCCGTAGCGCGATGTCCAGATTTGTGACCTCGAGCAGATGGGAGGACGCGGTCACCGTCTGAGCCTTGGATTGAGCGCATGATTGAGCGCATCGCCGAGAAGGTTCAGCGCGAGCACCGTGATCATGATCGCGAGGCCGGGAATCGCGGTCTGGTACCACGCCGTGCGCAAGGCGTCACGGCCGGCGCCGATCATCGTCCCCCAACTCACATGGTTGGGATCGCCCAGGCCGAGGAAGGAGAGGCCTGCCTCGGACAGGATCGCGGTCGCCACCAGAATGGAAGCCGCGACGATGACCGGGGTCAGTGCGTTGGGCACGACATGGAACAGCACGATGCGCCAGTCCGACATGCCCATGCCGACCAGCGCCTGGACGAAATCGCGGTTGCGCAGGGCCAGTACCTCCGCACGCGTCAGCCGCGCGATGCCGGGCCAGGCAGTGATTCCTAGTGCCAGGATGATGGTGTAGATCGACGGACTGAGGACCGCGACCATGACGATGGCGAGCAGGAAGGCCGGCATGGTCTGGAACAGCTCGGTGACCCGCATGATCAGGTCATCCATCCATCCGCCGTAGTAACCGGCAACCGCGCCCAGGCTGACACCGATCGCCAGGGCGATCGCGGCTGCGACGGCTCCGACCATCAGCGAGACGGAGGCGCCGTGGAACAGGCCGGCGGTCAGGTCGCGCCCCATCAGATCGGTGCCGAGTGGAAACTCTGGATCGTTGCCTGGCCAGATGAAGGGTGAAGCAACCATGTCCGAGGGATCGCCGGGATAGAGAAAGGGGGCCAGCGTGGCGGCAGCGAGGACGCCGATGATTACGAGACTTCCCGCGATGCCGGCCGGCGAGGCCATGACTGCACGGACAACCGATGTCGAACTCATGCACCAACCTCGATGCGCGGATCGAGCCATGCGTAGAGAACGTCGACGACGAGATTGACGGCGACGACGACGAAGGAACTCAGCAGCATGATCGAGAGCAGAAGGTTGAGGTCCCGGTTGCTGACCGCCTCGAAGGCGAGCCTTCCCATACCCGGCCAGGCGAAGACTGTCTCGACGACGACGGAGCCACCCAGCAGGGTGCTGGCCTGGAGGCCGATCATCGTCACAAGCGGCAGCAGCGCATTGCGGAAGCCGTGCCGGAAGATGATGCGGCGGTCGCGCAGGCCCTTGGCGCGGGCCGTTCGTATGTAGTCCTGGCTCATGGCCTCGATCATCGAAGCCCTCGTCATCCGGGCATAGATGGCCATGAAGAAAAGAGCGAGCGTCGTTGCAGGCAGGACCAGGTGGTGCAGCCGGTCGGCGAGCAGTGCCGCACCTTGCAGGGGCACCTTTGTCACTTCCTGCATGCCGCCGGTCGGAAGCCATTGCAGATAGACGCCGAAGAGCACGATCAGCATCAGCCCGACCCAGAACAATGGCGCCGAATAGGCCAGCGTCGCCAGGATCGAAACGACGCTGTCGATCACGCCGCCCGGCCGCCAGGACGCGAGCAGGCCGAGGACTGTTCCGAGGATCACTGCGATGACGAGGCTGGTTGCGGCCAGCAGTAGCGTTCCGCCCAGCCGGGCGGTGATCAGCTCCGTCACGGGAATGCCGTAGCGGTGCGAGAAGCCGAAATCGAGGGTCGCGACATTCTTCAGATAGGTCCAGAGTTGAAGCAGGATCGGCAGGTCGAGACCAAAGGCCTTGCGGAGCTCCTGGACATAGCCCGCATCCGCCGCGGCGCCACCTTGCTCACTGGCCACCACGTCGGCGAGATCGCCGGGTGCAAGTTGCAGCAGGAAGAAGTTGAAAGCGATGATTCCCAGAATCAGCGGGATCGCGAGCAACACGCGTCGCACGACGTATCGCGCCAGAGATCGGGATTGGCCAGCGGAACTCATTCGGGCGCGAAATAGACGTTGGCGAAATTGTCAGCGCGCTGGTTGGGTGTGTTGGTCAGGCCGTGCAGACGCTTGTCGTAGACCGAGAACCAGTCGATCTCGAACAGCGGGATCAGCGGCAGATCGCGCTGCACGATGCGTTGCAGCGTATTGTAATCCTCGATTCGTTTCTGCGGGTCGATCTGGGTCTGGGCATCCTCGATTGCGGCGTCCAGCTCGGCGTTCTCGTAGCCGGAGACGACGACCCAGGAGGTGCCGGGCATGCGGGCCTTCGACCAGAAGCGCGTCTCGATGCCCATTTGCGGATCGGCGCCGGCGTTGCCCCAGGAGCTGATCAGGTCGAAATTGTAGTCGGTGAAGACGCTCTTCAGCCAGGTCGTCAAATCCTGGCTGCCGAGCGTGACGTCGATGCCGACGCGGCGCAGCGACTGGCGGACGAACTCGCCCGTGCGGCGGTAGTCGTCGCCGTATGGAATGAAATCATGCGTCAACTTGAAGCGCCAACCGCCTTCCTTGCGCGGAAAGCCCGCCTCATCGAGAAGCTGTTCGGCTTTTTTGGGATCGAACGGATATTGCTGCAAACCCTCGCCGAGATGGAACGGCTTGAGCGCCGAGGGGATCGGGCTGTCGGCAACCTTGCCGTAACCGCCCCACACCGTCTTCAGCAGCAGGCCGCGGTCGATCGCATGCGCAATCGCCTGGCGCACCTTGGTGTGCTGCAAATACTGGTTCTTGTGATTCGGCTCGAGCCAGAACCAGGTCGGCGAAAATTCGTAGCCACGCGTATCGACGACGAAACGGCCGTCCTTTTTCAACCGTTCGGCGTCGGCGAAGGTGATCGGATGTTGCTGGCCGAATTGCACGGCACCGGTCTCGAACGCGGCGGCGCGGCCGGCAGCGTCGGGGATGATCTTGAAGACGACACGGTCGAGATAGGGTTTGCCTGCGTCCCAATAGTTGGGATTGCGGTCCAGCGCGATATGGCTTCCGCGCACGTATTCCTTGAACACGAAAGGACCCGTTCCGATCGGTTTGGCATTCCATGGATTGGAGCGAATATCCGTTCCTTCATAAAGATGCTTGGGCAGCAGCCATAGCGCTTGAGCGTTGAAGTTGCGGTAGATCACCGGCGTCGGCTTCGACAGGGTCAGGATGACCGTTTGCTCGTCCGGCGTCTCCACCTTCGACAAGGTCTGGAAAATGCGCTTTCCCGCCGAGGAGTATTTCAGCAGTCCTTCCTCTATCGAAAACTTGACGTCCGCCGAAGTGAAGGGGTGACCGTCGTGCCAGGTAACGCCCTTGCGCAGCTTGAAGGTCAGCGTCAGACCGTCCTTCGAGAAGTCCCAGCTTTCCGCGAGCTGGGGCTTGATGCTGCCGTCCTGGGCGTAGTCGACGAGACCATCGTTGATCTTGGTTGCGACCAGAACGGTCGGCGTGGCCGTGTTCAGGAGCGGCGAGAGAAGCGGAGGCTCCGGATGAACGATCGAATTCAGCGTGCCGCCACGGATCGGCGTCTCCTTCTCCTCCGCTGAAGTCGGCCCCGATGTCGCCAGCACTGTAGCGAGCGTCAACACGCTCATCATCCTGATCATCTAACGCTCTCTCGAATTGATTGCGCAGCGGCGCTTTGATTTGCGCAGTGCGCGATGGCCTGAAGGTTACGAGCCGTTATCGGAGACCGTCAAGGAAACGGTCTTTCAAATGAAGCGCAGACCTGGCTGCACTATGCCCTTGCGGGGACCGTCAGCAGCTTGTTCATTTTGCTCTCTCGTCGGTGGCTTGGACAAAGCTGCTGCGTCTTTTCGATCAAACCCGGATAAAGGCGCTTGCAAGCGTGCTCTGCAGACCGTCCGCGTTGACCGTGTGATCGTGCACGCGTTTGTTGTAGACGGTGAACACCTGTTGTGCGACCAGATCGAGGCCCGGCAGCTCACGGGCGAGGATGCGCTGGACTTCGGCATAGATCTCGATCCGCTTCACATCGTCGACTTCCACCACTCCGGCGTCGAGCAGCCGGTCAACTTCGCCGTTCTGATAGTGCGCTCCATTGGAGAACGGCACGCCGGGCTTGAAGTTCTTCGACGAGTAGTAGCTCTGCAGGCGCGAGGGATCTGTCCCGTTGATGAGCCATGCATAGGCGAAGTCGAAGTCACGATCGGCATAAACGCGCTTGACATACGTGCCGAATTCCTGCGCGCGCACGGTCACTGCGATACCGACCTTGCCGAGTGCCTGACGTATGTAGGCGGCGACGTTGCGGAAGCTCTCGGTCGACGGCAGCGGATCGAGCGTCAACCCGAAGCGCACGCCATTGCCTGCACGCGGAAGGCCGGATTCGTCAAGTAGCCGCTCCGCCGTCGCCGGATCGAAACGATAGACCGGGACGTCGCGTGCTGCATAGCGATCCAGCGACCTCGTGATCGGGCTGGTGGCGACCACGCCATATCCAAGCCAGCCCAGTCGCAACACCGCGTCCCGATCGATCGCATGTGCAATGGCCTGGCGGACCGGGAGCTGCTTCAGATACTGATTGTCGAGATTGAAGATGAGCGTGGTCCAGTCGCCCGCGGCCTCGTATCCGCGTGTCTCGATGCCGATCTGCGGCAACGTCTTGAAACGGTCCAGGTCGGCCAGCGGGATCGGGGTGTTGTAGCCGATGTCGCCTTCGCCGGTCTCGAGCGCGATCGCGATAGCTGCCATATCCGGCACGATACGCACGATGATGCCGTCGAGAAACGGTTTGGGCTGGTCCCAATACACGGGATTCCGCTCCAGCCGGATGAAGCTGCCGTGAACCCATTCCCTAAAGAGGAACGGCCCGGTGCCGATCGGCTTGGCATTGACCGGATTATTGAAATAATCCGTGCCGCCGTAGAGATGCTTGGGGACGATCGCTGTCTCGGTCCCCGAAAATGCAGTGAGCAGCGCAGGGCTGGCTTGCGACAATACGATCGTCACCGTGTGCGGGTTGGGCGTGCGGATCTCGGTCAGGTTCCGAAAGTTGACCCGGCCCGTCGGATGAATCTCTGCGGCCAGTCGGATCGAGAAGGCGACGTCCTCCGAGGTGAAGTCCCGTCCATCATGCCACTTCACGCCCTGGCGCAACGTGAAGGTGAATTCACGCTTGTCCGGGCTGACCTGCCATGACGTTGCCAAATGAGGCTGCGGATTGAGAGTAAAATCGTAGGTGAGCAGACCTTCAATGATCTTGCTGCTGACCAGCTTTGATGGGCCGGACGCGTTACCCGCCGAGATCACCGCCGGCGGGTCCTGACGAAGCAGAATTTTGAGGGTGCCGCCATGCTGCGGCTCGTCCGTCTGCTGAGAAAACGCAGCGGATGTGCCCAAATCGCCTTTGGCAAAAGCCGCTGCGGCGACTGTGCCGCCGATGAACGATCGGCGCCCGATGCCGGAAAACCGCGATCCTGTCATTCTGCTTCCTTTCAAGTGCGTCTACCCCGGCAGGCCGTGGTCCATCGCAAATGCTGGAGCATCTCCGCTGGTCGTTCCCACCGCGATTGAGGGGACGCCAACGACTGTGGATCTTGCTGCGATCGATTTTGTCACCAGGCTCCCAGCGCCGATCTTGGCGGCGGTGCCGACCTCGATGCTGCCCAGGAGAGTCGCGCCGGCGGCGAGGAGCACGCCTTCGCGGATATGCGGGTGCCGTCGGCCTGCGTGCTTTCCGCTACCGCCGATAGTCACCTCGTGGAGCATGGAGATGTTGTTCTCCAGCACCGCCGTCTCGCCGATTACCACACCCACGCCATGGTCGATGAAGACGCCGGTTCCTATCGAGGCCGCCGGATGAATATCGATCGAGAACCGCCTTGATGCGATGCTCTGAAACAGTAGCGCCATGTCGCGCTTGCCGCGGGTCCAGAGATGGTGTGCTGCGCGGTAGATCTGCAGAGCGCGAAATCCCGGGTAGAACAAAAATGGTCTCAACACCCCGTCGACAGCGGGGTCGCGCTCGACAATGGCTGCGAGATCGAGCGCGGCTGCCAGGGCGATGTCGTCGTCGTCCTCGACGATGTGCGTAACTGTGCTCGACAGGAAGGACGGCGGCAAAGGCGGATCCGCAAGGCTGCCGACGATGCAAGCCGTCAAAGCGTCTTCGAAACGGGCATGAGCACAGACGTACTTGTCTACGAGGATCGCGAGCGCATGTTCGGTGCGAGCCAGCTCGGTCGCTTCGCTCTGCAGGGACCGCCAGATCGCGTGGATCTTGGCTGATTTGTCGTCAACGGCACGCAGGCGATGATGCAATTGCGCCTCCCGGAAGTCTATCTTGAACGGCCGCCTCCGACTGACAACCAGTCGACGGCGGCAGCCGCCGCGGTGATGGACGTTGCGAGATGGAGGGAGGCGGGCGTCATGATGGCGGAAAATCTCTGGAGGGGAGACGAACTCATCCAGGCCACGCTATGGCTTGTTTATCCCGTGGGTCAATTTTCTATTTTGGACGCACGGTAGGTGAAAATTCGAAGCCGCGACGGCCTCAAAGAATGACGTGCTTGACGACACGCGTGTGTGCCAGTGGTCGCTGCCATATATTGCGGCAGCAACCGTGCCCTGTGACCTACGCGCCGCCTCGCGACGCAATCACAGCATTTGCCATCTCGACAAAGCCAGCGCCGCCTGGCCCGTCCGTAATCCAGACAGGCGGCGTCGGAATGTCCCTGAGGTAGCGCACCACCGTGCTGACGCCCACAGTATGGCGGAAGAAGGTGAACATCGGCGCGTCGTTGGTCGAGTCTCCGATATAGAGGACCTCCTCGCGTCTGAGATCGATGTCGAGCGCGTAGACGTTGGCCAGGATGCGTCTCGTCATCAGGAGTTTGTCGTAACCTCCGAGCCAGCCGAGCACCCAAAGATTGTTCACGGTCACATCGGCTCCGGCGGTGCGCAATGCCGCGACAATTGCGTCGCGGTGGCGGAGCTGTCGGGTTGGGCGAATGCAACACTTGTCAGGCGAAACGGCTGGTCTTCCGCAAGGATCGCGCCAGACACGGTCGCGCGAACCTGCGCGCCGATTCCGGCGAGCCTATCCGTGATGGATTGCCGGTGCTCCACCGGATGCCAGAAGATGCGTTCGAGACCATCGTGGCAATCGCTGCGCTGAAAGAAGAATCCGCCGTTCTCGCCAATAACACCATCGACGGGCCACATCCTTGCCATCTGATCGCACCAGCCCGCCGGCGCGGCGGTCACCGGAATGACCCTCACGCCAGCCATTTGCAGCCGTTCGAGTGCCAGATACGTCTGCGCAGCGAGATGACCGCCAAAGGTGAGGGTTTCGTCCATATCGGTCAGAACGAAACGGACGTCGCGGAAAGCCAAACGATCGGCTTTGGAGAGGAGCTGCATGCGATTTGCCGTGCGAAAGGGAAGGAAGCTCTCAGCTTCTACGTCGCAGTAGGAGATGCGAGCTGATGGAGGCGGGCATATCGCTTTTTCCTTTCGATTGTCCAGCGGCTGGTGCGACCGCCGCCTCTGTGGTGTGGAACGGCGATCGCGCGGGAATGACCTCGAAGTATGGGGATTGGAACTTCCGCGCCGTCTTTCTTCATCACGGGTCTTCATGACCGGCGCAAGACTCCAGCTGTCCGTTGCAACTCCGCGGGAGCTGCTCGCATGGACGGTACATCGTAGGACAAAGTGTTCGCGTCATTCGTCGATAAAAATATGGATCGAATGCTCGTCGTCGCTTCGCAAAGAGAGTTTACTTATTTTCGGGACGAGCTTGACTTGACGGGAATGCGGCTCGACCATTTCTCGCTCATTACAGGTTGATGGAAGGATCGGGTGATGGTCGTTGTGTTGGAGCAGTCGGCTGCGAAAGTTACGGGATCACATCAAAGTCTGTCCGTCCGTCGCTACAAGCCGCTGATCGGTGCGGTGATCGAGAATGTCGATCTGACGAGACCGCTCAGCGATCGCAACAGGCAGGAGTTGAACCGTGCCTTGGTCGAGCACGGTGTCATCTTCATCCGCAATCAGGCATTGAACGATGCCCAGCATGTCGAACTCGCCAGCGTCTTCGGCAAACCGGTCCGCAAGAACGTCTATCTACCCTCGGTGAGCGAGTTTCCCGAGATCGAGGTCATTGCCCACGATGAGCACACCAAATCGGGCGGCACCGACAATTGGCACGTCGATGTCTCCTGGCAGCGCGAGCCGCCCAAGGCGACGGTGCTGCATATCAAGCAGGTTCCTGCCGGCGGCGGTGGCGATACGATCTGGGCCTCTTCGTCGGCCGCGTATGAGTTGCTCGATCCCGATCTCGCCCGCTATTTCGAGAAATTGACGGCGGTCAACACCTTCCTGGCCTCGCCGAAGAAAGCGGCGCTGTCGGATCTCCTCTCGGGCTATGCTGCCGGGCGCAAGGAAACCGCGGAGGAAGGGCTGGCCCGCGTTGCCGAGGCCAGCGTGAGATTTCCGCCGATCGAGGTACCCGTCATCAAGACCCACCCCGAGACCGGCCGCAAGCTGATCTTCGTCAACGAGGCGCACACCAGTCATCTTCTTGGCGTGTCCAAGACTGCGAGCCAGAACCTGCTCAACTATCTCTACGACGTCATCAAGACGCCGGAAGTGCAGGCCCGGTTCGAGCGGCAGGAGGGCGACGTCGCCATCTGGGACAACAGGCAGGTCCAGCACTACGCGGTTCGAGATTACGGAAAGGCGCCCCGTCGCATTCACCGCGTCACGCTGGAATATGACGGCGTGTTCTAGGCGGTGTCCGCAAGAGCCGTAGCGCGCGCTGCGAGCGCAGTCGCATGTCTTCGATTTCCTGTTTCTGGAGCGCTGTTCAATGAAGTCGTTCGCTCGTGAGGCCATCCGCAATATCGGCCGTGGAGCAGCCCTTGCCGCCGTCCTCTGCGCAGCGATCGTACCGGCGTATGCAGCCGACGATGACAAGCGCGGCGGCATCATCCGCTATGGTCATTATCAGGAGCCGGGCTGTCTTTATGCCGGCTGGGTGCAGGCGGGCTACATCCAGCGTCAATACGCCGATAATCTGGTGGCGCGCACCCACGATGGCCGTATCGTGCCGTGGCTCGCAACGGATTGGACGATCTCCGAAGACAATCTTACCTATGTCTTCAAGATCAAGCCCGGCGTGACCTTCCACGACGGCACAGTCCTGGATGCCAAGGCGATTGTCACCAATTTCGACCGCTGGCTCTCGAACGACCCCGACAAGGTCAACCGCAACGGCAAGCTCTATATCGGCGAGTATATCCGCAGCGTCACCGCGCCGGAGCCGCTGACGCTGAAGATCGAGCTCAGCCGGCCGTATCAGCCGTTCCTCACCGTGCTGTCGACCTACTTCTTCGGCATTCTGTCGCCGACCGCGCTCGAACTCGGACCGCAGGCGCTGTGCGAGAAACCGGTCGGCTCGGGTCCGTTCTATGTCGAGGCCTGGAACCGCGGCCAGAATGTCATTCTCAAGCGCAATCCGAACTATAACTCCGCCCCCGCCACCGCGAAGCATCAGGGGCCGGCCTATGTCGACGGCATCGTCTGGAAATTTCTGAAGGACAACACCGTCCGCTATGGCTCTCTGGCCAACGGAGAGTCCGACGCGATCTACGATGTCCCGGCAGTGGACTGGGCGGACGCGCAGAAGCGCTTCACCGTGATTCAGGACATCACCGGCGGAACGCCGACGCGGCTCCAGCTCAACACCTCGCGTCCGCCGTTCGACGATGTGCGCGTACGGCGCGCCTTCGCGCAGGTGTCCGAACGTCAGAAGGCGGTCGAGGTGGCTTTTCACGGCTCGATCCCGTTCAACGGCAACGGCGCGCTCAGCGTCAGTACGCCCGAGCATCTCAAGGAGCTCGCGACCTCCTTTCCCTATGATCCCGACGCTGCCAACCGCCTGCTGGACGAGGCCGGCTGGACGGAACGGACCCGCGACGGCATCCGCACCAAGAACGGTAAGCGGCTGACGGTGCGGCTGCTCTATGCCGGCGGCTCGCTGATCTCGAGCGACGGCATCGTCGTGCTGCAGATCCTGCAGGATCAGGCCCGTGCCGCCGGGTTCGATGTCGTGCTGAAGCCGATCCCGCAGGCAGACTGGTTCGCCGGCAAGGGCCGCGGCATCGACGACTATGAGGCACAGCCGGCCTATTGGGTGGCGTCCTCGGCCGAGATCCTCAAGATCTCCTGGCGACCGGACCAGAATGGCGTCATCAACGCCAACAATGCCTCGCGTTTCCAGCCGCCGGAGCTCTGGAATCTGGTCGAGCAGGCGGACCGGACCTTTGACGACAAAGCGCGACTTCCGCTCTACGAGGCTGCCCAGCGCATCATCGTCGACAACGCGGCGGTGGTCGGGCTGTTTCCCCTGACGGTATCGATCGCGAGCCAGCCCAAGCTCAAGGACATCTGGATCTCGAGCCCTGTCAGCGAGCCCGTCTTCCACGATGCGTATTTCGAGAAATGAGCGCGATCATTCACGGACGCCCGGCCGGCATCGTTAGCGCTTGGCGGAGCAGGTCTGGCCGCATGGCGCAACGGTTGCTGGGCGCCATCGCCGTGTTCTGGGCGGTGGCGAGCTTCACCTTCTGCATTCAGGCGCTGCTGCCCGGCGACCGCGCCGAGCTCATTCTCAACGTCGCGGCGGGCACCTTCACCCAGCCGACGGCGGCAGAGCTTGCGAAGGTCAATGCGAAATACGGCTTCGATGCGCCGGTCGCCGTACAATATCTTCGCTATCTGGCCGGCCTTGCCCGGGGTGATTTCGGCGAGTCCTATCAGACGCATCGACCGGTCCTGTCGATCATCGTCGAGCAGGTTCCTCCGACGATCGAGCTGACCCTGTCGGCCCTCGCCCTGGCCTGGATCATCGCCATCGGTCTGACGGTACCGACCGCCGGCCGTCGCGATCCGGTCTCGCGCGCGGTTGCCTCTTTTCAGGTCGCGGCCGCCGTGTCGCCTCCATACTGGATCGGTACGATCCTCCTCGTGGTGTTCGCCTTGAAGCTGCGGCTGCTTACGGTCGAGAGCGGCACCGGCGCGATCGGGCTCATACTGCCGGCGTTCGCGCTTGCGATCCCGCTCTCGGGCTTCATTGGTCAGGTCATCCGGGAGGAATTCGCGCGTGTTCTCGACCAGCCATTTGTGACCTCCGCGCGAATGCGCGGCATGAGCGATCTCGGCGTCAGACTGCTCCACGTGCTGCGCCACGCGGCGCTGCCGGGCATCACATTGTCTGGCTGGGCACTCGGCGCGCTGTTCTCGGGAGCGGCGGTGATTGAGACGGTGTTCGCGAGGCCAGGCCTCGGTGGAGTGCTGGTAGCGGCCACGTCGGCTCGCGATGTCCCGCTCGTCACCGGGATCATCGTCGCCTCGGCGGGCATGTACATTATCGCCAACCAGCTCGTCGATCTCGCCTACCCCCTCATCGATCCGCGGCTTAAGGCAACATGACCAGCACGAGTGATTTCGTCCCCGATCGCACGCTTCTGCCGATCCAGCTTTGGCGTGGCCTTGCCACTGCCGCTGCGCGCGCCCGGGCCATGCCGCCCAGCGTTTATCTGGCGGCTGCGATCGTCCTCCTTTACGTCCTTGCGGCGCTGGCGCCGACGCTGCTTCAGACACACGCGCCGTTCCGGACCGATCTCGGCGCGACGCTGCAATCGCCGTCGCTTGCGCATCTGTTCGGCAGCGACCAGTCCGGCCGCGATCTCTATTCGCGGGTGGTCGAGGGCACACGACAGTCGCTCGCCATCGGCATCGGCGCCACCACGCTGAGCATGACGCTCGCCCTGATCTTTGGCGTCTCGGCCGGGCTCGCCGGCGGCGCCGTGGATGGTGCCGTCAGCCGATTGCTGGAAGTGCTGTTCGCCTTTCCCAATCTGTTTCTCGGCCTGTTGCTGATCACGGTGTTCGAGGCAACGACGACGACGCTGATCATTGCAGTGGGGGTCGGCACCGCACCCGGCTACGCTCGCATGATCCGCGGCCAGTTTCTGACCGTCAAGCATGCCGGCTACGTCGAAGCGGCGCGTGCGCTCGGCCATCCCTATTGGCGCATCGTGCGCCGTCACATTTTTCCGAATGCCATGCGGCCGCTGGTCGCGATGATCACCCTGGGTCTCGGGCAATCGATCGTGTGGGCCTCAAGCCTGGCTTTCCTCGGGCTCGGCGTCGCACCGCCGTCTCCCGAATGGGGCGCGCTGCTCGATGCAGGCCGTCAATACGTGACGCGGGCATGGTGGCTCGAAGTGATGCCGGGGCTTGCGATCATCGCCTTCGCGCTGTCGGTCACGACGATCGGCCGCTACCTGCAGCGGCGCCTCGAAGGACGGGCGAGGGCGCTGTGACGATCATCCCGAGGCCAGCCGCCTTCGTCTCCTCCGACGGTTCCATGGGCTCGGCGACCACGCCGCTGCTCGAAGTCGAGAACCTCAAAGTGTCGTTCGGTCGCGGGCCGCGGCAGGTTGCAGCCGTGAAGGGGGTCTCGTTCAAGCTTGAGCAGGGACGTTGTCTTGCCATCGTCGGCGAGTCCGGCTCGGGCAAGAGCGTGACCGCGCGCAGCCTGGTCGGCCTGCCGGGACCTGAGGCGATCCTGCACGCCGACCGCCTGGCCTTTGCCGGCCGCGAACTAAGCCGCCTGAGCGATCGGGCATGGCGGGCGTTCCGGGGAAAAGACATCGGCTTCGTGCTCCAGGATGCGCTGGTGTCGCTGGATCCGCTCCGCCCGGTGGGCGAGGAGATCGCCGAAGGCTTGCGCTTGCATGGCGAGCTGCGGACACGCACCGAACGCGAGCGCCGCGTCGTCGATCTGCTCAAGCTCGTCGGCGTGCCGGATCCCGAGTTGAAAGCGCGTCAATTGCCACAGCAGCTCTCCGGCGGGCAGCGTCAACGTGCCCTGATCGCATCCGCGCTTTCACTCGATCCGCGGCTTCTGATTGCAGACGAGCCGACCACCGCGCTCGACGTCACCATTCAGGCGCAGGTGCTGGCCTTGCTGGAGGAGACACGCGCCCGCGGCAAGGCGCTGATCCTGATCAGCCACGATCTCGCTGTGGTCTCGCGGATGGCCGACGAGGTTCTGGTCATGCGCGATGGCGAGGTGGTTGAGCGCGGCTCCGCAGAGCAGATCTTCGGGGATCCGCGCCACGACTATACGCGCCGTCTGATCGACGCCATTCCGTCGGCCCATTCACGTGGCAGCCGGCTCGCTCCCTCATCCGCGCCACGCTTCACCCCGAGCCACGCGGACCGTCGGTCGCAGCGTGCCGGCGAGCGGCCGGAACCTGACGTGCTCTTGCGTGCCGACGGTCTGGTGAAGCGATTCAAGGGCCCGGACGGGAACCTGCATACGGCTGTCGACGGCGTCTCCTTCGTATTGCGCCGCGGCGAGACGCTCGGCATTGTCGGGGAGTCCGGCTCCGGCAAGTCGACGGTGGCGCGCCTTGCCATAGCGCTGGAGACGCCGGACGAAGGCGCGGTCGAGCTGCTCGGCGAGAGCTGGAGCGCGTTGCCGGAAGCCAGGCGCCGTGACAGGCGGCGCGCCATTTCGATCGTCTATCAGGATCCGCTGAGCTCGTTCGACCCGCGCTGGAGCGTGGCGCAGATCGTTCACGATGTGCTTCCCCATGACGAGCCTGACCCGCGCGGACGGATGGCCGAGCTATTTGCGCTGGTTGGCTTTCCGGCCTCGCTTGCGCACCGACGGCCGCTCGAACTGTCCGGCGGCCAGCGCCAGCGGCTGGCGATCGCGCGTGCCGTGGCGCCGCGGCCGCGCGTGATCGTCTGCGACGAGCCGGTGTCCGCGCTGGACGTGTCGATCCAGGCGCAGGTGCTCGATCTGCTCGGCGATCTCAAGCAGGCGCTCGGCGTCAGCTACCTCTTCATTTCGCACGATCTCGGTGTCGTGCACCACATCAGCGACCGCGTGCTCGTGATGAACCAGGGCCGCGTGGTCGAGAGCGGAGAGGCGGACGAGATATTCCTCAGTCCGCGCGCCGAATATACCAAACGCCTGGTCGCCGCGGTCCCGCGTCTTGTCCGCGATCGTGCAGCCGTGCGTTCGTTCAGCCACGTCGAGGGGAGTTCCGTATGAGCGCGCTGCATTTCAATGCCTTCGTCATGAACACCGTGTCGCACATCCAGCACGGGCTGTGGCGCCATCCCGATGCGCGGCAGGCGGATTTCGAGGACGTCAATCTCTGGATCGATCTGGCCAGGACGCTGGAGGCCGGGCTGTTCGACGCGATCTTCTTCGCCGACGTCGTCGGGGTCTATGGACCGGTTGGTGGCGACTACACGGTCAATGCGCGAGAAGGCCTCCAGATCCCGACCAACGATCCCTCGGTGCTGCTCTCCGCGCTCGCCGTCAATACCGAGCATCTTGGCCTCGCCTTCACCAGCTCGGTGCTGCAGGCTCATCCTTTCGAGTTCGCACGCCGGGCCTCGACGCTCGATCATATCAGCAGGGGACGCGTCGCCTGGAACATCGTCACCTCGACCCAGGAGAGCGCCGCCCGCAATTTCGGGCTCGACCGGCTGACCGCGCATGACGAGCGATACGAGTGGGCGGACGAATATCTCGAGGTCGTCTTCAAGCTATGGGAAGGCTCGTGGGACGACGGAGCGCTGCTGAAGGACCGCGAGCGCGGCATCTTCTCTGATGCGCGCCTGATCCATCGGATCAATCACGTCGGCAAGCGTTACCGTGTGGACGGGCCGCATCTGCCCTCGCCGTCGCCCCAGCGCACGCCACTGCTGTTCCAGGCGGGATCGTCAACGGCCGGCCGGGCTTTCGCCGCACGCAACGCCGAGGCGCAGTTCATCTCGACGCCGAACCCGCGAACCGCCGCCGAGCTGATCACGGAGACTCGCGACCTTGCCGAGCGCGCGGGTCGGCGTCGTGACGACATCAAGTTCTTCCAGGGCTTTGCTTTCGTCATCGGCAGCACCGAGGCGGAGGCGAAGCGCAAGGAGGCCGAGCTCGACAGCTATGTCAGTATCGACGGCTTCCTCGCCCATTCCAATCTCGGCGTGTCCCAGGACGACGGCCGGCCGTATCCACCGGAGACGCTGCTGAGGGATATCGAGACCAATGGCGGTCGCAGCCACATCGAATGGCTGCGCAAGCGCGAGCCCGGCCGCGAGCCGACGGTCGGCGATCTCGGCCGCCTCGTCGCCCAGCGTCACCCGCGGCTGGTCGGAACGCCCGAGCAGATTGCGGACGCACTCACCGAATGGCAGCGGGCCGGCATCGACGGCGTCAATCTGATCAATTGGACGATCCCGGGCTCCTACCAGGAGTTCAATGCCCATCTGCTCCCCGAGCTGCAGCGTCGGGGCCTCGCCAAGCGCGAATACACGCCCGGGACCCTGCGCAGAAAACTCTTCGGTCACGACCGGCTCGACGAGCGCCATCCGGCCGCCCGCTGGCGCGGTGCCTTCGCGCCACGCCAGGCGGCTGAGTGAGGCGGGCGGAAGCAGCATACGGTCTCGTCACGCCGCGCCTTTGCAAGCGCAACCGCGGCCGTCGTAAAGGCGAAAGACATCAATGATTACGGCCACCCCAACGGCGTGCTCAGCACCTGCTATCAGGCTGTCAATTTGAATATTCAACTCATCACCTCAAATTCGATATCAACTTTTACAGCAAACACTGGCCGGCCGATCAATACCCCCTTAAAGTCTTCGGCTTCCCCGGATTTTACTGAATGAACGAAGCCATTATCAGATCTGCCACGCAAGACGATCTGCCACAGGTGTTGAGCCTCTACCGACACCTTCATCCGCATGAGCCTCAATTGGAGACGGCCAAAGTCGAACACGTTTGGAGGACTTTGCTTGTATCCGACTTCATGACTGTGATCGTGGCCCAAACAGCAGAATTGCTTGTATCTTCATGCACTCTCGCTATCGTGCCCAACCTTTCTCGGGGCGGTAGATCATATGGGGTGATTGAAAATGTGGTCACTCACGCTGACTATCGTAAGTTGGGACTTGGCCGACGGGTTCTCGCTCACGCGCTCGATATTGCCGTGCGAGCCGACTGCTACAAGGTTCATTTAGCGACAGGCTCGAAGCAGGAGACGACGCTGCGCTTCTATGAGGGCGCTGGCTTTCATCGTGGAGCAAAAACCTACTTTGAAATACGCCGCTCTTGATGGGCGGTGTTTTGGGTGAGAAAAAGGCTCGCGTCCCCTGTGGGTTTCGGGGCCTAGTTGCTGGTGAGATCGCGCCCCTGCTGCTCGAGCCAATCGCAGAACACTGCGATATGTGGATCGGTCCGCCGCGCTTCCGGCAGATAGGCGAAGTAACTTCGCGCCGGGAGGCTGATGTCCGGAAATGGCGTTGTCAATCGCCCTGCTGCCAGGTCGTCAGCGACCAGCGCGGTTGGGCCCATCGCCACTCCGAGCCCATCGATCGCCGCCTGTATCGTCAGGTAGAAATGATCGAAGCTTAAAGACGCTTCGGGGCGAAGGGCGGGCTCTCCGGCTTCGGCCAACCAATCGCGCCACAATCGGGGCATCGAAGTGGTGTGAAGTAACGTATGGCGCGACAGATCACGGACGCCGGCCAGAGGAGCCTGATCTAGGATGGCCGGACTGCATACCGGTAGCCGCCTCTCACCGAAGAGGTAGCGAGAGGTGTAGCCTGGAAAGGTATCTGGTCCACCCCTGATCACGACGTCGAATGACTCCGCCAGTTCGTCGATCGTCTCGTTCGATGTACTCAAACGCACCTCGATGTCGGGATGCTCCTTACGAAACGCGCCCATGCGGGGCAACAGCCAGCGCAGACTGAAGGTCGCGAGTGCGTTCACATGCAGTGCAATGTATGGCGTGTCATGTCGTCTGGTTCGATGCTGCTGCACGGCGGCCGAAATGCGATCGAGCGCTGGTCCGAATTCAGCCAGCAGCGCCGCGCCGGCAGGCGTCAGCACGACCCGACGGACCGAGCGCCGAAAAAGCGCCGGTGCGCCCAACCAGTCTTCCAGGAGACGGATCTGTTGACTGACGGCGCCATGGGTCACGCTGAGCTCGGCAGCCGCTTCCTTCAGACTGCCGAGACGGGCGGCAGCTTCGAACGCGCGGACCGCATTCAGCGGCGGCAGACTACGTCGGGGGACAAAATTGGTCATAAGATAGAAATTCTAACCTGTAGTCAAAATATTACTGATTTGTGTCAATCGCAAGCCCGGTTCACTGTGACATTGACGATGCTTCGTAAGCCAAGCTCCACCAAGCTTTAGATTTTCTGCAATCGTTCAGTGCGCTTCGGATGATCGATGACCTATCATGAGACTCTCGCTCCCCCTTCGGCAGCTCTTGAAAATCGGACATATGCCGCGCGAACGCTTGCACTAACTGGCCTCAATCACGCCCTGCACGACGGCTTCACCGACGCGATCTACGTGCTGCTGCCGATCTGGCAGACTGAATTCGCGCTCAGCTACAGCGTACTCGCGATCTTTCGGGGTCTGTATTCCGGCGTCATGGCCTTTCTACAGATCCCGTCAGGGCATCTGGCGGAACGGATCGACCCCAAATTTATTCTCTGCTGTGGCACGGCACTCTCGGCGTTGGGCTACGCTCTTGCAGGTAGCTCCGGCGGCATCATTGGGTTGAGCTCCGCGCTGGCGTTGGCAGGCGCAGGTTCGAGCACCCAACACCCGCTGGCCTCCGCAGCAATCTCACGTGCATACGGGGGCCGTGCGCGCGGGCCCCTTGGTGTTTACAATTTTACAGGCGATCTCGGAAAAGCGGCAATCCCGGCGCTCTTGTCCGTGCTGCTCGTCAGCACTGCCTGGCGACACGCCGTATTCGCTCTTGCTGCCGCCGGCATCGCAGTATGCATCGCAATGGCTGTATGGATGCCGGCCGTCGGCAAGCGACATGAAGCAGGCTCGAAGGAAGAGTCCAGCCAAGCGGGTCAAGGTCGGGGTGGGTTTTATTGGCTGCTCGCGATTGGAATGCTCGATAGCGCCGTCAGAATGGGATTCCTCACTTTCCTGCCGTTTCTGCTGATTGAGAAAGGAGCAACGCTTCCTACCAGAGGTCTTGCTCTGGCGCTTGTCTTCATCGGCGGGGCTGCTGGTAAGTACGCTTGCGGCTGGCTCGGCGACAGGGTCGGCACACGGCAGACCGTTCTCTTCACCGAGATTGCTACTGCTTTTCTAATTCTCGGCGTCTTGTTTCTGCCGCTTGTCCCGGCCATTGTGCTTCTGCCGGCGTTGGGGGTGATGCTCAACGGCACATCGTCGGTCCTGTATGGCACCGTTCCCGAACTGACCTCGCCGCATCGCACCGAGCGTGCATTTGCCTTGTTCTATACCGGCACCATCGGCGCGGGCGCCGGAGCCCCTGTTCTCTATGGTTTGTTAGGCGACGGGTTCGGACCCGCGACGGCAACGGTCGCGACCGCGATGACGGCGATGGCGATCTGCCCGTTCATGATCGCACTCTCGAGGCACCTGAGCGAGGTCGAAGTCGGTACCAAGTCGCATCCGCCCGGATGAAAGGAATGACGCGGCTCGCCTTTGCCCGCGTCGTGGGTGGCTCGCTGTTGCTTACTAGTCTTTGCCAGAAGCCAATGTTCGGTAAATGAGTTTCCATCGTCAAACCGCAGGTTCGTTACATGAATACCATCTCGCAAGCGCCGCTCATTCTGATCACGGGCGGAAGTCGTGGCGTCGGCGCGGCGACTGCGCGTCTTGCAGCCGCGCAAGGTTACAACGTCGCGATCAGTTACATCGCAAACGAACCTGCCGCCCTCGCGGTGGCAATTGAGGTCGAAGCAGCAGGACGCAGGGCTTTGACCGTGCGCGCCGATAGTGCAGATCCTGAGCAAGTCGCTCAATTGTTTGCCGCGATCGACCAGGAGTTCGGCCGGATCGACGTATTGGTGAACAACGCGGCGATGCTGGCGCGGCAGTCCCGGCTGGAGGAGCTCGGTTTCGAGCGGATGCAGCGTATCTTCGCTGTCAATTCGATCGGGCCGATTCTCTGTTCACAGCAAGCGCTGAAACGGATGTCCTATCGCTATAACGGGCGGGGCGGTGTCGTCGTCAACGTCTCCTCGGCATCGGCCCGGCTCGGCAGTCCAAGAGAATACGTTGACTATGCAGCGTCAAAAGGTGCGCTCGAGACCTTCACGATCGGCTTCGCCAAGGAAGTCGCCCGGGACGGAATACGCGTCAACTGCATTCGACCTGGGCACATCTACACGGACATGCACGCAAGCGGTGGAGAGCCGGGGCGGGTCGACCGCGTCAAGGACTCGATTCCGATGGGCAGAGGCGGTCAACCCGAAGAGGTCGCACGGGCGATCCTTTGGCTCGCAAGCGCCGAGGCTTCCTTCGTCACGGGCACGTTCCTCGACGTCACCGGCGGTAAGTGAGCAACAGGGCGGCAACATCGTCGACGATTCAAACCAGTTTGTTTGAGATTGCCCCACCTGGACGACGGCCTCCGTGACGCCCTGATGCGGTGCTGTGATCGTCTTTCGGTGAGTTCAGGTATCCTTCAGAAAGATCGGGTCGATCTCCATGGACGGAGGCGCAGCGGCACTCATGAATACGGGCTGGAGCGTGTGTGATTTGAACCGCCAGACGTTGTCTTCGTTCAACACGCACTCATTGATCAGATCCGCCACCATCATTGGAGGATTTGACTGCCGCGTGGACGGATAAGTCAGGCCGCCATAGAAGACGATGATGCCCAGAACGGTCGCGGCGTGTTCGCTGCTCGATGCGACGTGCAGATTGGTGACAAGATGACGAACGGCCTTCACGCCGCTGATCGCCAGGCGATCCACTGCCTTCTCGCCGATTTGGCTGGCTCGCCACTCGTAAAATGCCCGGATCTCCTCACGCCCTTCGAACCGGTTATGCCCGACGACCTTCACGCCGTCTGGCGTGAAGAAGTCATGGGCCGTGCGCCCATCGTTGAAGTCGACGTCGTGCCAATATCTCACCCCAAGACGGTGGAGAGCATGCCAGAGGAGCAGGTCGTCGTCGGGTTTCGTTGGCATCCAGACTACTCTTGAGAGCTGGTTACAGATGCACTGAGGCGAAGTTCACTTGGTCCGTTTTACCGCCGCGATATGGAACCGCTTACGACGAATTTGGCGGGCTTCTGGTTGCGATTAGCTATGCCCGGATCATGTTATCTTGCCGGTGTTTTGCCCGACGTGTCAAACGGCTTTGCCCGATGCATCGTCGCGCGCGAAATCCTTCTTCGTGCAAGTCATTGATCTGACAAGCGTCGGCTACTGTGCATGGGGTTGTTTTCGCATTTTGTGTCGGCGGCAGTTTACGCCGAGCGCTGGTGTTGCGCCTGACCGTCGAATTGGCTCGGGACCGGATCAAGGCCTAGCCGTTCGCGCAGGGTGCCGTCGTGATACTCGCTCCGGAACAAGCCCCGCTTGCGCAGCAGCGGGACGACTTCGTCCGTGAAGATGGTGAACTGTGCTGGCAAGATCGGCGGCATGACGTTGAAACCATCGGCTGCGCCAGACACGAACCAGTCCTCGATCACATCGGCGATCTGCTCTGGCGTTCCCGTCGCCGTAAAGTGTCCGCGCGCGCCGGCGAGGCTGTGCAGCAGGCGGCGCAGCGTCGGTCGCTCGCGGGCGACGTAAGCCGTGATCAGCTGGGCGCGGCTGCGCGAGGCCTCCACCCGCGATGGATCCGGGAAATCGTCGACAGAGAGCACCTGATCAAGCTTCAGATGCGAAAAGTCATGGCCGCCGAACCGGTTCGACAAGCGGGACAGACCGACGCTGGGATGGGCGAGCTCGTTCAGCTCCTCCCACACCCGCGTGGCCTCAGCCTCGGTCGATCCGATCGCGGCGCTGATGCCCGGCAGGATGACGATCTGGTCCGGCCGTCGCCCCAGCCTGCGGGCCTGCGTCTTGATGTCGGAATAGAAGTCGATGGCGCTTTCTTTTTGCAGATGAGCGGTGAAGATCGCTTCAGCATAGCGCGCGGCGAAGGCGCGGCCATCCGTGGAGGCGCCGGCCTGAACGAAGACCGGCCGTCCCTGTGGCGAGCGCGGGACGTTGAGGGCGCCTGCGACGGAAAAATGCTTGCCGCGATGGTCGATGCGCCTGATGCGGTCGGCCTGAGCGTAGATGCCGGCTGCGCGATCGTCGAGGATGGCGTCCTTTGCCCAGCTGTCCCACAGTTTTGAGACGACCTCGACAAACTCATGGGCGCGCTCGTAGCGCCGGTCGATGCCGGCTTGGCGCTGCTGTCCGAAATTCGCGGCTGCTGCCGGCGCCCAGGATGTGACGATGTTCCAGCCGATGCGTCCGCCGCTGAGATGGTCGAGCGAGGCGAACTGGCGGGCGAGGTTGTAGGGCTCGCTGTAGGTCGTCGACGCCGTTGCGATCAGCCCGATCCGCTGCGTGAGCGCGGCGAGAGCGCCAAGTAGTGTCAGCGGCTCGAGCTCGCCGCGGGCGGCATGCCCGAGGTCTTGTCCAAGCGCGACATGGTCGGCAAAGAAGATCGAGTCCAGCTTTGCCGCTTCGGCCGCCAGTGCGAGGTCACGGTAATGGGCGAGATCAGTGGGGGCTCGCCGGGCGGAGTCCTTGTGGCGCCAGGCCGCCTCATGGTGTCCGCGGCCATGAATGAAGAGATTGAGATGCAGTTCGCGAGCCATTGATTTGGTCCTGTCGGAGTGATTAGACGGTGCCGGCAACGCCGAGGGCGGCGAGAAGCCCGTTGCGCAAATCATCGAAACGGTGATCCCGCGCGCGCGGATGAGGGAGGGTAATGGGCAGGTCGATGGTGATCCGCCCGTTCTCCATGACGAGAATACGATCGGCGAGCTTGATCGCCTCGTCGACGTCGTGGGTCACGAGCAGCACGGTCGGCCGCTGTTGCCGGATCAACTGGAACAGCAGGTCGTGCATCCTGAGCCGCGTCAGGGCATCCAGCGCGCCGAACGGCTCGTCGGCGAGCAACAGTTGCGGACTGCGGACCAGCGAACGCGCCAGCGCCACGCGCTGCTGCTCGCCTCCCGAGAGCGCATTCGGCCAGTCGCCTTCGCGCCCGGCGAGCCCGACGTCAGCCAGAGCCTTGCGCCCACGCTTGTCGGCATCCGCCGTGCGGAAGCCGAAGACGACGTTCTGGAGGACGGTTTTCCATGGCAGCAGCCGCGAGTCCTGGAAAAGGACCGAGCGATCGTCGGGAACAGAGATTGTGCCTTCACCATCGATGTCGTCGTCAAGGCCGGCGATGGCGCGCAACAAGGTGCTCTTGCCCGAGCCGCTTCTACCGATCAAGGCCACGAACTCGCCACGCGCAAGATCGAGCGACACGGCGTCGAGGACAATCCGATCGCCGAAGCGGCGTGTTACGCCAGCCAGGCGGACGGCCGGAGCGGAGCTTGTTTGCGGGGGCGCGAGAGCGTGGATCGAGGCGCTCATCAGGCCAGCGCCTTGCGGTAGGAGAGGGCCTTGCGCTCCCAGAGCCGGACGACGAAATCGGAGCCCAGGCCGAGCGCGGCGTAAATCACGAGGCCGACGACGATGATATCGGTCTGGCCGTAATCCCGGGCGCGGTTCATGAGATAGCCGATGCCCTCGGTGGTGTTGATCTGCTCGAGCACCACCAAGGCGGCCCAGCAGGTGGTCACGGCGAGCCTGAGCCCGGTGAAAAATCCCGGGAGTGCGCCGGGAAGCGCGATCTCGCGAACGAACGCGCTCCGCGACAGTCTCACACTGCGCGCCAGCTCGACGTAACGCACGTCCATTCCTCTGAGCGCCGCATGCGTGTTGATGTAGACTGGGATCAGCACGCTCGACGCAATCAACGCGATCTTCATCGTTTCGCCAATGCCGAGCCACAAGATCGCCAACGGGATCAGCGCCAGGGTCGGAATGGCGCGCTTGACCTGGACCAGGCCGTCGATCGACGCCTCGCCGATGCGGCTGAGGCCGGCGGCGAGTGCCAGCAAGACACCGATTGCGACGCCGATGCCAAGCCCGAGATAGGCTCGTCTGGCCGAGGCGAGGAAGTGGTCAACGAGCGTGCCGGAGGCCAATAGCTTGAAGCCGGTGAGCAGGGCGGTCGACGGCGCCGCCAGGAACTTTGGCGAGATCCAGCCGACTGTTGATGCGAACTCCCAGACGACGACCAGCACGACGGGGCCCAACAGGATGGCGGCATTCGGCAACCGAGCCGGCGCGAGCCTGGGCAGGCGGCCGCTCTGAGCGTTGGACGAGCGCTTCCTTCGCGGCGCTCCCGAAACGTAGACAGGTAGGCTCAGATCATCGGCTCGATCCGTCATGGTCGATTCAGTTCGTCTTGCTAATGACATCGTCGAACCGCAGGTCGAACTCCTCCCGCGCGTCGAGCCGCTTCGGCAGGTCCCCGGCCTCAACGATCACGTCGATCAGGGCTTGCTGCCTGGGAATGAGGCTCGTCAGTGACGGGAAATCGTAGACGCCATCCGCCTCGACGATCTTGCGCCCGTCAGCCGGTTTCAGGTTTTGCCGCTTGACATAATAGGCCTCGACCCAAGCATCGACGTTCTTGTTCGACCAGCGATTGGCCTCGATCCATGCGACGACGAACTCGCGGATCGCCGCCGCTTTGGCGGGGTCGTCCAACGCCTTCTTGCTGGCATAGAGGTAGGTCAGGCTCCTTGGCAGCCGGTCGTTCTGCGCCTTGGGAATCGCGCTGGCGCCACGGTCGGCAAAATCAGAGAGATAGCGGGAGAAGTGCGGCTCGTTCAGCGAGGCGACGTCGACTTGGCCGGAACGGATCGCATCGGGGAAGTCGGCGGCGCGCAGGGGGACGAGGCGGACATCCTTCCGCGTCAAGCCGGCGAGCTTCAACGCGTTGAGGACGAACGGCTGGCGTCCGGTGCCTTCGCCATATGCGATGCTCTTGCCGCGCAATTGCTCCAGTGTGTCGATCTTCAAGCCCGGCCGTACCGCGAAGAAATAGTCGGCTTCCGACGACGTCCGGGCTGCGACGATCGGGATCTGCTCTCCGGCGGCGTGGGCCTGGATCGGCGGGGTGTTGCCGACGGTTGCGAGGTCGAGCGCGCCGGCCCGGAAGGCTTCGAGAATGGCGGGACCGCCAAGAAAGTTGGCATAGGTAATCGTGCTCGAAAGCTTCTCCGCGGCGCCGGAGGCGCGCATCAGCGTTTGAAGTCCCTCGTTCTGATCGGCGACGACGAGCTTTGTGCCTGAAGGCGCCTTCTGTGTCTGTCCTGCGGCTGTTCCCGAGGCCATCACGGTAACGGATAGCAGGATGAACCAACTCGATAGCCTACGACGCATCAGCGTGGATCGTCTTGCAGGTGATGGCACGTTCGACACGCTCGCTCCTCGTTCCGGATGATGGCCGCTCTGGTCTCTCGGAAAAGGGCACAGCCAACCAATACTGGCGAGAAATCGTTTTGTTAGTCAAACGAATGCTGTTTCCATTGTGAGCGCGGTAAGCGAAGAGTCTTCTCGTTGGTGGTGCCAACTGGAGAACGTTGATTGTGTGGAACGAGAGATGCTGTTGAAGAGCTGCGCAGCGAGTGTCTTTCGGATCGAGTGCACACCCGGCATGGATGAAGCTTGCGTCCACCATTCACGATGCAGAATTTCCTCCTGCGTTAACCTCGCTTTTTAAAAGCACTCTCTTGCTTCTCCATCGTAGAAACCGATCAAGTTCCACGCTTGTCTCATAATCCGGATTCCAAGATGACATTGAAGAGCATTGTTGCGGCTGCAATGATTCTGGCTTCTGCTGCGATTGCTTCCGAAGCTGCGGCGGGCCCGACCGTTGATAGAATTAGGGCGCGTGGCGAGTTAACCTGTGGTGTCTCCCAGGGATCAGCCGGCCTGTCGCTGCCGGATGGACAGGGGCGCTGGAGTGGGCTCGACGTCGACTACTGCCGGGCATTGGCTGCGGCCGTCTTGGGTGACGCATCAAAGGTGCGGTTCGTTCCCTTGAGCTCACAGCAGCGCTTCACCGTCCTGCAATCCGGCGAGGTCGACGTGCTGTCGCGCAATACCACCTGGACGTCCGGCCGCGATGCCTCGCTCGGGATTCTGTTCGTCGGCACGATCTTCTACGACGGCCAGGCCTTCATGGTGCCGAGGAAGCTCGGCGTCACTAGATCGACTGAGCTGAACGGCGCGACCGTTTGCGTTCAACCGGGGACGGTCAATGAGCAGAATCTGGTCGACTATTTCCACGCCAACAAGCTGACCTTCAAATCTGTGATCATCGAAAGCCTGCCGGAGCTGGAGGGCGCCTTCTACGCCGGACGCTGCGACGTCTATCTGTCGGATGCCTCGACCCTGTCGGCGAGCCGCGCGGCGCGGGCCTCGTCGCCCGACGATTTCGTGATCTTGCCGGAACGCATCACCAAGTCCCCGCTGTCGCCGGCGGTGCGCGCCGATGACGCCAATTGGTTCGCCATCGCCCGCTGGACGCTCAATCTGCTGATCGAAGCGGAGGAGCTTGGTGTCACCAGTGCAAATCTCGAGACACAGAAGAAGTCCGAGAACCCGGCGATCCAACGCTTGCTGGGCGTGACGCCCGGGATCGGCAAAAGCTTCGGGCTGGACGATGTCTGGGGTGGCCGTGTGATCGCGGCCGTCGGCAACTACGGCGAAATCTTCGAGCGCAATCTCGGTCCCAAGACCGCCCTGCGTCTTACCCGCGGCCAGAACGCGCTGTGGCGCGACGGGGGCCTGCTCTACTCGCCGCCGTTCCAATAGGAAACATGTTGACGGCGCTGACGACGCGAGGCTGGCGCCGAAGGGGCCTCGCCGGGCGCGCAATCGTCGCAGTCTCGGTCGTGATCGGCGTGGCGGCAGGCTGGATGGTCCTGTCCGCCGCGCTGGCGGTGCGAGGAATCGCGACCGGTTTCGATTTCCTGTGGCGGCCGGCGAGCTTCCAGATCTCGGAAGCGCTGTTCGCGGTGACGCCTTCCGATCCGATTGTCGTCACCTTGGCGGCAGGGCTGGCCAACACCCTGCTTGTGGTGCTGGTCGCAAGCCCTCTCGCCTTGGCTATCGGCATCGTCGTGGGCCTGCTGCGAGCAAGTCCCAGCGCGCGAATCGTGCGGTTGGCCGGGATCTATGTTCAGCCGCTGCGAAACACGCCGGTGATCCTGCAGCTGTTCCTGTGGTATGGCTTGCTGATCCGCTACCTGCCGGCGCCGCGCGACGCGGTGGAGTTGCTTCCCAGCGTCTTTCTCAGCAGTCGAGGTCTCGCCCTTCCGGCCGCATCGCTTCATGCGCCGTTTCTCGATTGGCCGGTGCTGCGCGGGTTTAATTTCGTCGGTGGGTGGACGTTGTCACCGGAGCTTCTGGCGCTGATCGGTGGCTTGGCGCTGTTCCATGGGGCTTCGCTTGCGGAGGTCGTGCGGGCCGGCATCGAGGCAGTGCCGATCGGGCAGGGGGAAGCGGCGCGCGCGTTGGGACTCGGTCGGCTGAAGGGCCTCTGGCTTGTCGTGCTGCCTCAGGCCAGAAGATTGGCGGTACCGGCCGCAGCCTCCCAATTGCTGATCCTTGCGAAGAACAGCACGCTGGCCGTGGCCATCGGCTATCCCGACTTTGTGTCGGTGACCAATACGGTGATCAACCAGACCGGCCGTGCGATTGAAGGGACTGCAATCATCCTCGGCGTGTTTCTTGTTCTCAACCTGTCGCTCGGCGCACTGGTCGAACGCTACAATGAAGTCTCGACCAGGCGCGGCATGGCTGCGAGCGCGGATAGCGGGCGCACGGCGACGACATCGCAGCATGCCACCTGGCTCGACGCGCTGCTGCTCGCGACGGTGTTGGCCTTGAGCTGGCCTTTGCTGCGTTGGGGCACGATTGATGCGGTGTGGGCGGGGACATCTGCCGATTGCCGCGCGACTCGTGGTGCGTGCTGGGCGCTACTCGCGGAGAAGGGACGCCTGATGATGTTCGGCGCCTATCCGGCGAGCGAGATCGTCCGCCCCCTCGCTGCGACGATGATCTTTTCGGGACTGATCACATGGAGTCTGTTGGACGCAGGACGCCATTGGCGGCGGATTGCGCTGGGCTGGTCCATCGGTACCGTCGCTGCGATCGTGATCATGGGTGGTGGCATCTTCGGTCTTCGGACTGTCAGCCCACTGGATTGGGGTGGTGTGCCCCTCACCATCGGCCTGGCTGTGCTGTCTTTCACCCTTGCGGTGCCGCTTGGCATGCTACTCGCCCTGGCGCGAACTTCGGACCAGGCAGGCTTGAGAAGTTCTGCGGTTGCAGTGATCGAGATGCTGCGCAGCCTGCCCCCTGGTGAGCCTGCTGTTCGCAGTTGCCGTTATCCTGCCGCTGCTTGTGCCCTGGGACGCGCCGGGTGGAAAGCTCGCGCGGTGCCTGCTGGCGCTCACGCTGTTGCTGTCGGCCTACCTGGCGGAGGTCTTTCGCGGCGGCATCCAGGCGATCCCCACCGGCGAGCTGGATGCCGCACGCGCCCTCGGCCTCGGCTATTGGCGGACGCAGCAATTGGTGATCTGGCCGCAAGTGTTCCGGCTCTGCTCGGCACCACTGGTCAATACCTTCATCGGCGGCTTCAAGGACACGTCGCTGGTTCTGGTAATTGGGCTGCTCGACGCATTTGCCGCGACCAAGGCAGCCCTTGCTGATCCCGAATGGAGATTGTTTTCCACTGAGGCCTATCTCGTCCTGGCGGCGATCTACTTCGCCGCCTGCTATGCGATGTCACGTTATGCTGCTCGTCTCGAGCGCGGAAGCGGATCACGTGAGCGACGTCATTGAACATCGGCGACCGCCAGCAACGATCAGTTTGGTTGGATCGTGCTGGAGCTGTCAAAAATTCCCCGGTTCGGGTCTTCGACAATCGACTCTTACGCCGTCGGCCAACGAGCCTCGGGGTAAACGGTGCGGTCGCACAGTTGCAAACAGGCTCACGTCACTGGCGGCGATACGTCGCGGGCCTAGTCCTGTATTCGCGTCGGGCGTCTTTTACAGAGGAGGACGCGCGCTGCGTTATCGAAGTCATGCTGGCTTTCGTGCGAAAGCGAAGCGCAGGTATCGCTCGAGCCGAAGGCCCTCTGGGGCGCGTTTTGGTTCGACCAGCGTGGCAAAGGCCTGCCGGATCGCATCCCGTTCCTGCGCGGAAAATCCGTCGAGGAAGTTGCCGAATGCGCTGGCTTCGGACCAGCCGAGGACCGTACCGACGCTGTCGTGGAAGTCAACCAGCGAGCGCAGCTCACTTCGATAGTCGACGAAACCGGCCGCGACGAAGTGTGCTCTCAACTGGTCGTCCGTTGCTCCCAGCACACGGTGCGCCTCTCCGCTCCTTTCGGCAAATCCGGCCTGTTCGATCGCTTGGCGCATCAGGGTGCGTGATTCGTGCGGCTTGGATGGATCCTGGATGTTCAGGCCGAGCCGGCCACCGGGCTTGAGGACGCGGCGAATTTCCTGCAGTGCCCGAGACTTGTCCGCGATCCAGTGGAAGACAGAGTTGAGGTAGACCACGTCGAACTCTGCGTCTCCAAAGTGCGATAGGTCCTCGGCGCGGCCGACGTTGAACGTCAAATTCGCGGTCTGGCGCAGTAGCGCGATGGCAATTCGGTTCTCCAGAGGATCGATGCCTGTCACGCGACCGTGTATGCCGGTGAGACCCGCGACGAATTGGGTGAGCCGGCCGGTGCCGGCGCCGATATCGAGGACGTGATCCCCGGCTTTCACGGCGAGTGGCCCGATCAAGAACTTCCCATGGTGAAACTGAAGGATGCCGGCTTGCTCGTAAACCTGCGCAAGCTCGGGAGTATCTCGTTCGAGGCTGATGACGCCAGACACCGGCATGTTTGCTCCAGGAATTCAAAAGACAACGAGTGCGGACCAATTGGTTGGATTCTATGCCGTCACTGTCGGGAATGTCGATGAAATGTATTTGCGTTGTCGGAGGCGACGCGAGCATGAATTCAACGGCTGCGCGCCGGACGTAGAGGAAGCTGAGCGTGGAGTCGTTCGTTGTCTGCATCGCCTCGGGTCGGTTCGTGACGCTGCGTGGACAAGTCGAGCCGCGTCACCGATGCAAATCTTTCAACGTGCAACGACGCCATGACGATTTCGTTGCACGCTTGGTCAAACAAAGCCCATTCCATTTCATTGACGTAATGTCGATCGCTTTTACGATTTGACGGCATCCGACACTCCAAACTCCAGGTGCAACATGTCTCAATCCGATGTCGATCACGCTGCTCACGAGGCGTTGCGCCTGATCGGGCCCGACCCGCAGAATTGGGTGCCGGATCACGAGGGCGTCGATCACAACGTCGCCATTGTCGGTGGTGGGCAATCCGGTAGTGCGTTCGCCTTTGCACTGCGCCGAGGGGGAATCGGGAAAGTCACCGTGATCGACGCGGCCGACGACGCGACCTCGTCCGGCCCCTGGTTGACGAGCGCGCGCATGAACAAGCTGCGCACTCCGAAGGGACTGTCGGGACCCGAACTCGGTGTGCCGGGCTTTAGCTTCCAGGCTTGGTACGAATCCCGCCACGGTAGAGCGGCCTACGATGCGATCGATCGCATCCCGCGGCTCGACTGGGCGGCCTATCTCGACTGGTACCGCAAGACGCTTGGTATCGAGGTCCGTTACCGAACGCGGCTGATCCGCATTGAGCCTGTGGATGGCCATTTGCGGCTTCATCTCGACATCGTCGGCAAGATTGCAACGGAAACGGCCCGCAAGGTGATTCTCGCCAGCGGTTTCCCGAGCAATGGTGGTCCGTTCATTCCCGAAGTGATCTCGCAAAATCTACCGAAGGAGCTGTATGCGCATACGCTCGAGGCGATTGATTTTGCCAAGTTGCATGACAAGTCAGTCGCTGTGATCGGAAGCGCTGCCTCCGCGTTCGACGCCGCTGCGGTGGCGCTGGAAGCCGGGGCGAGGGAAGTGCATCTCTTCGCGCGCCGCGACAAGCTTGCTTCGGAGCCGGTGATCCGGACGCGCGGTTATCCGGGCGCTTACGACAATTATGGAGCGCTGCCGGATGCCATCCGTTGGCATCAGGCTATCCGCTTCCGTCGCGCCGGCTCGACGCCGCCGCCTGACGCGGTCGCGCGCGCGGTGAAGTTCCCGAACTTCAATCTCCACCTGGGGGCCTCCTGGACATCGGCCAAACCGTTCGGGCGGCGGCTGCTCGCCGCGACGAACGAGGGCGATATCGCGCTCGATTTCGTCATCGTCGGGACGGGTTATCAGGTCGATCTCGCCAGGCGGCCGGAACTGGCTGCCTTCTCGGACAAAATCCTGTTGTGGGGCGACCGCTTCTCTCCGCCATCCGACCAGACGGACGAAAGTCTGGCGGCGCATCCCTATCTCGGCTTGGGGCACGAATTCCTGGAGAAAGAACCCGGACGCGCGCCCTATCTCCGTAACATCCATGTCTTCAACCCATCGGCGTTTGTCAGCTTCGGTTTGCCGATCGGGGACGTTCCGAGCTTCAAGCGCGACATTCCGGGCGTCGTTTCGCGGATCAGCAGGGATCTCTTTCTGGACGACCTCCCGGCACACGAGGCACGGATCAATGCAGCGATCGCCGACGATTTCGAGCCCGCGCTCTATGCATCGGCAGTCTGGCGCTCGCCAAACACCGTCGCGGCTGAATAGCGGAGAGCGCAAATAAACAGGTGGAGGCGTTATGAAGGGGCGTTCAACTATTTCCCGCGTCCCCTCAACTTTGGAAGCTATTTCCGAAGTCGTTGAGTTAGCATCCTGCAACTGAGCGCGAGGCTGCATTGATGCAGCCTCTACGGAAAGATCCCGCCAGACGCGATTGCCGCCAGAGCAGACGGTGATCCCGCAAGAGCATTGATCACGACCATCGCAGCTTTCACTCCGCCATCGCTCCAGCGATCGGCGAACGGCGGAGCCTTGTCCAAATGGGATCGCGGGGAAGATGACATGACGGACGCAATCACCATCGACAACGTCATTCCGCGCGCGGACATCATCAAGCGCTCGGCACGGATCGGCGCGGAGATCAGGAATGTCAAGCTTTCCGGCGACCTGCCGGACCAGACGATCACTGCGCTCAACCAGTTGCTGCTCGAGCACAAGGTTATATTCCTGCGGGACCAAAACCATCTCGACGACGCTGAGCAGGAGCGTTTCGCCGTCCGGCTCGGTAAGCTGGTGCCGCATCCGACGGTCGGCGCCACCAGGGGAACGGCATCGATCCTCGAGCTCGATTCCGGACGGGGCGGTGGCCGCGCCGACCAATGGCATACCGACGTCACCTTCGTCGACGCCTATCCCAAGATATCGGTCCTGCGCGGGGTGGTGATCCCGGAGTTCGGCGGCGACACGATCTGGTCGAACACGGCCGCGAGCTATCTCGATCTGCCAGCGCCGCTGCGCAAGCTGGCTGACGAGCTCTGGGCGGTGCATAGCAATGCCTACGACTACGCGGTCAAGACCCGCGCGAGCGAGGCGGACCGAAAGCATTTCGAGGATGTCTTCACCGGCACAATCTACGAGACCGAGCATCCCGTCGTTCGCGTCCATCCCGAGACCGGCGAACGGACGCTCGTACTCGGCAATTTCGTCCAGCGCTTCGTCGGCCTGTCGAAATACGACAGCCAGAAGCTGTTCGACCTGTTCCAGTCACACATCACTGCGCCCGAAAACACGGTGCGGTGGAGCTGGCGGCAAGGCGATGTCGCGATCTGGGACAACCGTGCAACTCAGCATTACGCGGTCAACGATTACGGCGACCAGCATCGTGTCGTCCGCCGCGCCACCATCGACGGCGAGGTTCCGGTCAGTGTCGACGGCCGCACGAGTGTGATCCGTATCAAGTCGACGAAGCCGCAGGCGAAGGCCGCCTGAAACGGGAAAGGAGTGAAGAAAATGAGAGTAGCGATCTCCGCGCTACGCCGCTTGGTTGCCGGCCTTCGGGCAAGAGCGAAAGGCCGGCATCTTGCCCTCGCCATCGTCGCGTTGACGGGTCTCGCTGGCAGCGCCTTGGCCGAGCCACAGCTTGAGAAGACCGAAATCCGCTACCAGGGTTGGGCCGGACAGGTGACCTTCGTCGAGCTGGCCGATGATCTCGGCTATCTCGCGCCGCTCAAGCTGAAATGGATTGGCAACACCATCAGCGGTCCGCAGGATATCCAGACCGTTGTTACCGGTGACATCGACATTGGTGGCGCGTTTTACGGCGCGATCATCAAGCTGATTGCGGCCAAAGCGCCGATCAAGGCGGTGGTCGGCTATTACGGCTCCGACGATAACACCTACAATGGCTACTACGTCAAAGAGGACAGCCCGATCAGGACCGCACGGGACCTGATCGGCAAGAAGGTCGCTGTCAACACGCTCGGGGCGCATCACGAGTTCGTGCTACGCGAGTATCTGGCTCGTAACGGCCTGACGTCCGCCGAGGCGAAGCAGGTGACGCTGGTCGCGATCCCGCCGGTCACCGGAGAACAGGTGTTACGCCAGGGGCAGGTGGAGGTTTCCACGCTCAGTGGCGTGCTGCGCGACAAGGCGCTCGAGCGCGGCGGCATCCGCAGACTGTTTGCGGACACCGACATCTTCGGAAAGTTCACCGGCGGCGCTTACGTTCTGCGTGACAAGTTCATCAAGGACAATCCAAACGCCTCGCGCAAGCTCATCGAGGGCGTGTCGCGCGCCATCGCCTGGGCCCAGACAACACCGCCGGAGGAGGTCCGCGCCCGTTTCGAGCGCATCATCGCAGATCGCAAACGGAACGAGGACGCAACGCCTATCAAATACTGGAAGAGCACGGGCGTTGCGACCAAGGGCGGGGTGATCGGCGACGCCGAACTCCAGGTGTGGGTCGATTGGCTGGTCAAGGACGGGCTGCTGAAGCAAGACCAACTGAAGCCGTCGAACCTCTATACTAACGAGTTCAACTATTTCCGGCCCGGCAAGACCGCGGAGGCCAAATGACCACGGCCAAGATCAGATTCGAGCATGTCCGCAAGGAGTTCCCGACCCGCGGCAGGCATGGCGGAGCCGCGCAGCAGTTCACCGCGCTGGACGACATCACGCTTGATGTCCGGACCGGTGAATTCCTGACGCTGGTCGGCCCCAGCGGCTGTGGCAAGTCGACCCTGCTGGATCTGCTCGGTGGGCTGACGACGCCGAGCAGCGGACGCATCCTGCTCGACGGCAAGGTCATCCAGGGGCCGGCGCGCGACCGCGGCATCGTGTTCCAGCAATACGCATTGTTCCCCTGGCGCACCGCCGCGCAGAATGTCGAGTTCGGGCTCGACATCGCCGGCCTGAAAGCCAGGGAGCGGCGGGCAAGAGCGCTGCATTATCTCGAACTGGTCGGACTGTCCGGCTTTGCTGACCGCTACCCGCACGAACTCTCCGGCGGCATGAAACAGCGCGTCGCGATTGCCCGCAGCCTAGCCTACGATCCCGAGGTGCTGCTGATGGACGAGCCTTTCGCAGCGCTCGACGCACAGACTCGCGAGACACTGCAAGGAGAGTTGCTGCGGATCTGGCGGAGTACCGGAAAGACCATCCTGTTCATCACGCATGGCATCGACGAAGCCGTCGTGCTTGGTCAGCGCGTGGCGGTGATGACCTCGCGTCCCGGCCGCATCAAGCAAATCGTCGACATTCCCGGCGAACTGCACAGCGAAACCGAGGATGTCCGCTCGCTGCCGCAGTTCGGACAAGTCAGGCACAAGGTGTGGTCCCTGCTGCGGGATGAGGTGTTGAAGGCTCAAGGTTTGCGGGGGTCTGGACCCGAAGGCGAGCGCGTCGCAAGGCCGAAGGAGCTGGCTCATGTCTAATCTCGAGATCCTGACGCTGTTGGAGCTGGCACAGGGAAGCCCGCGAGACCGGGACGCACAACGGGCTGGCGGGCTCGCGGCGGTGTCGCGCCGCCTCGTGCGAAGGTTCGGCGCCATCGGTCAGCGATCCCTGCTGTTGCTCCTGTTCCTGGCCGTCTGGGAGACGGCACCGCGGCTGGGGTCGATTGACGTGACATTCCTGCCGCCATTTTCTGAAGTTATCGCCGCGGGCTGGCAGCTCGCCCAGACGGGCGAACTCTACGACGACGTTGCCGCCAGCCTGCTTCGCGCTCTCAGCGGCTTCCTGATTGCTGTCGTCCTGATGGTGCCGCTCGGTCTGCTTACGGGATGGTATGCTCGGCTCGGTGACTTCCTGAACCAGATCATCGAGGTTGCGCGCAACACAGCGCCGCTGGCGCTGTTGCCGGTCTTCATCCTGTTGCTGGGGATCGGCGAACTCTCGAAGGTCACCATGGTGGTCTATAGTTGTGCCTGGCCGCTGCTGCTCAACACGATCGCGGCCGTTCGCCAGGTCGATCCGCTGCTGGTCAAATCGGCGCGGACGATGGGTGCGACGCCGAGCCAGCTGTTCCGAAAGGTGATTCTGCCCGCTGCGCTGCCGACGATCTTCGTCGGCATCCGCCTCGCAAGCGCCTCCGCGATGCTGGTGCTGGTGGCTTCCGAGATGGTGGGGGCGAAGTCCGGGCTCGGCTATCTCATCATCAACAGCCAGTACAGTTTCCTGATCCCGCAGATGTATTTCGGCATCCTCGGAATCACCGCGATTGGTCTTGCCTTCAACGCGATCCTCGAGGCACTGGAGCGCCGCCTGATGCGCTGGAAGGCGCCCGTAGCGGCGTGAACCCTCAAATGGGATCAGACACGTTCTTGCCAAGAAATCCGCGTCGGCAAATTAGGGAGTGATCGTCGGCTCCGTATTGGGAACGATGCCTGTCTCGGGTTCGGCCTGCTCCGGCAGAGGCTCTGCATTGATTGCGAGGATCTCGCCCAGCCACATCGGGTGGATTAGGTGATCGGACCGCGGCTGGCCGGTATCCGGATGAATCAGCACGGCGAGCCCTTGCCGATTGATCATCAGCCAGGGCACCAATCGAGGAAACTCGGACACTGCAAAGGCTATCTGGTACATGGGCCTTGTGTGCGGTCCGACCAGACGGTCATGCCAGCGCCCGATCAGAACGGGGAAGCGCTGGGCGATGTTCTCCCGAAGCGTTTCCGCAATGAGGCGCTGCTCGGGGCCGGCAAAATATATGTGGGCGTGGTAGCTTCGAATCGAGTCGAGCGGCTGTACCGTCATGTTCAAACCACTCCTGTGCGCGTGGTGGTATCACCGATTTACGGCGTTCAGGATAGCATCGCAATGGATCCAATCGGGTTCAGCCTTCTGCGACTGGCCTCGCACTGGCTGTCGTTGCAGTGATCGATCGGGCGGCGTTCAAAAGGCTTCCGGCGACCTTGGGGGCTACCCTGATTGACCATGCCTCGCAGCCAATGCCTTTCGATGACGGTCCATCAATGTTCGCATGGGGTATTCGAACACACCAGAGATCTGACTCCTGGGTTTGATTGCCTGTTGGACCATGCACGACAATTCCACGAGGGGACTTGATCGAGTATCGATCCTGGCCCACCAGTCAATATTGAAGCCCAACTAAGGATGGCGTGGTTGCTGAAATCCCGCGCTGCTTTTTCGCGCGGGACGTCGTCGTGCTTGCATTTTCACGCCAAGACTTTGCTCTGGTCCGTTTTTCCTCAGTGGCAAAGTCGGGATGCTGATTGCTGAGCAGATTCTTCTTTCGGTCTGAGTTCAACGGAAAGCATCATCTAACTCGCGCCCAATATCCGAAATTGCCAGAAGCGCCGTCTCGCGCGATCTTTGGTGCGCCGCGGATGTAGCGCCGCGCGCGGAGAAAGATCCGGAGACGAGCGATGACGAACCCACCAAGCCGCGCCGAGAAACTGTCGAGCTCGGCAGGATCCATCGTCTTCGATGCGGATGTACTGGTGCTCGGTGGTGGCCCCGCCGGTACCTGGGCGGCGATAAGTGCGGCGGAGCACGGTGCGCGCGTCGTGCTGGCGGACAAAGGGTTCTGTGGCACATCCGGCTCGACCGCCGCGGCCGGCACCGGCGTGTGGTATGTCGACCCCGTTCCCGAGCGCCGTGAGGCCGCGATGGCCAGCCGGGAAAAGCTGGGTGGTCATCTCCAGGATCGACGCTGGATGGCACGTGTGCTGGACCGGACCTATGTCCAGAGCAACCAGCTTGCGGATTGGGGCTATCCTTATCCCACTGATGATGACGGCAAGGCGCAGCGAAATTCGCTGCAGGGTCCGGAATACATGCGGCTGATGCGCAAGCGGACCAAGCAGGTCGGCGTCACCATCCTCGATCATTCGCCGGCGCTCGAACTGCTCGTCGACGGGAGCGGCGTGGTTGCAGGCGCCGCAGGTCTGCGCCGTCAGAAGGGCGACCGCTGGGCCGTCAACGCCAAGGCCGTGGTGATCGCCACTGGTGGATGCGCCTTCCTCAGCAAGACGCTCGGTTCGAACGTGCTGACCGGCGACGGCTATCTCCTCGCAGCAGAAGCCGGCGCGGAATTCACCAGCATGGAGTTCTCGAACGCCTACGCGATCTCGCCGGCGTTTGGATCGGTGACCAAGACGTTGTTTTATAGCTGGGCGAGCTTTACGGATGAGCAGGGCAGCGTCATTCCGGGAGCGTCATCGAAAGGCGGTCGGTCGGTGATTGCGCGCGCGCTACGCAAGGGTGCCGTTTACGCGCAGCTGGATCAGGCGGATGCCGCGACCCAGCGCCAGATGCGCGTGTCCCAGCCAAACTTCTTCCTTCCGTTCGATCGAACCGGAATCGATCCCTTCACCCAACGCTTCCCGATCACACTGCGGCTCGAGGGCACTGTCCGCGGTACCGGAGGTCTGCGGATCGTCGACGACCGTTGCGCAACCACCGTTCCCGGCCTCTATGCGGCGGGCGATGCAGCGACCCGAGAACTGATCTGCGGCGGGTTCACCGGCGGCGGCAGCCATAATGCCGCCTGGGCGATGTCGTCGGGGTATTGGGCCGGCCAGGGTGCCGCGGAATTCGCGCGCCAACTGGGCACCACCAATGGACGCCAGGCATTTCGACGCGGCACCGTTGGCCTGCGCTCGGGCCGCGGGCCGGCATTGCGGCCGGGCTGGCTCGCACAGAGCGTCCAGGAGGAGGTGTTTCCCTACGAGTTGAACTATTTTCGCGAGGCCGGTCGGCTCGGCGATTCGCTGCAGCGCCTGGATGGCCTGTGGTCAGAGGCGTCGAATGCCGCCGCGTCGGACGAGCAGGACTTGCTCCGAACCAGAGAGGCAGCCGCCATGCTCGCGACCGCGCGCTGGATGTATCGCAGCGCGTTGGCGCGCAAGGAGAGCCGGGGAATGCATCGTCGCGATGATTATCCCGAGCAGGACGATCGCTATCTCCACCTTGTCACGACGGGCGGGCTTGATGACGTCTGGACGTCGGCGCGTCCGCTGACGTCTGCCCAATATTCGGAGGCTGCTGAATGATCGAGGTCATCGATTCCGAACGGTGCACGGCTTGCGATATCTGCGTGAATGTGTGCCCGACCAACGTCTTCGACAAGACAGATGGCATCCCTCGCATCGCGCGCCAGAGCGACTGTCAAACCTGCTTCCTCTGTGAACTCTATTGCCCCGAGGATGCGTTGTTTGTCTCGCCGTTTGCCGACACGCCGCAGCAGGTCGACGTGGCCGCGTTGAAGGAAACGGCTCTCTTGGGCAGCTATCGACGCGCAGTGGGCTGGGTCGACGAAAGCCGCCACCTGAGGTCGGCCGATCGCAGCTACCGGCTGTTCGGCCATTGAGGGATAACGCCAATCGCTCGATGACGCCGGGATAGTCCGGCGCGTGAGCGCGTGAGAAGGATGAACATGTCGCAAATCGAACTCGCCTGGGGCAGCGGACCTACCGGGCGCTACGAGGCGCTCGCCGCGCCGTTTCGGCCGCTGTTCAAGTCGATCAGAGACGGGGCCGTGGCACGCGATCAGGAACGGCGCCTGCCTTACGACGAGATCAGGTCGTTGCGGGATGCTGGCTTTACCGCCGTGCGCGTGCCCAGAGATTTCGGCGGCGCCGGCGCCAATCTTCCCGAGCTCTTCAACCTCCTGATCGAACTGTCGGAGGCCGATTCCAACGTCACCAACGCGGTCCGTTCGCATTTCGGCTTCACCGAGGACGTGATCAATTCGCCCGATCCAAAGCGCCGCGAATTGTGGTTGCGCCGGATCGGCGAAAAGACGTTCTTCGGCAACGGACACAGCGAGGTCGGCGACACCAAGCTGCAGGCCTTCTCGACGATCGTGTCAAGCAAGAACGGCCAGTTGGTGCTGAACGGCAAGAAATACTACACCACCGGAACGTTGTTTGCAGACTGGATCAACGTTGCCGCCCAGCATGAGAATGGCGATCCGGTCGGCGTGGTCGTGTCCCGTCACGCACCGGGTGTCGAGGTTCTCGACGATTGGGACGGTTTTGGCCAGGCGCTGACCGCGAGCGGGACGTCACTGTTCTCCGACGTTCCGGTTGAAGGCAATCAAGTCATTCCTGTCAACGAGCGTTTCAAATATTCCAATCCGTTCTATCAACTCGTTCATCTTGCAACGCTCGCCGGCATTGCTCGGGCGGCAGCCAACGACGTGGCGGCGTTGGTCAAGAGGCGCACACGAGTCTTCAGTCACGGCAATGCCAACAGCGCTGCGACTGACCCGCAGATTCTTCAGGTCGTCGGCCGGGTACGCGGTAACGCCTATTCTGCGGGCGCCATCGTTCTTAAGGTCGCCGAGTCGTTGCAACGCGCACACGAGGCGCAGCTCACCCGCGACCCAGATCGAGTGGCCGCGGCAATCGCGATCGCTGAGATCGAGCTCGATCAGGCCGTAACCGTCGTTTCGGATCTGGTTCTCGAGGCGACGACGATCATCTTCGATGCGCTCGGCGCCTCGTCGACGGCAAAGAACCTTGCGCTCGACCGCTACTGGCGAAATGCCAGGACGATCGCCACGCACAATCCGCGCGTCTATCGCGATCGCATCGTGGGGGACTTTGCCGTCAACGGAACGCCGCCGCCCGGACAGTACCGCATCGGGACACCATGACGCTGGGGGCGCGCGCCTCTGACTGGAGAGCTGCAACGATGGCATCCCCTTTGCGATTTGGCGTGTGGGCCCTGACCCACGGCAGTTGGGCATCGCGGCATCACCCTCAGGACCCGCCGGACGCATCGTGGCGCCGCGTGCGCCAGCAGATCCGCGACGCCGAGGCGCTCGGGTATGATTCAACGCTGCTTGCGCAGCACATCATCCATCCCAGTGGCGATGATCAGGACCTACTGGAGAACTGGACGGGCGCTGCCGCGCTGGCCGCGTTGACAGAAAGAATCGAGTTGATCTCGGCGATCAAGCCGCTGCTGGTTCATCCGGTGGTCCTGGCAAAGATGGCGCTGCAGATCGAAGACATCAGCGAAGGTCGGTTCGCCATCAACCTCGTCAATGCCTGGTACAAGCCAGAGCTGGAGCGCTCGGGCATCGGCTTCCCCGATCACGACGATCGCTATGCTTACGGGCGCGAATGGATCGAGATCGTGCGGGAGCTGACGTCAGGCAAGCGGGTAGATTTCCGGGGCAGGCATTTCAATATTGATTCTTACCAGCTTCGTCCGGGCGATAGATTCCGCGCTCGTCCGACGGTTTATCTTGGTGGGGAGTCCGAGGCTGCGCGGGCGCTCGCGGCGGAGTCCGCCGACGTTTACTTGATGAACGGACAGCCGTTCGACGACATTCGCGTGCTGATCCAGGATGTCTCACGAAGGCCACGCCGGGGTGCGCCGATCCGCTTCGGGATGTCCGCCTTCGTGATCGCGCGTGAGACCGATGCGGAAGCACAAGAGGAGCTCGCAGAACTGTTCTCGATTTCCGAGCAAGACAAGCCGACCCGGGCTCGCCTGGTCGGCAACGCGGATCCCGAGGCGCAGATGTTCAAGACGGCGGCCAAGGAGGCGAGGGTCGGAACGAACGGCGGGACTTCGGCGCGCCTTGTCGGGAGCTACGATACGGTCGCCCGGCGCATTCTCGACTTCAACGCCATCGGTATCGAGCTGTTCATGCTTCAGTTTCAGCCGGTCGACGAGAACACGCGGCGTTTCGCCGAACACGTCATTCCACGCGTCCGGCGGCTGCAGGCAAGGGCGGCGTGAACGCGGCATGACGACACGAGATTGGAATTGAGGACAACGGCCATGAGTGGAGATCGCCTCTTCCTGTTAAAGCCGGGATTTGAAGATCCGGCACAGCCCGGCCGGTTCTTCGTCTGCCCGCATTGCAATGCGATTGAAGGATTGCTTGCGTCCTTCCCGGGGCTCGCTACGCAGATCGAGGTCTATCGCCTGCCGTTCGCGCGACCGCGGGATGTGATCGTTGAAATTCTTGGCGAGAAGCACCAATCGTTGCCGGTTCTCGTGTTCAACGAGACGCAACCCGTGCCCGAAGATGTCGGCGTCGCCAACGGTCAGCGCTTCATCGATTCCTCCGAGCGAATTCTTCGCTATCTGGCCGAGCGCTACGCATTTCCGCATATTCATCATTGAGCCGAAGATGCGCATTGATCGAAAACTGTTGCGCCCGGCGTTCGATCTGCAGGATCCGTCTATTTTCGCTGATCAATTTGCCATGGACACGACGCGACCTCGACCATACCGTTTTGCTGTCATCTTCGACCAAGCGGGCGAATAGATGTCGTAGGTGCAAAGCCGCAATGTAAATATGTTCGAGGTGAATCCCGATGAGTTTCCGACCATTGCATGACCGCGTGGTGATCCGCCGTATCGAGGAGAGCAACAAGACGAAGGGAGGGATCATCATCCCCGACACGGCCAAGGAGAAGCCGCAAGAGGGGGAGGTCGTGGCGGTTGGCAGTGGCGCGCGCGACGAGACGGGAAAGCTCGTTCCTCTCGACGTGAAGAAAGGTGACCGTGTCCTGTTCGGAAAGTGGTCCGGGACCGAAGTGAAGATCAATGGCGAAGATCTGCTCATCGCCAAGGAATCCGACATTCTGGGCGTGATCGCCTAGCTTCCATCCAAACTCATCATCCAGACGTGTCGAAGCTCGCGCGTGGCGCGGCGCGGGGCACGCATGTCCAAAGGAATATCGCTATGGCTGCAAAAGACGTGAAATTCTCCAGTGATGCGCGCGATCGCCTGCTGCGCGGCGTGGATGTGCTCGCCAACGCCGTCAAGGTGACGCTCGGGCCGAAGGGGCGCAACGTCGTCATCGAGAAATCGTTCGGTGCGCCCCGGATCACCAAGGACGGCGTCACCGTCGCCAAGGAGATCGAGCTCGAAGACAAGTACGAGAACATCGGCGCGCAGCTTCTCCGGGAAGTCGCGTCGAAGACCAATGATCTTGCGGGCGACGGCACGACGACGGCGACGGTACTGGCGCAAGCCATCGTCCGGGAAGGCGCCAAGGCCGTCGCGGCCAGCCTCAATCCGCTCGATCTCAAGCGTGGCATCGACCTCGCCGTGGCCGAAGCCATCAAGGATATCGAGAAGCGGGCGCGCAAGGTGCAGTCCTCGGATGAGGTGGCCCAAGTCGGCACGATTTCGGCCAACGGTGACGCGGAGGTCGGCAAGATCATCGCTAACGCGGTGAAGAAGGTCGGAAACGACGGTGTCATCACGGTCGAGGAGGCAAAGAGCCTCGATACCGAGCTCGACGTCGTCGAGGGGCTCCAGTTCGACCGTGGCTACCTGTCGCCGTATTTCGTCACGAATTCGGAGAAGCTGCTGGTCGAGTTCGAGGATCCCTATATCCTGATCCACGAAGCCAAGCTCAGCTCGCTTCATCCGCTGCTGCCTGTTCTTGAGGCCGTCGCTCAGTCGGGCAAGGCCCTGCTGATCATCGCGGAGGACGTCGAGGGCGAGGCGCTTGCCACGCTGGTGGTCAACCGGCTGCGGGGCGGCCTCAAGATCGCGGCGGTGAAGGCGCCGGGCTTCGGCGACCGGCGCAAGGCCCAGCTCGAGGACATCGCGATCCTGACCGGCGGACAGACGATCTCGGACGAGCTCGGCATCAAGCTGGAGAACGTCACCCTGTCCCAGTTGGGGCGGGCCAAGAGGGTTCGCATCGACAAGGAGAATACGACGGTCGTCGGCGGTGCCGGCAAGCGCAAGGAGATCGATGGCCGGATCGCGCAGATCAGGGCGCAGGTCGAGGAGACGACGTCGGATTACGACCGCGAGAAACTGCAGGAGCGTCTGGCCAAACTGTCCGGCGGGGTCGCGGTGATCCGGGTCGGCGGCGCGACCGAGGTCGAGGTCAAGGAACGCAAGGATTCGTGTTGACGATGCGCTGAACGCGACCCGCGCCGCAATCGCGGAGGGCATCGTGCCGGGCGGTGGTGTCGCGCTGTTGCGCGCCAAGGCCGCGATCGGCCGTCTCACGCACGCGAACCCCGATGTGCAGGCCGGAATCAACATCGTGCTGAGAGCGCTGGAGGCCCCGATCCGTCAGATTGCCGAGAATGCCGGCGTGGAGGGCTCCATCGTGGTCGGCAAGATCCTCGAACACAGGTCGCCGACATTCGGCTTCGACGCCCAGACCGAGCAATATGTCGACCTGATCAATGCGGGGATCGTCGATCCCGCAAAGGTCGTGAGGACCGCTTTGCAGGACGCCGCGTCCATCGCGTCACTGATCGTGACGACGGAAGCCCTCGTGGCCGAACTGCCGAAGGACAAGGGCGGAAGCCCGGCTGCCGGAGCGGGGGGAGAGTTCTGACCGACAGGCCGACGCGTTGGGGGGCTTGGCTCGTTGGTCGCAGCGGCTGTCGCGCGAGCGCACGACCGGATGGCGGTCTGGGTCATGCGTCTCGCGCGACAGTCTGCTTTGCGACGCTTGAGCGCCGGCCGCGATGGTCGCGGACGGCACCGATATCAGAGAAGGAAGACGGTGTCTTACATCAGAATGAAGCCGGCGCGCCGGCGGATGGCTCGTTCCCTGCGGGCCGCAGCGGGATTATTTGGATTTGCCCTTCTGGGCCTTCTCGTGTCGAGCTCGACGAAAGCCGCTGACCAGGACAAGCCGCTGCGGATCGGACTGGCGACCAGCATATCGAACCAGGCCATCGAGATCGCAGCGCGCGAAGCGAAGGCGCATGGCATCGATGTCCAGCTGACCGAATTCAATGACTGGAATACGCCCAATCGTGCGGTCGCCGAGAAGGAGATCGAGGCAAATCTGTTCCAGCACGTGCCGTTCCTTGAGTTCAGCATCAAGAACAACGGCTATGCGCTCGTTCCTGTGGCGCCCGCCTACGCTACGCCGTTCGGGCTCTACTCCAGGAAATACAAATCGATCCAGGAACTGCCTGATAATGCCCGCATCGCTATTTCGAGCGACGCGGTCAACACCGGCAGGGCGTTGCTCCTCCTGCGTCAGGCGGGTCTGATCGAACTCAAGCCGGGGGCGGACCATCGCGCCAAGCTCGAGGACATCGTGGCCTATCGCAGGCCGCTAAAGCTCGTGCAGCTTGAAGGTCCTCAGATTGCGCGCTCGCTCGACGAGGTCGACGCGGCGGCGACCTATCCGACATTTGCCAAGTTGGCGGGCCTTGATCCGTCATCCGGCCTGATCTTCGAGAACGATCCGATCTATGCGTTCCAGTTCGTAACGCGGCCGGAGTTGAAGGACGACGCGCGCCTCAAGCGCTTCATCGCCCTATATCGCGGCTCGGAGGCCGTTCATGCCAAGCTGCGCGAACTCTATGGCTCGCTGGTCAGCTTCCCCGGATCCTAGGAGATCGCAACGATATCAGTTATCGTCCCGCTGAAGGAGTTCATCCATTGGAGGCTGCGCTGACACACGCAGTTTCGTGGTGGCGGATCACTTCGTTGATGATAAAGGCCAGGAACTTTTCAGCGAAGTCCGGATCAAGATTGGCGGTGCGTGCTAGTGAGCGGAGTCTCTCTACCTGCTGCCTCTCGCGAGCCGTGTCAGAGGACGGCAGTTGAAGGCGAGCCTTCAATTCCCCGACCTGCTGGGTGCACTTAAATCGTTCTGCGAGGATGTGGACTAAAGCTGCATCGAGATTGTCGATGCTATCGCGAAGAGCTTGCAGTTCAGGCTGAGTTTCCATTATCTCGGTTCCGGCGGACGCGTGTCAGTCATCTAGGCGAACCTAGATTCGAGCTACTCTGGTGGCCCTAAATTCCGTCCATGAAGAACGTCATGTCGTTCGGACTTTGACAAGCCTTGCGTAGCTCAATCAACGGCTGGTATTCGGGGGAGGCGTACCAGGCGTTGATCGCGGCCATGTTCGGAAACTCAATCACCACAACACGCTCCGGTGCCCAATATCCGCCCTCGGGCATCCTTAAATTCTCGCCTCGTGTGAGATAGCGGCCACCATATTTTGCCACCATCGGTCCAATCTTGGTCTTGTACTCCTCAAATTTGGATGAATCCGTGATCTGGTGCAGCCCGACCACATAAGCTGGCATTTATCATTCCTCCAAATCCGCTACATCGATAAGCTGTGACCCGATTGTAACTGGCGCGTCAGGGATAGCCTTTAGACAAGGCGCCCCGACCGAGGGTATCGCGTGCCTGCCGTTGAGTACAAGGGCGCGGCGACTCCGAGCCATGAACCCTTTGAGGCCATGACCGCGTGTTAATGGGGCGACGCCAAATCGGCGTGATGGCAAGCCACACTCTGGCCTGACGCGCCGGTGCGGAGTTCGGGATCATGTTGCGCGCACAGCTCGGTCGCCAGCGGGCAACGTGGCTGAAAACGGCAGCCTCTGCCTGCGCTGCGGGGATCCGGGAGGTCGCCGGGCAGGGGCGCCGCGTAGCGGCGGCGCGCCGGGTCCGGCACTGCATCGATCAATGCACGCGTGTAGGGATGCAGCGGATTTCTCCAGATCTGCTCATGACCGCCGCTTTCGACGATCCGCCCGAGATACATCACCAGCACGCGGTCCGACAGATACCGCACCACCGACAGGTCGTGCGATATGAACAGCAATGACAGCTTCAGGCTGCGCTTGATGTCGGCGAGCAGGTTCAAGACCTGCGCCTGGACGGACAGATCGAGCGCGGACACCGGTTCATCGCAGACGATCAGGTCCGGTCCCAGGATGAGAGCCCGCGCGATGCCGATCCGCTGCCGCTGGCCGCCGGAGAATTCGTGCGGATAGCGGGATGCCGAATCCTCGGGCAGGCCCACTTGCGAAAGGATCTCGGCAACCCGCTGCCGCCGCTCGCCGCGCGAGCCGACGCGGTGCACGTCGAGCGGCGCGCCGAGGATATCCCCGATCGTCTGCCGCGGATTGAGCGATGCGAACGGGTCCTGAAACACCATCTGCAGCCTGCGGCGGTAGGCGCGCAGATGCTGATCCGACAGCGTTGTGAGATCAGTTCCGTCGAAGGCGATCCGGCCTGAGGAGGGTTCGACCAGCCGGAGAATAGTCTTGCCCAGGGTGGACTTGCCGCAGCCGGACTCCCCGACCAGGCCCACGGTCTCGCCGGGAGCGATGTCGAATGAGACGCCGTCGACGGCATGGACCGGCGTCGATCCCGAGCGATAGGTCGTCTTGAGGTCAGAGACTGACAGCAGCGTCATGGATCGTTCCGTGAGAGTCATGAGCAGGTTCGGCGTGACAGGCCACACGGCGGCCGGGCCCGGCCTGCCGCTCGGGTGGGAAATGTGTTCGGCAAGGCGAGAGCCGCTCGGGGCAGCGCGGGGCGAACGGGCAACCTTGTTGGGCGGCGGCAGACGCGATGCTGCCGGGAATTTCGGACAGTCTGGCGTTGTGATAGTGCAGCCGATCGTGCAGCCGCGGCGATGCCGCCAGAAGACCGCGCGTATAGGGATGCAGGGGACGCTCGAACAGCTCGCCGGGTGATGCCTCCTCGACCTTTCGCCCCGCATACATCACGACGACACGGTCGGCCCATTGCCCCACAAGTCCGAGATCATGGGTGATGAGCAGGAGCGACAGCGACAGCTCCCTGCGCAGCCGGTCGAGCAATTCAAGCACCTGCGCTTGGATGGTGACGTCGAGCGCCGTCGTCGGCTCGTCGGCAATCAGAATTTTGGGCTGGCAAGCCACCGCGATGGCGATCATGACGCGCTGGCGCATCCCGCCGGAGAGGCGGTGCGGATGATCGTCGAGGCAGGCTTCCGGATTCGGTATTCGAACGAGATCGAGCAGCGCCGCCGCCTCGCGGTGCGCCTGCGCCTTGGTCAGCCCGCGATGCAAATAGAGCACCTCCTTGATCTGCCGCCCGATCGTCAGCACCGGATTGAGCGATGTCATCGGCTCCTGGAAGATCATCGCGATATCGCGGCCGCGTCGGCGCCGCATCTCGATCTCGGACAGCGCGAGGAGCTCCTCGCCGCCGAGCCGGATACGCCCGGACGTGATGCGTGCCGTCTTCGGTAACAGTTGCATCAGCGCCAGCGCGGTCAGCGACTTGCCGGAGCCGGACTCGCCGACGACGGCGAGCGTCTCCGCGGGCGCAACGCTGAAGCCAAGATTCCGGACCGGGGTGGCGCCCGGAAAGCTGATGGTGAGGTCCTGGACGTCGAGAAGAGCCGTCACATCAGCGCTCCCGGCTGAAACGAGGATTGAGCACGTCGGTCAAGCCATCGCCGATCAGGTTCAGCGACAGCACGGTCAGCACGATGACGACGCCGGGAAGGGCGGTGAGGTACCAGGCCGTCCTGATCAACTCGCGTCCAGAGCCGATCATGCTGCCCCAGCTCACGACATTGGGATCGCCGAGCCCCAGGAACGACAGCGCCGCCTCCATCAGGATGGCCGAGGCGACCATGACCGACGCCGTGACGATGATCGCCGGCAGGGCGTTTGGCAGAATCTCGCGGACGACGATCCGCGCATGGCCGAAACCGAGGCTCCGGGCCGCCATCACGAACTCCTTCTCGCGCAGCACTCTGAATTCGGCGCGAACGAGGCGGGCGATCGTCGGCCATGTGACCAGCCCGATCGCCCAGGTCACCGTGATGATCGACGGCTGTGCGATCGCGACGAGGACGACGAGCAGGATGAAGCTCGGGACGGTTTGGAACAGCTCGATGACGCGAACGAGAATGTCGTCGATGCGTCCGCCGCGATATCCCGCGGTGGCACCGATGAGGATGCCGACCGTAAGCCCGATCGTGGTAGCGACAAATCCGATCAGCAGCGAGACGCGTGCGCCGTGCATCAGGCCGGCGGCGACATCCCGACCAAGTGAATCGGTGCCGAGCGGGTATGCGAGATCCTGTCCCGGCCATAGCAATGGCCGCGCCACCATTCCGAGCGGATCGCCCGGATAGAGCACGGATGCCAGGACCGCCGCAACGACGATGGACAACAGGAGCAGACCGCCGGCGATGACTGACGGGTTTCGCCGGAAGCGCCGCACCAGACGAGGCCGCAAACGGTCGACGTCGGCGGCCACGACATGCGTATCGGGCGCGTGGATATTCGGCCAGTCGGCATCGTCCGGCGCCGGAGTTGGCGTGCCGGCGGCGCTTCGCTGGGTCGATACGGTCGATTGGAGGGCAGCGTCTGTCATGGTCAACGGGTCTCGATGCGGGGGTCGAGCCAGGCCTGAACGAGATCGACCGTCATGTTGGCGATGATCACGAGCAGCGAGGATAGGAGGAGAATGCCGAGAAGCACGCTGAAGTCGCGGCTCATCACGGCTTCGAAGGCAAGGCGGCCGAGCCCCGGCCAACTGTAGACGGTCTCGACCACCACGGCGCCGCCGAGCAGGCCGCCGAAATGCATGCCGGCGACGGTGGTGACGGGCAGCAAGGCGTTGCGCAGAACGTGCCGTACCGTGATGGCGAGCGGCGAGAGGCCCTTGGCGGCGGCCGTGCGGACGTAGTCCTGCGCCTGCGCCTCGAGCATGGCGGCACGTGCAAGCCGGGAATAGATCGCGATGTAGAACAGTGCGAGCGACGACGCCGGAAGAACCATATAGCGCGTCCGATCGAGCAGTGCGGCGAGCCCGCTATTGTTCGCGCCGATCGTCGTCGAACCGCCGCTCGGCAGCCATCCGAGCTTCACCGAGAACAGCAGGATTAGCATGAGGCCGATCCAGAAGCCCGGGATCGAGTAGAACAGCGTGACAACGATCGAGATCACCCGGTCCGGCCATCGCCCGGCAAAAGTGGCCATGACGATGCCGAGCGCGATGCCGCCGGCGAGCGCGATGACGAGTGCGGTTGCCATCAGGGCGACCGTGCCGGGCAGGCGCTGACCGATGATGTCAGCCACGGGCAGGTTATAGCGCGGCGAATAGCCAAGGCTGAAGTGAGCGAGATTGTCCAGATAGGCAATAAGCTGCACGAGAACAGGCTGGTCGAGGCCAAAACGCGCGCGCAGCGCCGCGACGGTCTCCATCGTCGCCGATCCCGACTCGCCGGCAAGAACGTCCGCGGCATCGCCGGGTGCGAGCTGCAGCAGAAAAAAATTGATGATGACGATTCCGATCACCGTCGGGATCGCCTGCCACAGCGTACGACGAAAAGTCTTTGCGATGCGCCGAATGTTCGACATGATTTTTCCAACTTTCAAAGCGCGCTGACAAAATGCTTTTGTGTTCGGTGTCGCGTGCGCGCACGGATCACCCGTGTGCGGCGGTCGTCGATTGGTTGACAACGACGCCCTGCACCAGCAACGTCGATGCGCGAGCGTGCGATCGCATTGTTTCTGCGAACAGGCTGCGAGCTGCACGCATCATCAGGACGGAAGTGATCATGACGATAGTGCACAAGCCCGGCGACATCGTTGGCTGGCCGGTGTTCCCGGGCCCCGCGCAATATCCGGAGAGTCCGCTGGCGAAATCGCTGAAGCAGCCGTTGCTGCTCGGCTTGTTTCTCCCGATCCAGGCGGGCGGCTGGAGCGCCTCGACGTTGCCGCGTTCGACGACTTGGACGTTCGACTACAATCGCGAGCTGACGCTCGTCGCCGAAGCGCTGGGCTTCGATCTCGTCTTTGCGCTGTCGCAATGGTTGCCGAAGGGCGGATATGGAGGCGTGTTCACGGGCCAGGCGCTCGACTCCTTTATCACTACAGCGTCGCTCGCCGCCGTGACGTCGCGGATCATGCTGATCTCGACGATCCATGTTCTCTATGGTCCGATCCATCCGCTCCATCTCGCCAAATACGGCGCGACGCTCGATCACATCTCGGGCGGCCGCTGGGGCATCAACGTCGTGACCGGCCACCGCGCCGTGGAGCACGAAGCGTTCGGCTGGAACCAGATCGAGCACGACCGGCGCTACGAGCTGGCTGCGGAATTCCTTGAAGTGCTCCAGCGGCTGTGGGGCGATACCGAGAACTTCTCCTTCTCCGGCCAGTCGCCCTGGAAGCTCAGCAACGCCTTCGTGACGCCCAAGCCGCAGTTCGGCCGGCCCATCCTGGTCAACGCCACCGGCTCTGACGCCGGAATTGCCTTCGCCGGCCGCTATTCGGATATCGTGTTCATCACCAGTCCCGCTGGCTCGTCCTTCGCGAGCGCGATCGAGGCGCTCCCGGCGCACACCCAGCGCGTCAAACAGTCGGCTGTCGATGTCGGCCGCGAGGTCCGCACGTTGTTGAACCCCATGGTCATCTGCCGGGAGACCGAGCGGGAGACCTGGCAGTATCACGACGCCATCGTCGCCAATATCGATCCCAAGGCGAGCATGCAGAATTTCGCCAGCGATGCGCATGCCTGGAAGGGACGCGTCGGCGTCGATGGCCAGAAGAGGCGTGCCATCGGCGGCAATGTCGAGGTGATCGGTACGCCGGCGCAGGTGGTGGAACAGTTCGTGCAGCTCAAGAAGGCCGGCGTCGACGGGCTTCAGCTGAGCTTCTTCGACTTCAAGCCTGATCTCGACTTCTTTGGCAGGCGCGTATTGCCCCTGATGGAGCAAGCCGGATTGCGCAACGCCGTGCCGAAGCTCCTGGGCGGTTGAGAACGAGCACATGAGACTTAAGCAGAGGTAGTTTCGCGCTGCGGTTCGGCCGCAGCGTGATGGCGGAAGCGCGCCGCCGGATGAGACGACGGCAGCCGCGCTTGACCGCGGCCGAAGATCTTCTCGCGCAAGGGGCCCCGCGCATACTCGGTCTTGTAGACGCCGCGCCGTTGCAACTCGGGCACGACGAGCTCGGCAAAATCCTGATATCCGCCGGGCGTTATCGCGTAGCTGAGGTTGAAGCCGTCGATGTCGCTCTCCTCGACCCAGGCCTGAAGCTGATCGGCGACTTCACTGGGCGATCCGATAATCACGGGACCGCGGCCCCCGATACCATTGTGCGTGATGATCTCGCGAATCGTCCACGGGCGCTCTGTCCGCGAGAACGAGTCGATCATCGAGGTGACCGCATTGTCCTTCTTTACCGTCGGGAACGGATCGTCCAGGCTGTAGCGGGACAGGTCTATTCCGGTCCAACCTGACAACAGGGCGAGTGAACCTTTCGGATCGATGTAGCGCTGGTAGTCGCGGTACTTCGCCTCCGCCTCCGCACGCGTCTCTCCGACGATGACGGTCAAGAGGGCATAGAAGCGGATGTCGCGGCCATCGCGGCCGAAGGCGCGGGCGCGGGCTCTGGTCTCCGCGACGTTCGCCGCGGTCGGGGCCTTGGAATGCTCGCCCAGAAACACCGCTTCCGCATGCCGGGCGGCGAAATCCTTGCCGCGGTTGGAGGCGCCGGCCTGGAACAGGAAAGGTGTCCGCTGCGGCGAAGGATGGACCAGATGGATGGCGTCGATCTTGAAATGACTGCCGTGGTGATGGACTTTGCGAATACGCGAGGGGTCCGCGATGACGCCCCGAATCGGATCGACGATGACAGCCTGATCGTCCCAGCTTCCTTCCCAGAGCGCATAGACGGCGTCGAGGAATTCGTCGGCCAGATCGTAGCGCGGGTCATGGGCCATGATGCTGTCGCGGCCGACGGCACGTGAGGCGGCGTTGGAATAGCCGGTGACGATGTTCCAGGCGACGCGCCCCTTGGTCAGATGGTCGAGCGTCGAGAAGCGGCGGGCGAGGGTGAAGGGCGGCTCGTATGACACGGGCGCGGTGATGCCGAGGCCGAGATGCTCGGTGACATGGGCCATCGCGGAGACCAGCAGCATGGGATCGAGCTTGGGGATCTGCGCACCGGTGCTGAGCGCCGCGTCGGCCGTGCCGGCATAGACGTCGTGGATGCCGATGCCGTCGGCGATGAAGATGGAGTCGAACTTGCCGGCTTCGAGGATCTTGGCGACGTCGGTCCCAGTAGTCGAGCGTCGAAAAGTCGAGCGAGCGGTCGTCCGGATGGCGCCACAGTCCGGGGGAGAGGTGGACGGGGCTGAAGATGGCAAAGCCATTGACCTGGATGATCTTGGACACGGCGGAGTCTCGTCAGGCAGCTGGTTACTGGAAGGCGGAGGGATCGGGATGGGCGCCGGTGAGAAACCAGTTCCCGACATTGCGGGTCTTGTATTCCGCCGGATTGTGCAGCGTGTGGATGCGGACGTTGCGCCAGAAGCGATCGTAGCCGTTGGCGATCGTGGCCGAGCGCGCGCCCATCACCTCGAAGATGCGGCTGGTGACGTCGAGCGCGACTTCGCCGGCGTGAACGTTGGCACCGGCGATCACCACGGAGGCCTCGCCGCGCTCCTGCGCCGTCAGGTCGCGGCCGCGCGACCACACCCGGTCGAGCGTTGCCGCCGCCTCGTCCGCAAGCAGCGTTGCCGCCTTCACGCGCGTATAGAGTTCGCCATAGACCCGCCTGATCCAGGGGTCGTCGGTGTGCTTCTCGACGCCGGAATGGATCCAGGGACGGGACTTGTCGCGCGTATAGTCCCGCGCGGTGATCAGGGCGCCCTGTGCACTGCCGATGAAGACATTGAGCAGCGTCGACTGTTGCAGGAACGGTGTGATGGTCTGGTAGGGCCGGCCGCCGTCCGGCTTGTGGTCCAGCACCTCACCGCGATGAACCCGGACGCCGGTGTAGGTCACGCGCCCACTGCCGGTCTGCCGCTGTCCGAACCCGTCCCAGTCGTTCTCGATCCGGATGCCCTCGCGGCTGGCCGGGATGGCGGCGAAGCCGCGCACATTGGTGTCGTGGTCCTCCCAGGCAACCTGGAGATAATCGGCGATGTGCGATCCCGATGTGAACGGACGAAAGCCGTCGAGGACGACCCCTTCGCTGTCCTTGCGGCCGAACAGGCTCTTCGAGAAGCTGTTGGCGGTATTGCCCCAGAACCAGTTGCCCGCCGCAGACCGGCGGAAGATATCCGCGGCCTGCTCCTGGGTGCCGCGCAGGTGGGCCGCATGCTGCGAGCCGAAATGATAGCCGTAGAGATGACCCAGCGCGCCGTCCACCTTGGCGAATTCGCGGACGATCTTGAGTGCCGTCGACCAGCGCTCGCCGGAGCCGCCGAATTCCTGCGGGATCAGCAGATTGAGCAGGCCGCTGGCCTTGAGATGGGCCAGCTGCTCGAGCGGCTTGCCGCCGGCGCGGTCGCGCTCCGCGGCATCCCTCGCGAAGATCTCGCGCAGATCGACGGCCTTGGCGAAGTAGGGGTTTGACGTATCGAGATCGAAGCTCATTCGGCGGTGCCTTGCATGTTGGTCAGGCCTGTAACCAGACGTCGGCGAAATTCGCGGACGGGCCGTCGATGGTCGCGGTGTGGTTCTGGACCTTGCGATTGACGATGGTCAGGTTCGCCCCGGTCACCAGATTGATGTCGGGCAGGTCGGTGGCGATGATGACCTGGAACGCGCGGAACAATTCGCGCCGCTTGGTCGGATCGCTTTCCACTGCGGCAGCTTCCAGCAGCCGGTCGACCTCCGGGTTGCTGTAACCCGAACCGTTCGTGAAGGGGACACCGGGCTTGAAGTTCTTCGACCAATAGAGCCGCTGAACCCCGACCGTCGGGTCGAAGGAATGGCTCATGCCATTGCTCATGAAGTCGAAATCGCGATTGGTGTAGGTCCGCTTGAACCAGGTCGGCACGCCCTGCGCACGCAGGGTGACGCCGATGCCGATATTGGCGAGGGCCTGTCGCGTGTAGGCGCCCAATTGCTGATAGGTCTCGCTGTAGGGCATGTAGTCGTGAAAAACCTTGAAGCGCGTGCCGTCCGGTCCGCGGGGCAGCCCGGCCGCATCGAGGATCGCTTCAGCCTTCCTCGGGTCGAAATCGTGCCGGGGAATGTCCGGATTGTGGAACTGCTTCAGCGCGGGGCTGATCGCGGCCGGCGCATTCTTGCTCCAGCCGTAGAAGACCACGCGGTTGATGGCCTCGCGATCGATGGCATGCGCGACCGCGCGGCGGACCTCGGGTCGCGCGAAATAGGGATTGGCCAGGTTGAACTCGAGCCGGTAGACGATCGGCTGGTAGTCGTAACCGCGCTGCTCGATCACGAGGTTGGGATTGGCCCTGAGCGTATCGATCTGGCCGAGCGGCACCGGCGTGTCCGGTGCATAGTGGATCTCCCCGGTCTCGAGCGCGACGGCCCGGGCATTCGCATCGGCGATGAATCGGATGACAATGCGGTCGAGATACGGCTTGCCCGGATCCCAATAGTTCGGATTGCGCTCGAGCAGGACGTGGCTTCCCTGCTTCCACTCCTTGAAGATGAAGGGACCAGTGCCGATCGGCGCGCGTCCATTGGGATTGGCGAGTGGATCGGAGCCCTCATAGACGTGCCGCGGAACGATTGGTGATTCCGAGGCCGTAAGCGCGGCGAGCAAATAGGGCGCCGGCTTGTCCAGCACGATCACCGCTATATGTGGATCTGGCGTGAGCACTTCTCGTACGGACGAAAGCGTGCTGCGGCCGCGCGGATGATGCTGCTTGAGCAGCTCGATGGAATGGGCGACGTCGGCCGAGCTAAAATCCTTGCCGTCGTGCCACTTCACGCCGCGCCGGAGCTCGAAGCGATAGCGCAGCCTGTCTTCGCTGATCTGCCAGGCGGTCGCGAGCTGCGGCCGTGGATTGAAGTCGAGATCGAACGTGACCAATCCTTCGGTAACTTTCGCGCTGACGCGCGTGGTCGGGCCGGCCGTATGCGTGAGGCTGACGAGAAGCGGCGGCTCGGGTTGAATCACGATATTCAGCGTCCCGCCACGCTTGATGTCTTCGGCTGCGCGAGTGGGGCGCGGAGCAATGCCGCTGGCGATCGCGCCCGATGCAAGCAGAAGCGCCTTGGAGATATCTCGACGTGTTGGTGTGTTCATTGCTGATCGCGTGCCATTCGCGGATGTCGTCATTTCAATAATTCACCGAAGGGTCGGACAATCAATCCCGCGACACGTCGGATCGCATAATGAAAATTTTGCTGCTGCACGCGCGGCGGCTCGTGCAAGCGAACGAGCGTCGCCGCTCCAAACAACAAAAGCAAATTCTCTGCGAACCGTGCCTAACATTGCGCCGGTCGGGATTTGCGCCGCGTGATCGGCGATCGCCGATGCGTGGACGTCGAAACGAGACGGGGTGACGTGATGGTATTCAATCGTCGAACGTTCAATCGCGGCCTGCTTGCCTCCGGCGCCGCCGCGCTGCTTCCGTCTGCAGGGGCGGTTGCGGCAGATGCTCGCCCCGTCTCCGGCGGCACGCTGAATTGGGTCTACTATCCCGATCCGTCAGCGATCATCGCGATCAACACGTCGTCCGGCACCGGGCAGTCGATCGGCACCAAGATCAACGAGGGGCTGCTCGCCTACGACTACGAGCTCAATCCGCGGCCGGTGCTGGCGATATCTTGGACGATCAGCGAGGATGGAAAGCGCTACACGTTCCAGCTCAGGCCGGGCGTCAAATGGTCCGACGGCAGGGAATTCACCTCGGCCGACGTCGCGTTCTCGATCGAGCGCCTGAAGATCGCCCATCCGCGCGGCCGGATCACGTTCGCGAATGTCGAGACGATCGAAACGCCCGATGCGCTGACGGCTGTCATTGTGTTGTCGAAGCCGGCGCCGTACCTCATCACCGCGCTGGCAGGCGCGGAATCTCCGATCGTGCCGAAGCATATCTATACGGCGCTGAAGCCTGACGAGCAGCCCAAGCTGGAGCAGACGATCGGGACCGGACCATTTATTCTCCGCGAGTGGGTTCCCGGAAGCCACCTCCTGTTTGTCCGCAATCCCAACTATTGGGATGCGCCAAAACCCTATGTCGACCGCCTCGTGCTGAAGGTCATCACGGATCCAGCCGCGCGGGCGGCTGCCCTGGAGGCGAGAGAGGTCGATATCGGCGCCACTCCGGTGCCTTATGGGGATATCGAGCGGTTCAAGCGCGACAAGCGCTTCGTCGTCGACACCGCCACCTATGGCTACTCCGGTCCGCAGCAGCAACTTTTCTTCAATTATGACACGCAGCTCTTGCGGGATCGCCGCGTGCGCAAGGCGATCGCGCACGCAATCGATTTGAAGGCGCTCGTGAACGTCGTCTTTTTTGGCTATGCACTCGCGTCTCCGTCGCCGGTCAGTACGGCGCTGCCGAAGTTCTATGATCCCAAGATCCAGGCGTGGCCGTTCGATCCAAAGGCAGCGGAACAATTGCTGGACGAGACCGGCATCAAGCGTGGCGCAGGTGGCGTCCGCGCCAAGTTGAGGTTGACGCAAAATCCATTCTTGCCCGCAAGTCTCTCGGATTTCTTGCGCAATTCACTGCGCCAGATCGGTCTCGACATCGAGATTCAACGATACGATCTCGCGACCTACCTGAACGTCGTCTATCGCGATCGGGCGTTCGATCTCACGGCCGAGAGCCTGTCGAATACGTTCGACCCAAGCCTCGGCATCCAGCGCGCGTACTGGTCGAAGAATTTCCGGATCGGGTTGCCGTTCTCGAATGCCGCGCATTACGACAACGCCGAGGTCGATCAGCTGCTGGAGGCCGCGGCGATCGAGCCGAATGTCGAGAAGCGCCGCGAGATCTGGTGGAAGTTTCAGTCGGTGATCCATGAGGAAGTCGCCTCCGTCGACCTTGTCGCCGCCGGAGGCGTGATCATCGCCAACAAGAAGGTCCGCAATTTCGCGCCGGGCGGGGAGGGGCTGAACGGCAGCTTCGCCGATCTCTGGATCGACCCGTCGGCATGACCCGGAAATCATATTCTTCCGCGTCCGGTTGCTTCTGAAGAAGAGACGTAGCGCCGGACGCTGCAAGAATGAAAATCTGTGAGATTGCGCAAAGCGAAAAGCAATCGTCATATCGGCTCGCGATCTCTTCTCAATATCGATCATCAGGGGACCACTGCATGTCGCGTCGCAAGGAGAAGCTGTCTCTCGGCGCCTTTCTGCTATTCACCGGTCACCATGTCGCCGCGTGGCGCTCGCCGCAGGCCTCCGACAGTCAGTCTCTGGCTGATTTCGTGCAGTTCGCCCGGATCGCGGAGGACGCCAAGTTCGACGCTATTTTCCTGGCGGACATGGTTGGCGTGCGCATCGACCGCATCGAAGCGTCCAGCCACAAAGCTCATAGCGGGGTCTATCCGTTCGAGCCGATCACGCTGTTGTCAGCGCTCGCGGCCGTGACGTCGCGGATCGGCTTGGTCGCCACGGTGTCGACAAGCTACAGCGAGCCGTTCAACGTCGCGCGGCAGTTCGGCTCGCTCGATCGTTTGAGCGGCGGTCGGTCCGGCTGGAATCTCGTTACCTCGACAGAGGCATCGGCCGCGTTGAACTTCAATTATGACGGTCTCGTTGCCCATGCGGAGCGTTACGCCCGGGCAGAAGAGTTCGCCGACGTGGTTCTCGGCCTGTGGGACAGCTGGGATCATGATGCCTTTGAACGCGACCGCGCAAGCGGCCGCTACTTCGATCCCGACAAGCTGCACCTCCTCAACCACCAGGGCCGTCATTTCAAGGTGCGCGGTCCCCTCAACATCCCGCCGTCGCCGCAGGGACGGCCGGTGCTGGTGCAGGCAGGTTCGAGCGGCCCGGGCAAGGAACTCGCGGCGCGAACGGCGGAAGCTATCTTCACCGCGCAGCAGACGCTCGAAGATGCCGTCTCGTTCTATTCCGACGTCAAGGGCAGGCTTTCCAAACACGGCCGTGACGCGGACGAGCTGAAAATCCTGCCTGGCATCTTCCCTGTGGTGGCGGAGACCGAAAGCGAGGCGAAGGAGAAGTTCGACGAATTGCAGTCGCTGATCCTTCCCCAGGTCGGCCTGGACCTGCTCGCCGGCTTCCTCGGGGCGCCCGAGATCGTTCATGCCGACCCGAACGGGCCGATTCCCGAATTGAAGGAGACGGAGGGTGGCAAGAGCAGGCAGGTGCTTCTGCTTGAGCTGGCGCGCCGCGAAGGGCTGACGGTCCGCGATCTCTATCTCAGGATCGCCGGCGCACGCGGCCACTGGCAGTTGGTGGGTACGCCAGTGCAGATCGCCGATCAGCTCGAGGAACGCTTTCAGAATTACGGCGCAGACGGCTTCAACATCATGGCGCCGACCCTGCCGGGCGGCCTGACCGATTTCGTACGGCTGGTCGTCCCCGAGCTGCGGCGCCGCGGCCTGTTCCGCGACGAATACGAAGGCACCACGCTGCGCGACCATCTCGGGCTGCGCCGGCCGCAACCGGCGCGGCGTCACGCGGCAGTTGCTGCCGAATAGCTCGGAACACTCGAAGGAATCAAATCATGATCGGTAAACGCGCCTTCCTCCGCCTTGTGCCCATGGCGGCACTGCTTTCGATCGGCGCGGCTTGGCCCAGCCTAGCGGCCGATACGATCACGGTCAGGATCGGCTTTGCCTCGGTCGGGGCCGATAATCGCCAGTTCTCCGGCGGTTCGTCCGCCGGCGTCGCGCATTCCGAGCATTATCTCGACAAGGAATTCGGCGACCGGCCGGACGTGAAAATCGAATGGTACTTCTTCAAGGGCGCAGGGCCCGCGGTGAACGAGGCCTTCGCCAATAACCAGCTCGATTTCGCGATCCAAGGCGATCTGCCGGAAATCATCGGCCGCGCGAACGGCCTGAAGACCAAGATCCTGCTGGCCTCCGGCGCTCACGCGCCGATCTATCTGGCCGTGCCCACCGGTTCGCCTGTCCGAAAGGTGGCGGATCTGCGCGGCAAGAAGGTTTCGATCTTCCGTGGGACCAACAATCATCTCGCTGCCGTAAAGGTGCTCGCCGGCAACGGCCTTCAGGAGCGCGATGTGCAAGTCATCAACATGGACACGGCGACGACCAATGCGGCATTGACGTCCAAGGACATCGATGCGGCTTTCGGCAACTTTCCTCTGGCGAGCCTCGCGGAGAAGAACATCGCCGAGATCGTCTACACGACCAAGGGGGACAACCCGGCCTATGAGCGTCACTCCACGCTGATCGGGCAGGAGGCTTTCATCAAGGCGCATCCTGACATCACGCAGAAGATCGTCTCGGCCATCGTCAAGGCTGCGCGGTGGTCGTCGGACGAGGCGAACCGCGAGGCGTTCTTCGAGTTCTCCTCGCGAACCGGATTCCCGGCCTCGGGCTACCGTTTCGACTTCTCCAATCAGGAATTGAAATATCGCAACACGCCGATTATCGATGCTTCGATCATCGAGAGCTATCGTGTGCAGGCAAAGCAGGCCAAGGAATTCGGCTTGCTGCGGCGGGACGTCGAGATCGACGGGTGGTTCGATCGTTCGTTCCTGGATGCTGCGCTCAAGCAGCAGGGGCTGATGGGCTATTGGCTGGAATACGACGCGAGCGGCAAGCCGTTGGCGGCTGGGCAATGAATTCCATGTTGCAGGCGAAACCGGAGCCCCTTGTTGAAGCCAAGTCTGGCGGCGGACACCTCGAGGTTCGCAATGTCTCGCGGTCCTTCGTCGTCAATGGAGAGAGCTTCGAGGCACTCAAAGAGGTGTCGCTCGATATTGCCGCGGGTGAATTCGTGGTGCTGCTCGGGCCGAGCGGGTGCGGAAAGTCGACGTTGCTGCGGTTGATCGCCGGTCTGGACCGTGATTTCCGCGGAAGCATCAGGCAGGATGGCGAGCCCATCGCTGGCGCCAGCCTCGATCGCGGCATCGTGTTCCAGGAGCCGCGGCTGTTTCCCTGGGCGACGGTAGCGGAGAACGTCGCGCTCGGCCTCAAGAATGCGCCGCTCAGCGAGCGTGCCAAGAGAGACTCGGTCGCTGCGCACATTTCGCTGGTCGGCCTCGACGGATTCGCGGAGGCCTATCCCCATCAGCTCTCCGGCGGCATGGCCCAGCGGGCGGCGATTGCGCGCGGGCTCGTCAACCGGCCGCGGCTGCTGCTGCTCGATGAACCCTTCGGCGCGCTCGACGCCTTGACGCGCGCGCGGCTCCAGATCGAGCTTCAGCGGATCTGGGCGCATGAGAAGATCAGCATGATCCTCGTGACGCATGATGTCGATGAAGCGGTTCTGCTCGGCGACCGCGTCGTCGTGCTTGCGCCCCGACCGGGCCGGGTCGCCCGCATCTTCGACGTCACGGCCCCGCGGCCGCGGCCGCGGTCGCGAAGCAGCGACGATCTCGTCCGCATCCGCAACGACATCCTGAGAGCGCTCGGTGACGGCGACAACGGCTCGGTCGCGCATGAGCTAGTAAGCGGAGTCAACGGATGAGCGACGCCGCCATTCGGACCTCATCCGCATTACGTGGGCCATGGCAGGGCGGCCTGCGGCGCGTCCTGGCCGACGGCGTCGGGCAGGCGGTGCTTCGGCATCTGGCCGCCTTCGCCTGGCTACTGGTGCTGCCGGCGGTCGCGCTACCGATCTGGATCATCGGCGCAGATCGGGGCTGGCTGCCGGAACAGATCCTGCCGCGGCCGGGCGATGTTCTCCACACGCTCCGGGACATGATTGCCAGCGGCGAACTCGCCCAGCATGCCGGCTATAGCCTGCGGCGGGTCGCCTATGGCTTCGTGGTTGGCGCAGGCGCAGGCCTGGTGATCGGGTCCGCGATGGGGCTGTCGCGCCGCGTGGACGAGTACGTCCGACCACTCTTCACGGCGATCGCTCAGGTGCCGGCACTCGCCTGGATCCCCCTGGCGATGCTGCTGCTCGGCATCGGCGAGGCGCTCAAGATCGTGGTGATCGCGAAGGCCGCATTCGTGCCTGTCGCGATGAACACCAGCGCCGGCATCGCCAACGTGCCGAAGGCCTTCGTCGAGGTCGGCCAAACCTTTCGTTTCACGCCTTCGCAGATGCTCCGTCATGTCGTTCTGCCGGGAGCTGTTCCACCGATCTTCACGGGCCTGCGGTACGGATTGACTCATGCCTGGATCGCGCTGGTCAGCGTCGAGCTGCTGGCCTCGTCAGAAGGGCTCGGTTACCTCCTGGTCTGGGGCCGCCAGATGTTCTGGCTCGATACCGTGCTGGTTGCCATGATCGTCATCGGTCTCATCGGCTTTATCAGCGACAAGGCCCTGGCCGTGATCGAAGCGCGGCTGCAGCGCTGGCGGATCGACCGTGTCAGATAGTGCCGCGCTCAGGACCGCTCGCCGCGGACTGGTCCTGCCGCTTGGCCTGCTTCTGTTGTGGGAGGTCGCGAGTCACTCCGGCTGGGTGAATCGCCAGTTCCTGCCGCCGCTGGAGCACGTCGGCATCAGCTTCTTGGAAGAGCTGATGAGTGGCGAGCTCGTTCAGGCCCTGTCCGCCAGCCTGCGTCGCGATTTGCTCGGATTCGCGCTGGGCTCCGGTTTCGGCATCCTGATCGGACTGCTGCTTGGCCTGTCCAGGATCGCGGACCGCATCTTCACGACGTGGTTCAACGGCCTGAAGCAAATCGCGCTGCTGGCCTGGATTCCACTGATCTCGCTGTGGTTCGGTTTCGACGAGATCGCCAAGGTCGTCTTCATCGCGCTCGCGGCCTCGATCCCCGTCATTCTCAACCTGGTCGAGGGCGTGCACGCGACCTCGGAGAAGCTGGTCGAGGTCGGCGACGTGTTCCGCTTCAACCGTCTTCAGTTCATCCGTTATGTCTATTTGCCAGCCGCCCTGCCATCACTGCTGACTGGCCTCCATCTCGCATTGATCTATGCATGGCTCGCCACGATCGGCGCCGAGTATTTCATGGCCGCGGGTCCCGGCATCGGCGGTCTCATCATCGCAGGCCGCGAGCGCTTCGACATGGAGCTCGTGATGCTCGGCATCCTTGTCGTAGGCTCTGTGGGCTTTCTCATCGACCGTGGCGCAAGCTGGCTCGAGCGCCGACTCATTCCGTGGCGCAGAGGCTAGAATTTGCATCGTCACGCAGGTTCGGCGGCCGTGGGAGAGCAGCTATTCCCGCCGCGTCGATCATTGCAAAATGAACTCACTAACGTCCCCCACATCTTTGAAATCGACCCAATCGGCACCGATCTCTAGCATTTGATGTCAGGTTCACCGTCATGCACGGCGGTTGAAGGATCAGGAGACATCGATGACATCAGATCAGCGCGGACTTTGGTCCCGGCGTCGCATCCTCGGCGTGGCGGGCCTCGCCGGCGTCACCGCCCCATTGGGATTGATGCAAGCGGCGCGCGCCTTTCCGGCATTCGGTCTTGGCCCGGTCGTGGATCCCCTGAGCGACGCGCCGATCTGCAAGGTGGCCGCGACGGATGAGGTAGCGAAAGGCCCGCCGCGCCACATCCGTTTCGCCTATAACGGCACCGGTATCTGCACGGCGGCCGTCCCCGTCGCGCTGCATCGCGGATATTTCGCGCGCCACAATCTCGATGTCGAATTTCTGCAGCTCGCCGGCAATACCGACCAGATGCTTCAGGCGCTTGCGACCGACAAGGCGGATGCGGGATCGAGCATGCTGCTCAACTGGCTGAAGCCGCTGGAGCAGGGCATCGATGTCAAGCTCACCACCGGCCTGCATGGCGGCTGCACCCGCCTTTTCGTGCGCAAGGAGTCCGGCTTCAAGGACATCACGGATCTCAAGGGCAAGACCATCGGGGTATCCAGCATTTCCGGTCCGCCGCGCAACTTCTTTGCCATCCTCCTGTCGGACAACGGGCTCGATCCGCAGACCGACGTACAGTGGCGGGAATTCCCCGCGGACCTGCAATTGATCGCCCTGCAGCGCGGAGAAATCCACGCCATTGCCGATTCCGATCCGAATGCGTGGTTGACCGAGCGGCGGGCTAACGGCGACATTGTCGAGATCGCATCGAATCTCAGCGGCGACTACGCCAATCTTTCATGCTGTACGCTCGGGGTGCGCAGCTCGCTGTGGGCCGCCGATCCGGCGGCCGTCAAGGCCCTGACCGTGGCGATCCGCGAAGCGGCACACCACGTCGCCGAAAATCCGGACGATGCCGCCGAAATATTCGCGCCATACACGCCGAAGGTCGCGGTGGCCGATCTTGCCGCGATGCTGCGCAGCCATACCCACGGCCATCATCCCTCGGGGGCGGCACTGCGCCAGGAGGTCGTGAAGATCACCAGCGATCTGAAGCGCGCGACCATCATCAAGCCCAATACGGATCCGGCCAGACTTGCCAATCGCGTCGTCGTCGATGTCGATGCATAAGCCGGCTGACAGGAGAATTGCATGGGTGACGCCAAGACCAGCCTGAAGGTGGTTCCCGGACCTTCCAGGATCGATGCAGCGACGCAGGCCTTGCGGGCACGATATGGCAACGATCTCCCCGAGATCGGCGATGCCTGGAACGGGGCGCTGGCAAACCTGCTCGCGCATCGCTCGGTGCGCGCCTATAGTCCCGATCCGGTGCCGTCGCGTACGGTGGAGACGCTGGTGGCCGCCGCCCAATCGGCCCCGTCATCGTCGAACCTCCAGACCTGGAGCGTCGTCGTGGTGGAAGATCAGGCTCGCAAGGCTCGCCTTGCTGAGTTCGCAGGCGGCCAGAAGCATATTGTCGAGGCGCCGCTGTTCCTGGTCTGGCTCGCCGATCTGTCGCGGGCCGAGCGGCTGGCGAAGCGCTCCGAACACCCGGATGACGGCCTGCCGTTTCTCGAGACCTTCCTGGTGGCCGTCATCGACGCGGCACTCGCCGCGCAAAATGCGGTGGTCGCTGCCGAGTCGCTCGGCCTTGGGTCGGTCTATATCGGCGCGATCCGCAACAAGCCCGGTGCCGTCGCCGAAGAGCTGGGCTTGCCGCCGAACGTGGTCGCGGCATTCGGCCTGTGCATCGGCTATCCCGATGAGACGAGGCCCGCGCAGGTCAAGCCGCGCCTGCGTCAGGACGTCGTGATCCATCATGAACGCTATTCCGATGTCGGCGATGAGCCTGGCATCGCGGCCTATGACGCAACGCTCCGCGGCTTCCAGATCAGCGAGGGACTGCCTCCGATCGGATGGGTTGAGGCCGTGCTGAAGCGGCTCGGTTCGGTGCGTTCGCTGAATGGCCGGGATCGGCTGGCCGACGAGGTGCGTGCGCTGGGATTTCCGCTGAAATAGAGCCGGCCGCGCATCAGATTTGTACCTGGCCCCAGCGCTGTACCGTGATCCGGGTCAAGGTCCGAAAGATCACGCCTTCGACGAGGAGGCCGATCAGGATCACCGTCAGCAATCCGGCGAAGACGCTGGCGGTCTCCAGTTGGGCACGGTTGGTGTAGATGAACCAGCCAATCCCGCCGGAACGGGCGCTGACGCCGAACACCAACTCGGCTGCGATCAGCGTGCGCCAGGCAAAGGCCCAGCCGATCCGCAGACCCGAGAGGATCTGCGGGAAGGCCGCAGGCACGAGTATCTCCGCGACGAACCGGCCGCCGGACAGACCGAGGTTGCGGCCGGCCATTCGTAAGGTGGGCGGTACCGCGAGGAAGCCGCCGTAGCAGGCAAGGGCCACCGGCCACAGCACCGAGTGCACGATGACGAAGATAAGGCTCGGCGTGCCCACGCCAAACCAGAGCAGCGCGATCGGCAGCAGCGCGATGGCCGGGAGCGGGTTGAACATCGACGTCAACAGGCCGAGAGCTTCGTTGCCCCAGCGCGACAAGGCGGCGAGCGTGGTGAGCATCGTGGCGACGGCAACGCCCAACGCGTAGCCGGTGATGAGAACGCGCAGCGAGGTCAAGGCCCGGTTCGGCAGCTCACCTGACAGGATCGCCGACCACAGTGCTGACAGCGTCGCGCCGAGTGTCGGCAGCAGGAGGGCGTTGTCGAGCCAGCGCGCATAGAGCTCCCAGACGAGAGCGAAGCCGGCGAGGATGACGACCCGCCGCCAGGGCGTTGCTTCGAGCGTACGCCGTCGCGTTGATGCGCGAACGAGTTTCGGAGCAGCGATGTCAGACATGGTTGATGTCCGGAGCAGAGAATACGGTCTCCTGGATCTGTCGTTCCAGCGCGGCGAAGCCTGCGCTGCCGCGGGCACGTGTCTCCGGTGGAACGTCGAAAGTGGCGGCCAGACGCCCGGGATGCGGCGTCAAGGCCAGGATTCGGGTTCCGACGCGGATAGCTTCGTCAATACCGTGGGTCACGAACAAGGCGGTGTTTCCGGTTTCCTCGCACAGCTTCAGCAATTCGTCCTGCATTTGACGCCGCGTCAACGCATCCAGCGCGGCGAAGGGCTCGTCCATCAGCAGCAGCGCCGGCTCGAGCGCGAAAGCCCGGGCGATCGCGACGCGCTGCTTCATGCCGCCTGACAGCGTATGGGGAAAGGCGTCGACGAAATTCTTCAGGCCGACGCGTTCGAGCCAGCGACGAGCGATGGCCTCCGCCTCCCGGCGCGGCAGTGCCTTTCCACGCTCCAGGGCATAGCGCACATTGCCGAGCACGGTGCGCCACGGCAGCAGCTGGTCGAACTCCTGAAACACGGTCATGCGGTCGGGACCCGGAGCCGCGATCCGTCGACCGTTCATGCTGATCTCGCCGACGCTCGGCCTGAGGAAGCCGCCGACGGCACGCAGCAGCGTGGACTTGCCACAGCCCGACGGACCCAGCAGCACCAGCCGTTCGCCGGCCGAGATCCTGAAGCTGACGTCCTCGACCGCGGTGAGGACGCCGTCCGGCGTCGGATAGCTGATGCTGACGTGGTCGAGTTCGAGCAATGCCGGCGATGCGCCGCCGTTGACGAGGCCGGTCAGGCGCGGGGCGACGTTCATGTCAGCTTCCGGGCTTCTCTCCGAGACCTGACCAGAACAGATCGCGCCACGACGCGGGCGCCTGCTTGATCAGGCCGACCTTGGCCTCGAAATCCGCGAATTTCTGCGCGCCTTCCGGAGTGGTGGTAAAGTTGACGTCCTTGTCGCGAATGATGCCCTCGACGAAGTCAGGTGCGAGCTTCGAGCCTTCCGCCTTGATGTAGAGTGCGGCGGCTTCCTTCGGATTGGCCTTGATCCAGTCGTTGGCGCGGTCGAGACCGCGGACGAACGCCAGAATCGTCTTCGGATTGTCGTTCACGAACTTCGTGGTGGAGTAGACCACGTTGAAAGTGTGGGCTCCGCCGAGCACGTCGTAGCTGTTCAGGACCGCATGGACCTTGCCGGTCGCGAGCTGCTGCTGAGAGAACGGAGGCGAGGTGAAATGCGCAGTGATCTCGGAATGGCCCGACAGGATCTGGGCCGTCGCGTCCGGGTGGGGCATGCTGACGGTGAGCTCGTCGAGCTTGTCGTATTTGCCGAACGCCTTGTCGGCCGCCATCTGGAGGACGATCGGCTGGAAGCCAACCTTGACCGAGGGAAGCGCAATCCGATCCTTCTCGGTGAAATCGGCAAGCGTCTTGATGTTCGGATTGTTGGTGGTCAGGACATTGGCCATCGAGCCCAGCGCCGCCACACCGATGATCTTCGCTGTGGCACGCGTCTTGTCCCAGGTCAGGATCATCGGCGTGATCCCCGCCGTGGCGAAATCGAGACCGCCCGAAATGAGAGCTTCGTTCATGGCGGCCGCGCCAGACAGTCGCAGCCATTCGATCTTCGGCGGCGTGATGCCGAGCGCCTTGGCTTCCTGCTCGATCAGCCCGTTTTCGCTGGCGACGATCAGCGGAAGATAGGCGATGCCGAATTGCTGGGCGATGCGAAGCTGGGCCGTTTCGGCGCGGACGGAGTTGACTCCGGCTGCGGTCATGACCAAGGCGAGCGCCGCGGCGCAAATGGACTTCGATGCAATCATTCCATCTCTCTCGAGTTCGCGTTCGATCAGCCGTTCCATGCGATTTTCGCGGCCTTTGCGGACCACATGTCAGGAAATCCGTCGGCCGGTCCAGTGAACTGATGTCACGGTGCGATTTTCGAAAGAAAAGCGCTGAAGGGATCAAGATCGCTGGGGGTCCTGTTCTCCAATCTTCGTTCATCGAAGAAACGTATTCTCACAGCGGTGAGATACGCATCGACGATTTGTAGCATGCGTCGAACCGGTCCGCCCGCCGTCGCGGCGAGCACTGCCGCCAAGCGGGGAGCAGAGAAGCAGCCGGCCGCTGGCGGACGCGTTGATTCGAGAAGCCTTTGCTCTTTGGCGCGGCTTTGCAGGCCCGGTGTTGTTTTGTTTGGCGAGAGCTTGCCGGACGTGCCGGCGGAACTAGGATATCGCGTATTGCAATCGAACGCGGATCACACAGGTGACAGAGCCTACGAGTTCAGCGCGGATTATTGATCTGGCTGCCTATCGATCGGAACGAAGCAGACAGCAGGCTGCGGCTTCGACCACGCCGTCGGCAAGTCTCGGCACGGGTCCTTTCATGACCGGCGCTCCCATGCCGCTCTGCTGGTTCTGGCCAACCTGGGTCTGGGTGCCGATGCCGGTGACAACCATGTCGCCACTGCAATGGGATGCTTCATGAGCGGCGGGCACGTCGCTTCGTCGCCGGACACGAATGCATCATCCTCAAACGATCTCGACCTGCCCGTGGTACTGGGCCGCAATTTGCGCCGTCTGCGAACCAGCCAGGGCCATTCGCTCGAACGGCTTGCCAAACAGTCCGGCGTGAGCCGGGCCATGCTCGGGCAGATCGAGACCGGGAAGAGCGTTCCCACGATCACATTGCTCTGGAAGGTCGCAAGCGCGCTCCATGTGCCGTTCGCCAACCTGCTTCAGACTGAAGTCCCGCGAGGTCCAAAGGTCTTGCGCCGCGGCGATGCCAAGCTGCTGACGTCAAGCCAGGGTCAGTTCACCTCCCGCGCCCTGTTTCCGTTCGACGGCCATCATGCGGTTGAATTTTATGAGCTGAGGATCGGCCCGCTTCACAGTGAGGCGGCGGAGCCGCATGTGCCGGGCACGCGCGAGAATCTCTTTGTTGCCAAGGGCGCCGTCGAGATCACGGCCGGGCTCGACAAGCCGCAGACTCTGACAGAGGGGGATGCTATCCTGTTCGACGCGGACGTGCCGCATGTCTACAAGAATTTGGTCGCCAGCGAAGCAGTGCTTTACCTCGTCATGACCTATGCGGACGCGGCGGGCTGAAGAGCAAAGGGCCGGCGTGAAGCCGGCCCCGCGTCGCTCGCTTCCGAAGCGCCGCTCAGGCGGCCTTCATCGGCATGCACATCATCATCATACCGCCGCAGCACATCATCATGGGCATTCCCATCTGCATCATGTTCATCATGCTCTCGCAGCACTTGGTGAACATGTCCTTCATGGCGGGGTCCATCGGCGCCATCTCGCAGGTCATGCCGGCGGGGGTCATGGTGCACTTGACCTGGCAGGGCATCATCATCGGCATGCCCATCATGTTCATCATCGGCATCATGCTGCCGGCCATGGCGGGGTTCATCATGCTGCCCATCATCATCGGCATGGGCATCATCTGCATTGCGGTGTTCATCGTCATTCTCCGGGGTCAGAGCAAGAAGCTCTCGGTTGCGCTGATAATGGAGATAAAATGAGCTGCGATGCATGTGAATCGCGAAATGTTTGTCTCGTTCCCTTTCGTCCAACAAAGTGGAGGCCATGTGCGGTCTGGGATCTCGCCTGTAGCCTATAGCGGAGAAGTATCCGTTATATTGGATAGGTAGCGGCATGGTCGATCGCGGGCAGGGCGACCTGGTGGTTTCCGCGCCAGGAAATAGAGATGGCCAGATCAGCTAGAGGCTGAGGACAGCATGTCGGCCGGATGCTTGTCGGTGTGCTCGACATATTCGACCAGCGTCTGGTCCGGGTGGCGCACCAGCATGTTGCGTCCTGTCGGGACCGGCTTCGGCGGCTCAAGGATCGTCGCGCCGACCGTGGGGAGATGCGCTGCAAAGGCCTCGATGTCCTCCACCATGAATGTCATGTGCGTCGCGGTGAACCGCTTCAGACTCTGTTCGGTCCCAGCGATGAAGAGGATCGATGCGACTTGCGCCAACCGCAGATCGTATTCGGGGTAGTCAAACCGGAGACGCGCATTCTGGCCGATCAACGTCTCGTAGAAGGTGACGGCCGCATCGAGTTCATCCAGCGCCAGGTGTCGCCGCGTCAGGATATTGAGGACTTTCATGAGCGAGCTCCTTGATCTCACTGGAAGCTGGAGATCGAGCTGTTGTTCGGGATCCAGGTGCTGCCGAGCGAGTCGATCAGGAAGGTGATGTTTCCGGCGGCGCCGGGAGAGCAATGGGAGGGAAGCGAGCGGTCATGGATAGCCCTTGATGATTGATGTCGCGGATCGCTTCGCGGTTTTTGCTGCGCGATCGGCGTTTCGCTTAGGAGAAGCGAAACGAACAGGCCTGGCCATTCCAAATTTTGCGCGTGGCGGGCAACAAATGCGTCGGCATCGCGGCAACGCGCCCTACAGCTATTTTGTCGCCGCGCAATTCTGCGCAATCGCGTTCGGCCAGGAAACAAATCTTCCAATCGCGCCAAATCGAGCGGAGCAGTACAGCCTTGAAAGGACATTCTTCGAGCTTCCGCGTGCAGTAGAACGGCTTAGGCGCCGACGCGCGAAAAATGAATTTTGCTACCATCGAATTGCGCGCCGGACTTTGCGAAGGTGACATCGTCGTGAACAAGACGGAGCGAGATCGATTTTATGACGGATGCGTCACTGCTTTCAGGGCGTGCCGATGCGACGGCAGCGCCTGCAGCTGGTCGCGCGGAACCGCTCCATCGTGCCGGCGAACCCGTGGTGACGGTGGTGGCCAACGTCGCGCACGCATCGGTGGAGTTGCGGTCGCGCGCACGGGGCCTGGCATGGCGTTCGCTCATTCTGCCGTGGCTCCCGCCATTCGGCCTCATTCTCGTCTGGCAATTCCTCTCGGTGACAGAGATTGTGTCCACGGCGATCGTTCCGGCGCCGTCAGACATCTGGGATGCAGCGCGGCAGCTCGCCGAGCGCGGCGAGTTGCAACACGACATCCTCGTCAGCCTTCGCCGGGTGGCGATAGGTTTCGGCATCGGCGCCCTCGGCGGGTTGTTGCTCGGTCTGACTGTCGGGCTGTTCGAGTCGATGCACGATCTGTTCGATCGATCCTTGCAGATGATCCGGACCATTCCGCACCTGGCGCTGGTGCCGTTGATGATCCTCTGGTTCGGCATAGGCGAGAAGCCGCGGCTTATTCTCGTCGCGATGGGGTCGCTCTTCCCGGTCTACATCAATACGGTCGGCGGTATCCGCAATGTCGATCCCAAGCTGGTCGAGCTCGGGAAGTCCTACGGCCTCGGGGGCGCCGAGCTGGTCTGGTCCATCATTCTGCCGGCAGCGCTCCAGCCGATCCTGGTTGGCATGCGCTATGCGCTTGGCGTGGCGTGGCTCACGCTGGTGGTCGGTGAAACGATCGCCTCGCGGGATGGCGTTGGCTACCTCGTGCAGAATGCTCGCGAACTGCTGCGCATCGACATCATTGTGCTGGCCATTATCCTCTACGCCATCGCGGGCTGGCTGTCGGATTTCGTCACGCGCTTGATCGAGCGGCGGCTACTGCGCTGGCATCCGAACTATGCCGGCAGGGCCAGCGCATGAGCGGAGCCAGCGTCAACCTGCGTTCGGTCGGCAAATCCTTCGCCGGCCGCAAGGTGCTCGATCACGTTGATCTCGACATCGCGGCCGGCCAGTTCGTCTCGATCATCGGGCCGAGCGGCGCCGGCAAGTCGACGCTTCTGCGCCTCGTGGCGGGACTGGACGCCCCCTCAGGTGGTCGCATCGAGCTCCGGACGACGGGCCACAAGGCGGACGTGCGTCTGATGTTCCAGGAGGATCGCCTTTTGCCGTGGCGAACTGTGCTCGGCAACGTGCTGCTGGGCATCAAAGGCAGGAAGGATGACGCCGGGCGCATCCTCGAAGCTGTCGGGCTGAGGGGGCGGGAGAGTGAGTTTCCGATCGGGTTGTCGGGCGGTCAACGTCAGCGTGTGGCTCTGGCAAGAGCGCTGATTCATGAGCCGGACCTGTTGTTGCTCGACGAGCCGTTCGGGGCGCTCGACGCCATCACCAGGGCTGCGATGCAGTTGCTACTCGGGCAACTGCTGGTCGCGCGGCCCCGCACCGTAGTGCTGGTGACCCACGACGTAGAGGAGGCGTTGCTGCTCTCCGATCGGGTCCTCCTGGTCAAGGACGGCGGCATCGCGCGTGATCTGGTCTTCGACCAGCCGCGTCCGCGGCATCGTGGGGACCCGGTGTTGTCTGCTCTGAAAGAGGAACTGCTCGACGGTCTGCTGACGGCCGAGCGCGATTTGGCCGCCGTTGCATAACAGTACGAAAGGATGAAGCTATGACTTTGGGTGGTTCGACGCGCGGTGGCGCTAGTCTCTCGCGGCGCTCGGTGCTGTCGATCGGTGCTGGATTTGCGGCAGCCGCGGCCGGGGCAGCCGGGGCTTCGCGTGCAAATGCCGCCGATGCGGTGCCGCCGCAACTGACCGTCGCGGTGATCGGGGACGGCCGCACCGGCGTCTGGGCCTCGCTGCGCGCCGGCGTGGGCGGCCGCAATCTCGAACAGGAGCTCGGCACCAAAATCGTCTGGCAACCCGGATTTACGGCATCGCTGCCGGTGATGGAAGCGATCAAGGCCGGCTCCGTCGACTTCACCTTTGCCACGGCGACGGCGGTCGTGAACGCCGTTCCGGCGCGCGTGCCGATCGTGCCGCTTGCGGCCTATCCGTTGCCGGTCGATGAGGTCGATTTCCTGGTGCAGGCCAATTCGTCGATCAAGACCGCAGCCGATCTGAAGGGCAAGAAGATCGCCCACCAAAACGGTACGACCGGCACCTACAGCCTGATCAAATATCTGGAAACCGCCGGTCTCAGGTTGCCTGATGTGCAGGCCGTCAGCCTGAACGGAGCGGATGCGTTCACGGCCTTCGCGCAAGGCAGCATCGACGGCTGGATTCACTGGCAGCCGGCCACGGCGCTGGCGCTGACAAAGCTCGGCGGTAAGGCCCGCCTGCTGCCCGACGTGAAGACCTACGACTACGCCTTCTACGTCGCGCGCAGCGATATCGCAGGGAAATATCCGCAGCTCTTCGCCAAGTTCGTGAAGATCATCAAGGAGACCCAGGCCTACATCTTCGCGCATCCGGCCGAGTCCGTTGCGCTGTGGGCTTCGCAAGGCGGCTTTCCGCCGAATGGGACCGAGCAGGCCGTCTACGAGAAACTCGTGCGCGATGCCAGGCTGTCCGAGTCGACTGCGGTTGCGCTCAGGCCGATCGATGAGGCGGCGGCAGCGTCGACCCAGGATCTCGCCGACAATTTCCAGGCCCTCGGCGTGCTCCCGAACAAAGTCGACGTCCGCTCGTTCCTGCTTGGCGCGCAGTTCGACGGGGCGAAGAAGGCCGTTGCGCTGGAGCTCGGCGCTTAAGCTGCAACGCCGACAACACGAGAGAAACATCATGAACGCGCAAACCGGCGAGACGGTGTTGATCACCTCCGCCACCATCGGCCAATTCGGCCGCTATTTGCTCAGTGCGGGCAAGAACCATTTCGTCTCGGACCAGCGTGTCGCCGTTGGCGGTCCGGGCGAAGCGATCAACGCAGGCGAATTGCTGCTGTCGTCGCTCGGCAGCTGCTCGCTCGGGCTCATTCAAAAGACCGCAAAAGAGCAAGGGATCGTGCTGCGCGAGGCCGGATCCGAAGTCTCCTTCGAGCGCCACGCGACCGATCCGACGCGGTACGAATGGATTCGTATAGCAGTGCGCCTGTCCGGAGTGACGGCCGGCGAGGCCGAGACGCTGGTTGCCGGCTTCACCGCCAACTGCCCGATCTACAACACGCTGAAGCGCGGCGGTCCCGTCGAGATCTCCTGGACTGTGAGCTGATCCATGCCTGACAAGAAACTACACTTGGCCGCCTTTGTCTCCGCAGGACCCGTCTCCGGCAGCCATGCCGGATGGCGGCATCCTGAAGCGGACGGCGATCTGCTGTCGGCCGCTTATTACCAGAACATCGGCCGCTTGCTGGAGCAGGGGCGTTTCGATCTTCTGTTCATAGCCGACATCCTCGCGATCCCGGACACGCTGGGCGGCAGCCTCGACAGCCAGCTTCGCTACGGCGCTCTCGGTGCCTTGCGGCTCGATCCGCTGGTCGTGCTCTCGATCATCGCGGGCGCGACGAAGCATCTCGGTCTCGGCGCGACCATTTCGACGACCTATGCCCAGCCTTATGTGCTGGCACGGGCGCTCGCGACGCTCGATCATCTCAGCGGCGGCCGCGCCGCCTGGAACATTGTCACTTCGTTCCAGGAAGCGGAGGCGCATAATTTCGGCCTGACCGAGCAGCTCTCGCGCGAGGGGCGCTATGAGCGCGCCGACGAGTTTCTCGAGGTCGTGACCAAGTTGTGGGATTCGTGGGAGGACGGTGCGCTGGTTCGGGATCGCCAGACGCCGCTGTTTGCCGACCCTGCCCGGGTGCACCGGATCGATCATTCCGGAAAGTGGTTCAACGTGCGCGGGCCGCTCAATGTCAGCCGGCCGCCGCAAGGGCGCCCAGTCTTCATCCAGGCCGGCGCTTCGGATCGTGGCCGGGATTTCGCCGCGCGCTGGGCCGAGATCATTTTCGTGACACCGGGCCTGATCGACGTCGCGGTCGAATTCCGCAACGATTTGCGCGCCCGCGCGGTCCGTTTCGGTCGCGACCCCGATACGATCAAGGTGCTGCCCGGAATCGTCCCGGTCATTGGCGACACGGAGAAGCAGGCCAAGGCGCTGCACGATCAGCTCCATGAATTGTCGCATCCGGAGTCCGGTCTCTCGACATTGTCCTATCACCTCGGTGTCGATCTCTCGCGTTTCCCGCAGGATCAGGTCCTGCCCGAGAACCTCGACGTGCCCGGCGTCGAAGGGCACTATCGCGAGGTCTCCGAGTTGACGCGCCGCTCGGGCTTGAGCCTCGCCGAGCTCGGACAGCGTTACGGCGCCGGGAGAACCACGAGTGGATTTGCCGGCACGCCCGGTACGGTCGCTGATCGGATGCAGGAGTGGTTCGAGGCCGGCGCCTGCGACGGCTTCATGTTGCAGGTCCCATATCTTCCGGGTGGCCTGGAGGAACTGGTCCATGGCTTCGTGCCGGAGCTGCAACGTCGCGGCCTGTTCCGGACCGAGTACGACGGCTCGACGTTGCGCCACTCGCTAGGCCTGCCCCGCCCGGAGAGTTGACGGGCGCCTTTGGGCCATCCTAACTCTTCAGTTTTAGTCGCTCCCAAAATACTCGGCGCAACGAGGTATCATGGTCGTGCGACGAATGCTCAATTAAAGGCAAATAAGCCCAGTAGTACGACCAGTAAGTCATTGATTGTACTCAGCCCGGGGCTGTCTCTTAATCGGCGGCTTTATCGGAAGCGCAGGGTGCTGCCACCTGCCATTTGGAAATGCAACGCCCGGCCGAGATGGAGATCCAGTTTCAGTTCACTAGGCGATCTCATCTTGTCGTCAGCTGTCGTTCCGTCGAGGAATGCCGCATTGAAATCGCAACGAAATTGGGCGAAACGAACTTGAACAGAACGCGACCGACGGGGTCGCCGTATCAAGAAAGTCAATGACTTAGAAGATGCTCACTGCGTTCGGGATGCAGGGGCTTCCCTCGTCAGATCTGAACTTGAACCGAATGTCGGTATCGGTGGTTGCGCCTCCCCGATTTGAACCTGTTAGCCGACCATTTGGGCGGCGACAGATCGCGCATGAACGGCGGTTCTTGGTGAACTATCGGGATCCGACGTTCCGAGTTAGGCTGCTCTCCGGTAGGAAAACAGAGCTGCCGAAATAGTGGGTTTCGGGGTGTCGCGGTCCCCCGCTACCAAACCATCTCCTTGTGAAATCGGCTAGCGCTTAAGGTGGGTTGAGCGCAGCTTCGACATGGTCCCCATCGTTCGGCTTTCGAAGTCCCCCCTCCTAAAATATTAGGCCGCCGGTCTTCCAAAATTCCTTTCGCCGCGCGATCATTTATGTGAGTCGCAATCTGCGATTGCGTGCAGTGCGGCGAACTTTTCTCAAATGCATTTGCCGTCGCCCGCTGATTTCAGCCGGCGCGCATCAAGGGTTGTAACCATGCCACGAATATTCCAGACGCGCACTCCGGCCATTTTCGGCAATCCAAATGTGCGCACACCCCAGCGTGAGGCCTACGAGCGGTTGGAGGCCCACTATCAAACGGCAGCAGCCGAACGCGAGGTTGGAATCGTGCTGCCCGTTGGATGCGGCAAGTCGGGCATGATTACTCTCGCGCCATTTGCCGCGCGATCCCGACGAGCGTTGGTCGTTGCTCTGGGAGTTAACATTGCGGATCAGTTGGCCGATGATTTCGATCCTACAAAGCCAATGATGTTCTATCAGAAGTGCCGCATTTTGGACGGAGCGCCGTTCCCAGAACCTGTGGTGATTCGTGGCACGACAACGAATCGAGCTGATTTGGAAGAGGCGGATGTTGTTGTTACAAACATTCAGCAGCTCCAAGGAGACCAAAATCGTTGGTTGCAGTCTTTGCCAGCGGACTTCTTCGATCTGATCCTATTTGATGAGGGGCATCATAGCGTCGCGGAAAGCTGGGAAACGCTCCGCACAAAATTCCCGACCGCACGAATTGTAAATCTTAGCGCGACGCCCTTGCGAGCTGATGGCCAACTGATGGCAGGTCGGATTCTGTACTCTTATCCGGTTTATCGGGCGATTCAGGAGGGCTACGTAAAGCGCCTCAAGGCTGTTCAGCTCAATCCACGCACATTGCGGTATGTCCGTCGAGAAGACAGTGAAGAGATCGAAGTCACACTCGATGAAGTGAAGCGTCTCGGAGAGACGGAAGCTGATTTTCGTCGCAGCATCGTGACCTCAACCGAAACTCTGAATACGATTGTCGATGCATCTATTCGAGAGCTTGATCGGCTTCGCGATCAAACGGGGGAGCTGCGTCTAAAGATCATCGCGTCGGCACTGAATCTTGAACACTGCCGACAAATCGTCGAGGCATATCGAGCTAGAGGGCGTCGAGCTGATTATGTCCATACGCGAGAAGTTAGTGCTGCTAACGCGCGCGTTTAGCGCAAAGGTAGTTTTAGACGGTGGCTCGCGGAGGGGCGCGCCCGCTAGATCGATCCCCACCGCAGATGTCTCAGCGGCAGTACACGTCATCTTCGATGATATGATCATCCATGTGTCTGCCGGCATGGCCTCTTGGATATTCAAGCCGTATGTGCGTCCCTGCGAGCAAGCGAGAGTTTTCAATTTTGAGCGGGAAGCCGAGCGCTTGTTGAACTGGCCATGGCTCTCTTTTCGGGCGACCATCAATAATCCCGCGATGCTCTCCGATTTGGTTTTGCATAAGACGAAAGTGCTTGCAGCAGCGTATAAGTCTGCTTTTGGCGATCGGAATTTGACGTCACTTTGTGTGTACTCTGGCCCCCAGCGGACCGGAGGATCCGGGAAAATGCTGTTCCTAAATCTAATGACATTTGATCATGTCGAGAAGATAGGTTGGCTCGGAACAGGTGATATTCCTTTGAAGGGGCACGTAGAGGCTGCGGACTTACTTGAACACTATAAGCAGCAGGCACAGGTCGTCTCGACATTCGGTTTGCCACATCATGGCTCCGTAAAGAACTATTCGTCTTCGGTTGTGGCGGCACTTCGCCCCGCAGGCCTGTGTTGTCTCGGCAAAGCCACCGAAAAACTGGAAGCACCCGCATCCTTTGGTCATGGCAGATGTCGTCAATCACGGAGCGATTGGAGTCCACGTGGATGATACCGATCCCAGCGCGTTTAGTGAGGCGTTCTTAGTCGTCCTGTGACATTTTGAGTTCAGTGGGCGCGCCTCTGTTTCGCCCCCGTCAACCCCTCTCCATAAAAATATTCCACTTTACCGAAATTCGGATTTATCGTATGTATCCCCCATCCCGGCTCATCCTTGAGGGGCGATCGTGTGGTCGTCACGATACGCGAGCCGGGCTTGCGGTGGACGCGGCAGCGTCGGCACGACAGGATTGGGCAGGGCGGATTGCTCTCCGTGAGCCCAAAACGTTGTGCGGACGAACGGCGCTGTCAGGTTCGTTTCGCCAGTAAGTTTCCGGCTTCGTCGACAGGGCCGGGAAAACTGCGGCGAGGAGCGGGCCGTGCGTACGGCAAAACCGTGTGGTCCTGGCCGTCGTTGCTACGGTCAAGCCCTGGTGGATGCGGCATCAGCGTCAACCGGCGCGATGCCGGTGACTTTCGCTAGGGTGAGGGAGGCCAGAAGGAACTCGGCTCCCGAGAGAGCACGGCATAAGCCGTCCGACCATCGCGCAGGGAAGGCCGCGTGTTAGGCTTCACCTGTATCTGCTGTGCGGTCTCCTTGCGCTACTCTTCGCGCAGCGGACCGCAGGTGCCAGCCGGCACCCGGTCTTCCCTGCGCCCTCTTGGCTTGAGGGCGGAACGATCAAGCAAAGCTCGGGCGATTTGTGCCGCGAGAACGCGAAGCTGCGTTCTCGGTCATGACGCCTCGTGCGCAGCGCTGATGCTGCGCAGTCCGGTCGGCCCGCACCGCGACTGGCGCGGTCCGGACCGATCGGCGTCGTGTCGCTAGCTGCAGCTCAGCGGTAGCGGTGAGTAGGGATGCAGCTCGTACCAGTCAGAGCAATCCGGGTAGCCGTAGAATCCGTATCCGGACCGGAAGTGGTCACCGCGGTGAAACGCGTGCTGGCGCATGCCACCGACATGGCCGCCGAAGCCGAGGTGCTCGCCGCCGAAATGGGCGCCGCCGAAGTGAGCGCCGCCGAATCCACCCTCATGGCCCATGCCGCCGAAATGCGCGCCGTCGCCAAAGCCGCCCATATGTCCCCCGCCACCGCCAAAGCCGCCGTGGCCGCCGCCGCCACCACCGCCGTGCGCATAGGCCGTGCCGACGGCGAGTGTCGAGGCGAGCGCTGCTATCGCCAGAATCATGATTGCTCGTTTCATGGAAGACTCCTCTCGTGTTGAGCCGCGCGGCCATCGCTGAATTTCGCTTCGCGTCGTGCTGTTCGCGAGGTTGGCGATGGACGCGCATGCGATGAAGGAGAGGTAGGTGCGGTGCGCGGCAATCCAACTGAATTCGGCGTCAGATATGAAACGCACTACTCGGCCGCGTGATCGCACGGCGTGGCCGCGACACACGCAAAGGAGCGGGCTGAATCTTCAGCTCGCTCCCTGTGACGTGAGATTGCTGCGGCCTGCGGATCAGTCCGGCTGGCCGCGATGGTGCGATCAGTAGCCGGTGCCCGGCTCGCACGGCACGTTGTTGCCGGTCCACGGCGCGGTGGCGAAGGCGCCGACGCGCGGTGCAGGAACGCAGGCGCGTTCGCCCGGATAGGCGGAATAGGCCGGATAGACCGCCGCGTTCGCGTCCATCGTATCCGCGTTCGCCGCCGGCTGCCGCGCCATGCCATGATGCTCGCGCGCCATCACGGGGCCGCCGAGCATGGCCGCTGCAATCAATCCCATCGACAACAATTTTGACGTGGTCATTCGCTTTCTCCTTCGTTTGACGTCAGGCCGATCAAGCGGCTGCACCATCGAGATGTGAGCGAAGGGCTGCGATTTAAACGCACGAATTGCTCACCGCATTTCAACCGCCTGTGAGCCGATGCGGCGTCTCGAGCACGATCGTGCGAATCCATAACATCCGTGGCCCCCCGGACGACGGTCCGTGCGTTGAGAACATATGTTCGATGCAGCGCAGTTCGAAAGCGGAGCCCGCAAGATGATCATTACATTTGTAACACGCATCGTCGGCGCACTCGTGCCGTTGGCGGCTCGCGCCGTCGGCAACATGAACCGCAATTTAATGGCGCCGCGCGCGCCGCAAGCTTACCTCGTCAGGCAGCGGGCGGCCGGCATCACGCGGCATCAGCGCCGCGCGTCCGACGTGCGCGGACACTGAACATGACACCGCGCGCCGCCGAACCCGTGCCGTCCCACCGTGCGCCGAAGCGCTGCGCGGACCATGGGACGAAGCTGATGAACCGGATTCTCCTGATCGAGGACGACACTGAAACCGCAGAAGTGATCCTCGCCGAACTCGGCGATCGCGGTTTCGATGTGCAATGGGCCGGTGACGGCATCGACGGCCTCGGCCGCGCGCGTGCGTCGAGCCCGGATGCGATGATCGTCGATCGCATGCTGCCGGGCATGGACGGGCTCACCGTGATCGAGACGCTGCGCAAGGATCAGGTCCGGACGCCCGTCCTGGTCCTGAGCGCGCTCGGCGCGGTCGATGACCGCGTGCGCGGCCTGCGCATGGGCGGGGACGATTATCTGACAAAACCGTTCGCGCTGGTCGAGCTGGTGGCGCGGATCGAGGCGTTGCTGCGTCGTCCGACCGATTGCCGCGTCACCACCTTGCAGGTCGGGCCGCTCGTGATCGACCTGATCGAGCGGACCGCGCGGCGCGGCGATCGCGAGCTCGATCTGCTGCCGCGCGAATTCCGCCTGCTCGAATACATGATGCGCCGGAACGATCAGCTCCTGACGCGCGCGATGCTGCTCGAGGAGGTCTGGAACTACAAATTCGTCCCGGCGACCACGAACCTGATCGACGTGCATATGGGCCGGCTGCGCCACAAGGTCGACGGCCCCGGAGAGACGCCGCTGATCCACAATGTGCGCGGCTCCGGCTTCGTGCTGCGCTCGCGGCAATAGGGGCGCGGCATGCACCGGACTCAGTTGATCCGCTCCAGCACGTTTCTGTGGGCCCTCGCCGTGGCCGCGGCCTTCGCGCTGTTCGTGGTCGCGCTGTTCGCGTTCATCTACTGGAAGCTCGATGCCTATCTGGTCGCGCGGTCCGACCGCATGATTGCCACGCAGGTCCACTACATCGCAGATCTGCCGCCGGCGCGCCGCATCAGCGCGATCACCGATCATCTCGATCAGGATTCCAGGGGCGTGCAATACGCCGGACTGTTCGATGCCGCCGGCAATCGCCTTGCGGGCAATATCGGCCGCGTGCCGCCCGAGCTTGGGCTCGGCGGCGCGGTGCAGGGCGTGCGGCTCGATCTGTTCGAGAAGTCGGCAGCCTACAGTCCGGTCGTCAGGGCGTCCGGCCGGCGTCTCGCCGGCGGCGATATCCTGGTGATGGGACGGAACGTCGACGAGACGCACGAGATCTCGAGCGTGGTCGGCGAGGCGCTGGCGCTCGGCCTGCTGCCGGCCTTCAGCCTGTGCCTGTTGGCCGGCGCCTGGCTCAGCATCCGTGCCCACAAGCGCGTCGAGGAAGTGAACCAGCGGGTCCAGCGCATCGTCGCCGGCGAACTGCGCGAACGGCTGCCGGAGGGCAGCACCGACGATTCCTTCGCGCGGCTGGCGCGGATCGTCAACCGCATGCTCGACGAGATGGAGACGATGATCAACGCGCTGGCCGGCGTCGGCAACGACATCGCGCACGATCTCAGGACGCCGCTCACCCGCGTCCGCCTGGCGCTGGAGCGCGGGCGCACGCATGCGGTGACGCTGGAACAGCTCCAGGAGATCACCGACAAGGCCATCGCCGGCGTCGACCAGGCACTGGCGATCGTTACCGCCCTGCTGCGCCTCACCGAGATCGAGAACAACCGCCGCATGGCCGGCTTCGGCGAGGTCGCGCTCGACGAGATCCTGCGCGAGGTGTGCGACGTCTACGAGCCCATCGCCGAAGACAAGCGCATCCATCTCGGCGTCGTCATCGATCGCGACGTGCAGGTGTGGGGCGACCGCGACCTGCTGTTCGAGGCGGTCGCCAATCTCGTCGACAATGCAATCAAGTTCACGCCACCGGGCGGACGGGTCGAGCTCGCGCTCGACGCGGAGGATGACGCGGCCCTTGTGCGTGTGAGCGACACCGGGCCCGGCATCAGCGAGCAGGAGCGCGAGGCGGTGCTGCGGCGGTTCTACCGCTCAGACAAGATGCGCCATACGCCCGGCGTCGGGCTCGGCCTGAGCCTGGTCGCCGCGATCGTCAAGCTGCACGGCTTCCGGCTGATCATCGGCCCCGGTCCCGGCGGGCGCATCGAGATCCTCGCCTGGGTCGCAAGGGCGCGCAAATCCGCGGCCTGCCGTCCCCGCACATTGCAGCACGCAGATGCGGACCAGATGGGATGACCCGAACGTTGCGCGCTTTTTTTCAAATTCGTCAGCCGGCTTGGACTATGGGAGCGACACATGCAGACTAGCCACGAACTTGCGAGCTACCGTCCCGTTGCTGCGCCGGAGGCGCAGGTCGCGGCGCCGTTTCTCAGCGCCTATGCCGCGACCATCCGGCGCTACGAATTGCTCGAACCGGGTGAGGAGCAACAGCTTGCGCGTCGCTGGCAGGAGACGCGGGACCGGAGCGCGGCGGACGCGCTCGTCACCAGCCACCTTCGGCTCGCCGCCAAGCTGGCGCGCGGCTACCAGGGCTACGGCCTTCCGCTGGTCGATCTGATCGCCGAAGCCAATCTCGGCCTCGTGATCGCGGCGTCGCGCTTCGAGCCCGGCCGTGGCGCGCGCTTCTCCAGCTATGCGATGTGGTGGATCAAGGCGGCCATTCATGAATACATCCTGCGGTCCTGGTCGCTGGTGAAGATCGGCACGACGGCGGCGCAGAAAAAACTGTTCTTCAAGCTCCGCAGCGAGATCAGGAAGGCCACCGGCAGCGTGATGGCCGGGCTCACGCCTGATGTCGCCGAGCTGATCGCCGGCAAGCTCGAGGTGACGGCGCGCGAGGTGATGGAGATGGACGCGCGGCTCAACGGCGACATGTCGCTGAACGCGCGCGTCGGGGACGAGGAGAGCGGAACCGAGCTGGAAGCCTTGCTGGTCGATGGCGCGCTCGACGCCGAGACGGTGCTGGCCGATCACGAGCAGACCGAGGAGCGTTCCAAGGCGTTGCGCACCGCGCTGGGCGGGCTCGCGAGGCGGGAGCGTCGTGTGTTCGAGGCGCGGCGGCTGTCCGAATGTCCCGTGACGCTCGATCAGCTCGCCCGCGAATTGTCGATCTCCAGCGAGCGGGTCCGGCAGATCGAGATGCGCGCCTTTGCCAAGGTCAAGCGCGCCGTCATCCTCGCCGCGCAGGATGCCGCGCGCAACGCACGGAGCATCTGAATTCGTTTTCATTTGATCGACGGTCCGGTCGTCCTCACCTGACCGACGATCCACTTGCTCCAGGCAGACCACCATGGGAATTGTTCGCTTCGCGCTCCGGCTTCCGCACACATTTTATGTGCTTGCGGCGCTGATCCTATTTCTCGGCGGCATCGCGATCCGCTCGATGCCCACCGACATCTTCCCGGAGATCCGGATTCCCGTCGTCACGGTGATCTGGAGCTACACCGGCCTGTCGACGCCGGAGATGGAGCAGCGGGTCAGCACCTACAGCCAGTATTCGATCAGCGCCAATGTCAGCGGCATCAAGAATATCGAGGCGCAGACGCTCAACGGCCTGTCGGTTCAGAAGATCTACTTTCAGCCGGACGTGAACGTCGATCTCGCGATCTCGCAGATCGTCTCGGCAACCAACGCCATCCGCGCCCTGATGCCGCCGGGCATCCAGCCGCCGATCATCGTGCAGTTCAACGCCTCGAGCGTTCCGGTGCTGCAGCTCAGCCTCGAATCCAACAGCCTGAACGAGGAGCAGCTCTACGATTTCGGCATCTACCGGGTCCGCCAGCAACTGGCGCCTGTTCCCGGCGTGACGCTGCCAACGCCCGCCGGCGGCAAGTATCGCCAGATCATGGTCGACATCGATCCGAATAAGCTGCTGTCGCGCGGGCTGACGCCGCTCGACATCGTCAACGCGGTGAACACCCAGAACCTGACGCTGCCGACCGGCACGACCAAGATCGGCGACACTCAGTACGTCGTTCGCTCCAACGCGACGCCGGCCACGATCGAGGATCTCAACATGATCCCGGTCAAGTTCGTGAACGGAGCCACGATCTTCCTGAAGGACGTCGCCCAGGTCCGCGACGGCGCCCAGGTCCAGCAGAACATCGTGCGTGAGGACGGCCACCGCGCCGTCCTGCTCAGCGTCATCAAGAACGGAAATGCCTCGACGCTCACCGTCGTCAACGGCGTGAAGAAGGCGCTGGCGTCGATCCGCGCGTCGGCGCCGGCGGGGATGCAGATCAACGAGCTGTTCGACCAGTCGATCTTCGTCACCCATTCGGTCGATGGCGTGCTGCGCGAAGGCGCGATCGCGGCCGGCCTCACGGCGCTGATGATCCTGGTGTTCCTGGGGTCATGGCGATCGACGCTGGTGGTCCTGATCTCGATCCCGCTGGCGATGCTGTCCTCGCTGGTCGCCCTGTATTTTCTCGGCGAGACCCTCAACACGATGACGCTCGGCGGGCTTGCGCTGGCGGTCGGCATTCTCGTCGACGACTCGACGGTGACGATCGAGAACACGCACCGGCTCTGGACCGAGGAGGGCATGCCGCTCTCGGAAGCGACCCTGCACGGCGCTGCCGAGATCGCGGTGCCGACGCTGGTCTCGACGCTCGCGATCAGTTGCGTGTTCACCTCGGTCGTGTTTCTGGAGGGCCCGGCCAAATATTTGTTCACGCCGCTCGGCCTTGCGGTGGTGTTCGCGATGCTGGCGTCTTACGGGTTGTCACGGACGCTGACGCCGATCACCATCGGCCTGCTGCTGAAGGGCGAACGCCGTCACGGCGAGGGTGCGCCGCCGTCGGGAATCTTCGCGCGCGCCTCCGCCGCGTTCGAGCGCGGCTTCGAGCGCCTGCGCGATGGCTATTCCGGCCTCCTGCTGACGCTGCTGCGGCATCGGGTCATCGTCCCAATCGTCGCCGTCGCAGTACTGGCGCTCGGCGCCACCATGTTCGTCTATGTCGGCCGGGACTTCTATCCCCTGATCGATGGCGGCCAGATCCAGCTCCATGTTCGTGCGCCCGCGGGCACGCGCATCGAGCGTACGGAAGCGATCTTCCAGGCGGTCGAGGACAAGATCCGCGAGGTCATTCCGGAGCATGACCGGGCGCTGATCGTCGACAATATCGGCCTGCCGGCGCGTCCCTACAATCTCGCATTCACGGACGGTTCGACCATCGGGGTGAACGATGGCACCATTCTGGTGTCGCTGAAGGACGGGCACAAGCCGACCGCGGATTACATCAGGAAGCTGCGGCAGGTGCTGCCGACGGCGTTCCCCGAGGACACGTTCTATTTCCAGGCGGCCGACATCGTCACGCAGATCCTGAACTTCGGTCTTCCCGCGCAGATCGATGTCCGCACCGTCGGTTACGGCACCAACAACCTGGCGGTGGCCAAGGAGCTGCAGAAGAGTCTTGCGGCCATTCCCGGCGTCGTCGATGCGCATCTGCAGCAGGAGGTCGATGCCCCCGCATTCTACGCTGACATCGACCGCACCCGCGCCGCGCAGCTCGGCCTCAATGCGAGCACGGTAGCGACCAACATCAATGTCAGCCTCAGCTCGTCCGCGCAGGTCTCGCCGAACTTCTGGACGGATCCGACGTCGGGCATCCCCTATTACCTGGCGGTGCAGACGCCCGAATACAGGGCCAATTCGCTGAACGCCCTGGGCAACACGCCGGTGTCGGCCTCGATGGCCGCAAGCGGGCAAACGGTGCCCGGCCTCCTCAGCAACGTCGCGACGTTCAAGCGCGGCACCGTTCCCACCAACTCGAACCAGGCCAACGTCCAGCCGGTGTACGACGTCTATGCGAGCGTGCAGGGTCGCGATCTCGGCAGCGTCGCGGCTGACATCGCGAAGGTGACGTCCACGCTGCAAAAGCAGTTGCAGCCGGGCAATTCGATCCAGGTTCTCGGCCAGATCCAGAGCATGCATCAGTCGTTCCGGGATCTCGGGATCGGACTGCTGTTCGCGGCCATCCTCGTCTACCTGCTGATGGTCGTGAACTACCAGAATTTCGGCGATCCCTTCGTCGTCATCCTGGCGTTACCGGCGACATTCTGCGGCATCGTGACGATGCTGTTCATCACCGGGACGACGTTGAACGTGCCTTCGCTGATGGGCGCCATCATGGCGGTCGGCGTTGCCTCGGCCAATTCGATCCTGCTCGTGACCTTCGCGCGCGACGAGCAGTTGAAGGGACACTCGGCGTTCCAGGCGGCGCTGAGCGCGGGCCGAACTAGGATCCGGCCCGTGCTGATGACCGCGGCGGCGATGATCGTGGGCATGATCCCGATGGCGATCGGCGGGCCGGGCGAGGAACAGAACGCAGCGCTCGCGCGGGCGGTCATCGGCGGACTGCTGTTCGCGACCCCGACCACCTTGCTGATCGTGCCTTACCTCTTTGCGATGCTGCGCAAGGGCAGTGACGGCAAGCCTCGCCATGGCGTATTCGAGGAGCAACCGGAATGAGCGATGTTCGCATGAGGACCGATGACGACGGGGCGAATGAGCGCCTCGGGGCGGAAAGCGCGCGGGTCGTGGAGCTGCCGGGCAAGGGCACGCGATCCGGGCGCCGTTACGGTGGTGCGCTCCTCGGGGGCGGCGTACTCCTTTTGCTTGCGGGCGCTCTCGGCATCGGCGGCTGGCGGCACTATGAGGCCGCGCGTGACGTGGCTGCAATAGCAGAGCAGATTCGGACCAACGTTCCAGAGGTTCGGGTGGCGACGGTCCGGCCCAGCGGCGACCTCATGAAGGTCAGCTTGCCGGCGACGACGACGGCATTCGAGGCGGCCAACATCTTCGCGCGGACCAGCGGCTATATCGAGAAGCGCTACGTCGATATCGGCGACCGGGTCAAGAAGGGCGACCTGCTCGCGGAAATCACCGCGCCCGAGCTGGACCAGCAGATCGCGCAGGCGCAGGCGACGCTTGCGCAGAACCAGGCCGCGCTTGTGCAGGCGCAGGCGAGCCGGGAGCTCGCCGACGTCACCAATTCGCGCGACAGCAATCTCGTCAAGCAGGGCTGGCTGACGGCGCAACAGGGCGACAATGACCGTCTCACTCTGCGCGCGCAGCAGGGTGCAGTGGGCGTCGCGCAATCGAACATCACGGCGCAGCAGGCGCAGATCCGCGTTCTCGAGCAGGAGAAGGCCTACCAGCGTGTGGTGGCGCCGTTCGACGGCGTCGTCACGCAGCGCAACGTCGACAATGGCAGCCTGGTGCAGGCCGGCTCGACCTTCATGTTCACGCTGATGCATGCCAACGTGATCCGGACCCAGGTCTTTGTGCCGCAGGACGAGGCTTTCGGCGTCGGTCCGGGCGTCGATGCGGACATCCGCGTGCCCGAGATTCCCGGGCGGACGTTTCCAGGCAAGGTGACGCGGATCGCGACAGCGCTGCAGCCGGGGAGCCGGACGCTGCTGACCGAGATAGACGTCCCCAATCCCGACGGCCTGCTCAGCCCGGGGATCTATTGCACGGTCGAACTGTCGATCCCGCGCAAGACGCCATCGATGACGATCCCGTCCGACGCGCTTGTCTTCGACCAGAACGGTCTCCACGTCGTGGTGGTGCGGAACGGCACCGTTCATTTCCAGCCGGTCTCGATCTCCAGGGATTTCGGCACCACGGTGGAAGTGCGCGATGGCGTGCAGCCCGGCGATCAGGTCGTGCTCAATCCCGCGGTCAATCTGACGGAGAGCAGCAAGGTCACCGTTCGCAAAACCGAAGTGAGCTAGGGACGGGAAAGATGATGCGCATCGTGTTCGCAATGGCGATGGCTCTGTTGCTCGGCGGCGCGCCTCTCGAGGCACAGGTCGCAACGACCGGCAGCACGGCCATGGATCTGCCGACGGTGCCGGGCGCGATCGTGATCTCGCCGCTCAACAGTCCGGGGCCGTTTTCCGCGAGCACCGTGTCGGGCGCTCCCGATACGACGCTCGCGCCTGTCCCACTCGCGTCCGATCCGACGACGCCGGGCACGGTGGTCGTGTGCGCGCCGCCGTCGTCATCGCCCACGCCGGTGCCGGCGACTCCGACCGTATCGCCCACGGGCGTTTCGACATCGAGCATTGCGGCACCGCTCCTGCCGGTGACGGGACAGAACGGCAGCTCCATCGGGACAATCTCGGCAATTGCGCCTGCAGGTACAGCTACATCCGTCGCATGCAGCTCGACGCCGGGAGGTGAGGTGACGAGTGCAGCGACTCTGCCGCTTTCGATTCCACAGGTGCAGGCAACTCCCGCGCCCGGCACGATCGAGGCGGACGCCAGCGGCGCCGGCGGCACAGGCATCGATCCCAATGCCGCCGTTGTGCCCAGCCCGAACAGCTCGGCTTGCATGGAAGGCGTCTCGATGAATCTGGCCGCGCCTGCGACGGTGACGCCGGCCAACGCCTCAGGCGCCGCGCCAACGCCCGGCGTGTCGCCGATCCTGCCGCCGGGATGCTGAGGCGAAGCAGCAAGGCCGCCGCATCATCAGTGGCAGGTGCAGGACGCGGGCCGCTCGCCGTCGCATCCCGACAGCGAGATGCCCGGTATTTCAGCCAGGGCGCGGGCAAAGGCGAGTGCGGGAAGATCGATCTCCTGATCGAACATCGCACTGACCGGGCCGACGAGCTCAAGCGCGGTCTGCGCACGGTTCGATCCCGCCATGATCCTGGCCCACGCCGCCGCAACCTTCAGCTCGTAGAAGCGGCATTGCTGCTCTCTGGCGACGGACAGTCCCTCGGCGAACAGCAATTCGGATCGCGACGGATCGGATGGGTCATTGGCCAGCAGAGCTTCACCCTTGATGCGCAACAGGTCCGCAAGGCACCACAATTGCCGGCCTTGCCGCGACATCGACAAGGCCTCTTCAACCGCAGCCAAAGCCTGCGCAGGCACGCCGCTCGCGAGCAGGCCTTCGGCGAGCGATCCGAGAAATTCGGGATTGCGCATCAGCCATCCGTTCTCGGTCCGCGCTTTCAGGCCGCTGCGCAGCAGCGCTATGCCGTCGCGGTGCTCGCCTTGCAGAACCAGCAATTGCCCTTTCAGGCAGCACGTCCAGCTGGTCCAGAAGGCTATTCCCTCGCGTGTCACGAGCTCGACCAGACAGGATATCGCCTGATCGGCGGCGGCGAGATCATGCGTCATCAGCGCGATCGGGCAGACCGCATTCCGCAATGCGTAGGCGATCGCAAGCTTGTCCTTCTCGCGCTGGGCCTCCTGGAGGCACTCGGCGGCCAGAGATCTGCTCTGGGCGACCTTGCCCTGCAGCAGCAGGACGCGCGCGAGCATGGCCTTGGCCAGAACGCTCTGGTTCAGCAGGAACCACATCTGGTTCGCGCCGCCGTCCAATCCGTGAGCCGCATGGTCCAGCGACAGGGTCAGTTCGCGCTGTGCATCCTCCTGCGCGCCGAAGAAATGGGTGGCGGCGCCGATCAGCCGACGGCCCACCGTTTCGTTTGCGGCGCTTCCGGTGCGCAGTGCGATCGCGAGATAGCGTTCGCCGACCTCCCTGGCTGCGGCGTATTGGCCCGAATTGAGATTGTAGCTCCACAACGTCCAGACCGCCTTGAGCTGAAGCTCGAGGTCGGACAGGTCCTCGGCGAGGGCGAGACCGATGCTCAGCGCCGCCTTCATGCGATCGGCCGATCCCGTGGTGTTCAGAAGTGCGAACCCGAGGGCGACATAGAGCTGCGCCTTGAGTTTTGGAACGCAGGTGAACTCGGGACTGAAATGCGCGAGCGCGCGCTCGATCCGCGTCGAGCATTCCACGAAGGACAGCAATTGCATCCAGACCGGAACGAAGCCGGCCGTCAGCTCGATGCCAAGCGCGGTATCGCCATCGGGCGAGAACGCCCAATCGAGCGCGGCATGCACGTTTCCGATCTCCTGGGCGAAGCGAGAGATGTCGTCGGGAGCGGGAGAGCTATCGCCGAGCGGCGCGATGATGTCCTTGAGAAAGCCTGCATGCCGTCTCGCAGCCTGCGCGACGAGGCCTGCCTCCGCCAGCTTCTCCAGGGCATAGGCACGGGTGCTCTCCAACAGGCGCCATCGCCCCTCGAAGGAGGGATCGAGTGACACCAGCGATTTCCCAACCAGATTGAACAGGGTCTCGATGACGTCCGACCGCGACAAGGTGTCGTCCATCATCGCGATGGCCGCATCGAGCGTGAAGCCGGCCGGAAACACCGCAAGCCGGCACAGCAGGTCCTGCTCTGCCGGGGCCAAGAGATCGTAGCTCCAGTCCAGGGTCGCTCGCAGGGTCTGGTGTCGCGGCAACTGGTCTCGCCTGCCGCCGCTCAGGAGCTCGAAGCGTTTGTCGAGGCGCAGCAGAACGGTGTCCACGCCGAGATTGGCGGCGCGGGCCGCGGCAAATTCCAATGCGAGCGGAATGCCGTCGAGGCGACGGCAGATGCCGGCTATCTTCTGAAGCTCCGCGGCGCCTGCGACGAAGTTCGTTCGCAACGCCCGCGTTCGCGTGACGAACAGCTCCACGGCGCTTTCCCGCAGCAGCAGATCGGGATCGTGCATGTCGGGACCAGGGACCGACAGCGTCGGAATGGCCGCAACATATTCGCCGTCGATGCGGAGGCCTTCGCGGCTGGTCGCAAGCACGGTGACGTTCGGACAATAGCGAAGCACGGCACTCGCGATCTGCGCGGCGGCTTCGATCACATGCTCGCAATTGTCCAGGACGAGCAGCAGGCGGCGTGCCCCGATGGCCTGCGCTATGCTTGCGGCCGACACGTCCTTGTCATTCGAGGCGAGTCCCAGGGCCCGGGCGCATGCCGATGCTGCCAGTGCCGCATCCTGCAGGGTCGCGAGCTCGACCAGCGCCACGGAATCGTTGAACGAGGACGCGGCGCTACGTGCGAGCTCGATCGCCAGCTTGGTCTTTCCGATGCCGCCGGGGCCGACGAGGGTCACGGCCCGATATGCGGACAGCAATTCGGCCAACTGGCTGAGGCAATCCTCCCGACCGATCAGAGGCGCGCGGAAGCTCGGCAAGTTGCTGGAAAAGGCGGCATCAGCCGGCACCGTAACAGGCGCGGCCGCAGGGTGATCCAACAGCCCGCGGCGCCAAGCTCCGGCGAGCGTATAGCCGCGCCCCGAAACCGTCTTGAGGAGATTGCGATCCTCGCCCAGTGCCTTCCGGACCGCCGATATATGCACCTGAAGCGTGTTGTCTTCGACGGTCAGGCCCGACCAGATGCTCCCGATCAAATCGTCCTTGGTGACCAGGAGACCCGCAGAGCCCACCAGCTTCTCGAGAATCTCGAATGCGCGGCTTCCGATCGGCACCGTGGTGTTGTCGTATCGCAGCTCTCTACGTTGGCAATCGATCAGCCAACGTCCGAAGGAATAAGTGCGATCGATCGGCGGCGACATAGGGGTCCGTGCATCAACATGAGTGCCGTGATCCCGGGAGATCACGAGCCCGCCCCTGAGATCACCAACCCTCAAAAGAGTTGAAAGCGTGAATGCGCTCCGGTGTCGTAGAGGGGCGTTCGTGTGTCAAGAGGCCCGCCGCTAGCCGGCGGCCGGCTCGTCGCAAATGCTGGCATTCGCTGCGTTGATGTTCGATACACGAATTCGTGACGGCGGTCGCGGATGTGTCACAATGGGAGACACGATCGGACGGAGTGTCGCTCGCTGGTGCTTCGGAGCGCAATTGCTTCCGACAGGTATGCACCCGTCGCAAGAACGGCGGCCCGATCGAGAGCCGCCGTCCTTCATTCACCGGACTTGCTCCGGTCCGCGAGATCAATAGCCGGACGCGGGCTCGCAGGGCGGCCGGCGCCAGGGGGCGGTTGCGTATGCGCCGACGTCGGGCGCACGGGCGCAGCTACGCTTGGAGCTGACCGGAATGCGCTGAGCCGACGCATAGGCGTCGACGTTGTTGCGCTTCGCGCTGCCTTCGCGGGCCATCGCGGGAGAGGCAATCATGGCTGCGACCACGAATCCGGCCGACAAGAGCTTCAGTGTAGTCATCGAACGTCTCCTTGAGAAAGCGATGCCGGGAACGCCTCGGCCCGCTCGCAAGACATGCGTACGCGTGTGCCGGATCCGCAGTGTCGATCGAACGATCATTTTCGTCTTTGCACGAAGCCGTTGTGGTGCGCTGATTCCAGCATCGGCGGGGCGGCGCTTCGCGTGCTAGTCGGGCGAAGGCAACGCGCGGTCCGCGCGCCCATCCAGCAGCGGACCGAACCATTCCCACTTCGCGCCGGTGAAGCGCATCATCTGAAGCTGCTCGATCGGATGAAAGTCGGTTGGCGACGTCTTGATTCGAACGCCGGGAATGTAGCCGTCGATTTCGAGATCGAGATCCGTGGCAATGCGCATCATTCTCTCGCGCGTCAGTTCGTCGCCGCAGCGCCTGATCACCTCGACCAGGGCGCGCGACATGTTGAAGGCCAGCAGCGGTCCGCTCTCCGATCGGTCCGCGTCCGGGTAATATTTCGCCATGAACGCGCGAAAGTGCTGCATGCCCGGGTGACTGTCCCATTGCGGGTCGGTCACGTCCATCTGGTAGCCGGCGCTGAGAATCCCCGTCGCATTGCCCAGTCCGGCCGGCTTCAGCACGGCGCCGACCGAGACCGAGATGTTCGTCATGATGTGGACGGGATGCCAGTCCAGCTCGGCGAGCTTCCTGATCGCCTGGGCGGCGAATTTGGGCGTGGCGATGTTGATGAAGATGTCGGGTGCGGCGGTCTTGATCGTGACAATCTGCGACTCGATCGTCGGCTCGCTGACGTCATATGGCAGGCTGGCGATCACCATTTGCGCGTACTTGTCCTGCAGGACGTCCTTCAGCCCCTCGAGATAGTCGCGCCCGAAATCGTCGTTCTGGTGGAGGATGCCGATCCTGGCACCTGGATGATGCCTCAGAATGTAATCCGCATAGATGCGTGCCTCGGTTCGGTAGCTCGGCTGCCAGCCGATGGTCCACGGAAAGTGCTCGGGATCGGCCCAGCGGGACGCTCCGCTGACGACGAACAATTGCGGTACGTGCCGGTGATTCATGTAACTCTGAATCGCGGCGTTGCTGGCGGTGCCGAACGGCGCGAAGATCGCGAGCACTTCGTCGCCCTCGACCAGCCGTCGTGCATGCTCGATCGCCCGGGGCGGGCTGTAGGCATCGTCATACGAGATGAAATTGATCTTCCGGCCGTTGATTCCGCCATTGTCGTTGATCATGCGGAAATATGCGCCCATGGTCCTGCCGATGATGCCGAAGGCCGACGCCGGGCCGCTATAGGGCATGATGTTGCCGATCCGGATCTCGGTGTCGCTCGCGCCGGGATCGTACCGCGGCTCCGCGGAAGCATCGACGCTGCCGACCGCAAGCATGACCCAGGACATGACGAGTTTTCCCAGGCGCCGCGCGGCGCCCGAAATCGAGTGACCATTTCGGTCCGTGATCAAGCGATGCCTCCATGGCGCTGCCGATTTTCGCACACGCCGACTATAGCGTGGTCAGTGTCGCAAGCCCGGTTACGGATGCTGAAGAACTGTTAAGTTTTGCAGTGTCGGGCCATCGGTCTCGGGGGCTCGACCTCGCCGGCAAGTCCGCCAGGGTGCGCCGTATGCGCGGTCGCACTCCCGGATGATGGACAACATCATCTGCGGCAGGCCGCGTGATGCTCACTTGCGATACCATTGACGCCAGTGCTGGCCATAAAAATGCCCGGCGGGAAATACGGGCGCAGCGCCGCCGGGCCGCTCGAGGCCCATTCGCCCGGCGGGCGTCAACGCGCCGCCATTCAGCACGTCACGATCGGGGTACATCGATGCGAAGGCGGCCGGCTCCTGATCGGCAAAGGACCAGGCTGCGGATGCGGACGATATCGTTGCCGCTGAGAGCAGTGCCGCAGCGATCAGAATCTTGAATGCACTCATAGCGATTCTCCATTGCTTGTCGTGTGCGGAGAGACGCTTGGCGACGATCGCTGCTCGGCTGATGGCGTTTCCAAAAAATTGTTCTTGATGATCCTTATGTAGGTCGTCGCTGAGGAAATCCCCGGCGAACGCGCATCACTCCTGCGAGAAGAGTCTGTCTTCGTTGTCAGAATCCTCGCGCGATTGTGCATGGTCAAACGTGCCCGGTGCCGGTTTCTGGGGGCAGATCGTTTGAAAACATATGGAGTGTGAGCCATGAGATTGTTTGCTGTGATTTTCGTCGGCGCCTGTGTCGCGCTCTCGGGGACTGCGTCAGCCCGCGGCGGCATGGGATCGCATATGTCGATGGGGAGCGGCGGCACGTTCGGCACGAGCGCCGCCGCGCCCGGAACGAACTCGCTGGGCACCGCGCTTCCGTCGTCGGATGATGGTGGTCACGCGATGAAGGGGCCGTTGCTGGGCACGGACCAGACCATCGACAAGGACGACGCCCGACTCGAGAAGATGCTGGAAGGGTCGATCTGCCGCGGCTGCTGAACAGCGCGCATTTACGGGACGGAGACCGGCGGCGCCGCCGGGCGACCTCTGTCTTTCGAAAGGGTTGGTGGTAAGCTGAGCATAAAATGATGACACCGCTTGGGGCAGTCCCAATGATGGCTGAGCCAGGCCAGCGTCCCGTCTACATTTGCGCGGAATGGGAAATCGATCTTGCGAGACGCGAATTGCGCGCGAGCGGAGAGCTTGTGCCGCTGGGCGGACGAGCCTTTGACATTCTTGCGGAATTGGTTCAGGCGCAGGGTCAGCTCGTCACCAAGAACGACCTGACGGAGCGGGTCTGGCGGGGCGTCTTTGTCGAGGAAAGTGCACTTCGCGTGCATATCGCGGCGATCCGCAAGGCGCTTGGTCCTGACCGCGACATGCTGTCGACCACCGTTGGCCGAGGCTATCGTTTGCTCGGCGCGTGGCGGATCCGGCACACGGATGCGCCGCTACAATCTGCCGCAGCCGGGCTGCCGCCGTCGATCAACATTCCCAGCGCCTCATTCGATCTGATCGGCCGGACCACCGCGATCGCGCATTTGTGGCGGCTGCTGTCGGCCTATCGGGTGGTCAGCCTGGTCGGGCCCGGCGGCATCGGAAAGACGGCGCTGGCGCTCGAGGCCGCCCGAACGCCACCGCCCGGGTTTGCGGCGGATCGACTGCTCGTCGAGCTGGCCTCGCTGTCCGATCCCAAGCTCGTCTGCTCGGTCATCGCCGGCGTGCTCGGCACCAAGCTCGAAGGTGAGGAGATTTCACCGGATGCTATCGCCCGTGCGATCGGCGCGCGCCAATTGCTGCTCATTCTCGACAATTGCGAACATGTCATCGATGCCGTGGCCCAGGTGGCGGAGCTGATCGTCAGCCGCTGTTCGGGAACGATCATCGTCGCGACGAGCCGCGAGGCGCTGCGCATCGAGGGGGAGCACGTCTACCGCGTGCCCCCTTTGGGTGTGCCGCCCGAAGCATGGCACGAGCCCGCCGGCGCGTCCGCGTACAGCGCAGTGGAATTGTTCACGCGCCGAGCGAAGGCGCTGGGGGCGAGCTTTGCGCCCGACGAGGAGAACATCGTCGCCATTGCGGCGATCTGTCGCCGGCTCGACGGCATTCCGCTTGCGATCGAGTTTGCGGCGGCGCGCGCCGTCATGCTCAGCCCGCCGAAGATCGCGGCGCTGCTCGACGACCGGTTCAAATTCCTGACGACCGGCCGGCGCACCGCCTTGCCGAGGCAGCAGACGCTTCGCGCAACGCTCGACTGGAGCTATGACCTGCTGCCGGACGACGAGGCGTGGCTGCTCAGGCAGCTCGGCATATTCGCCGGCGAATTCCAGCTCGATGCCGTGATCGCGGTTGCCGGCGACGGCTTCGGCGATGTGACCGGCCAGCTCGCCAGGCTGGTGGCGAAGTCGCTTGTCCTCGCGGACATCCGCGGCGACAGCCCGCATTATCGCTTGCTGGATACGACGCGGGCCTACGCGTTGGAGAAGCTGCATGCCGGCGGAGAATTTCCGGGCGCCGCCCGCCGGCAGGCGAAGTACTACACCGGGTTCTTTGCCAACGCAGAAGCCGACAGCGAGGTGAGGCCGCAGGTCGAGTGGCTCGCCATCTATGGCCGCCACATCGACAACACGCGCACGAGTCTCGATTGGGCCTTCTCGTCCGGCGGAGACGCGCAGGTCGGCGCGGCATTGACGGCGGCTGCGGTCCCGCTATGGGTGCAATTGTCGCTCCTCACCGAATGCCGCGAGCGGACCGAGCTCGCTTTGGCGCGTCTCGATCCGGCGTCCGCGAACGCGCCGCGGCTTCGTATGCAGCTGTCGGCCGCACGCGGCTGGTCGCTGATGTACGGTGTTGGCAGGGTCCGCGAGGCGGGTCCCGCCTGGGCCGAGACCCTGCAGCTTGCCGAACAGCTCGGCGACAGGGATTACCTGTTGCGCGCGCTTTGGGGACTCTGCATCGATCAGTTCAACAACGGCGAATTTCGCAAGGCACTCGAATTCGCGCATCGTTTCGCGGAGGTTGTGGCCGATTCCGTCAACCCCGTCGACCGGATGATGGCCGACCGGCTGCTCGCAACGACGCTGCACTATCGCGGCGACCAGCGGCTAGCGCATCATCATATCGAGCGAACCTTGTCGCGTCTCTCCGATCTGGCGGCGAAGCCGCAGGTGATCCGTTTCCGGTTCGACCTGCGGGCCTCGGCGCGCTACTTCCAGGCGCGGATCCTGTGGTTGCTCGGCCTTGGGGATCAGGCGCTGAGCGTCGTCGATCACAACGTCGAGGAGGGCCGGAGCAGTGGTCATGCACTCACGTTCTGCAGCGTCCTCGGCCAGGGCGCCTGCCCGGTTGCTTTCCTGGCCGGCGATCTCGACGCGACCGAGCGCTATTGCACGATGCTGCTCGAGCACACCGAGCGTCACCCGATCCGCCTGTGGAATCTGTGGGCGCGCGCCTTCAGGGGCCTGTTGATCGCGCGTCGCGGCGACCTCGCGACCGGATTGCCCCTGCTGCGCAAGGCGTTCGATCTCGCAGGCGAGGCGCGTTTCCTGCCGCGTTTCCTGCTTCCCCTCGGCGAGCTCGCGATATGTCTCGGCGAGGCCGGCGAGGTCTCGCAAGGGCTTGCGACCGCCGACGAGGCGCTCGCACGATGCGAGGCGAGGGATGAAGGGTGGTACGTCGCCGAGCTCTGGCGCATCAGGGGCGAATTGCTGCTGCTTCCCGGTGCGCATCGCTCGACGATCGCTGCCGCCCAAGCCTTCGACAAGGCGTTCGAGGTGGCACGAAGCCAGGGCGCATTGTTCTGGGAGCTGAGGGCCGCGATCAGCGTGGCACGATTGAGGATGAGCGAAGGACATGCGGCCGATGCGCGCGATATCCTCGCGTCCGCTTACGCCAAGTTCACCGAAGGCTTTGAGACTGCGGATCTCCGCGACGCGCGCGCAATGATGGCGAAGCTTGGATCGTAAGTGGTCATTGGGCGGCAAACGCGCACGCGCGTGGAGGGCTCAGCTCGTCAAGCAAGTCCCTGGCCGTCCTGAGACTGCGCGTCTGGAATCCCTCGGTAAATCGTCGATAGACGGAGGCCAGCATGTCGTGCGCCTCCTGGCGGCGACCGCAGCCCTGCCACAGTCGCGCAAGCCCGAGCGCCGCGCGAAGCTCATAGCCCAGCGCGCCCTGCTGGCCGGCGAGATCGAGCGCCCGTACGAAGCTCAGCTCCGCCTGCGCAAGATCGGGATCGTCCTGCTGCATCAGCACTTCCGCTCTCGCCCGCAACATGTCGGGCATGTCTATCATGAAGTTGCGGTGCCGGGCCTGGGCAATCGCCAGATCGATCGTGTCCAGCGCCTGGTCGCTGTGACCCGCCGCGGCCAGGGCCTCGGCGAGGGGCATGCGAAGCCCTGCGACCGCGCCGAGGCCCTGGCTCTGGAGCTTCTCGATCGCGTCTCTGAGCATGACGAGCCCGGCGCCGGTTTCGTTCCGGGCCACCAGCGTAATCCCTTTCATGGCTTCGCCGACCATCTGGAGGATGGAGAGGTTGTGCCTTCGCGCTTCCGCGATGAACCTGTCGATATGGTCTTCGCAATCCTCCGTGTCGCCATTCCAGAAGAAGACGTCGAATGCCCATGGCAGCGCGCGGCAGAACATGACCGGGTGGTTCGCCGCGATGACGTCCGAGATGGCCCGGCGCACCATCTGCGCCGCCCGATCGGGATAGCCCTGCAGCCAGAGGACGCGGGCAAGGCTGATCTGCGCGCGCCCGGGATATTCGAGCGTGAGCCGGCCCTGGACCTCTCGCTCCAGGCCCGGTTGGAGCAGCGCCGCTTCGATGTAGGAGCGCGAGGCGACAAACTTGCCGAGATACTGGCAGGAGATGCCGAGCAACAGTTGCATCCGCGCCACCGCAAGGGAATCGTTGCTCGCGAGCGCAATGGCTTCGCCGCGTTGGGCGATGTCCAATGAGTCATCGTACTTGCCGGCGAACACTTGCAGCAGATGCAACTGATCGATCAGACGGATTTGCCCGGCGATGTCGCCGATCTTTTCCGTCAGCTCGAGCGCCCGGTTGAGGTGATTGCCAGCCAGCTCATCGAGCTGTCCCGTGAGCACGCGGGCGGCCCCCAGCGCGGTATGAAGCGTGAGTGCGTGCCTGATACTCCCAGTCGTCTCGTCGAGGGCGTCGATGGCGCGGGTGACCCAGAGTTCGCACTCCGCCAAGAGCGACAGCTTGAAGAACAGCGGGATCGACGCTGCAGCGAGGGCCACGCCGAGATTGCGGTCGCCCTGATCCGAGAAGCACCAGGTCAGCGCGGCCCGGATGTTGCCGAATTCGTCGGTGGCCGCCGAAAGGTCCCGGTCCGATCCGTCGCCGGTTTTCTCGAGGAGACCGAGAAAGTAGCGGGCATGACGTCGCGAGATCGCGTCGGAATCGCCGCTGGCGGCAAGTTTCTCCTGCGCATATGCCCGGGTCGAGTCCGCAAGGCGGTAGCGGGTCGGCATCGAGCCGGTGTTCAGTGCCAGCATCGACTTGGCGACGAGGCTGTCGATGATCGCCAGGATCGCGTCGTCGTCCTCCGTGTCCGCGGCAATCGACCTGGCGGCGTCCAGGGTCGTGCTGCCGACGAACACCGACAACCGGCCGAGGACCACGCGTTCCGGCTCGGACAGGAGATTGTAGCTCCATTCGATGGTGGCGCGCAGCGTCCGGTGCCGGGGTAGCGCGGTGCGGCGTCCCTCCCACAGCAGGTTGAGGTGCTGGTCGAGGAGCTGGAGCATCGCTCTCGCGCCATATGCGCCGACATGGCCGGCGGTGAGCTCGATGGCGAGCGGAATGCCGTCGAGCCGGCGGCAGAGGTTGCCGACATCAGAGGCGTTCGCATCCGTCAGCGCGAATTCGCCTCCCGCAGTCGCCCGTTCCACGAAGAGTCTGACGGAGGGGTAGGCGAGGGCGTTCGCGGCTGTGAGGACGACTTCCTCCGGTGGGCTCGGCAGCGGCGGGAGACGGTATGTGAACTCGCCTTCGACGCGCAGCAATTCCCGGCTCGTGGCGAGGATACGCAGCTCAGGCGCCGCCTGGTAGAGCCGTTCCGCCAGCGTCGCGGCGGCTTCGATGACATGCTCGCAGCAGTCCAGAATGAGCAGCATGCGCCTGTCGCGCAGGAATGTCGCGAGGCTATCGGTGGGATCGTTCGATCGCGTCTGCAGCCCGAGGGAAGATGCGACGATCGCCGGCACCAGAGCGGCGTCGTCCGTCTCGCCGAGACCGACAAAGTGAACGTGACCGGCGAACTCCGCGAGCAGAGCGTGGCCCGCGGACACGACGATCGTGGTCTTGCCGATGCCGCCCGGGCCGACGATGGTGACGAAGCGTTGGGCTCTCAGCTTTTCCGAGATCTCCTGGACGGCTTGCTCGCGTCCGACCATCTGCCGGGGATGCGCCGGCAGATTGTGGACGTAAGCGGGGTTTGCCGGTGCATGCGGCCGCTGATCCGGACGCGAGACTGCCGCGACGAAGCAATAGCCTTGCCCGGAGACCGTACTCAGATATCTGTTGCCGTCGTTGCCGTCGCCAAGCGCCTTGCGGAGTGCAGCGATGTGGACGCGCAGGCTGTTCTCCTCGACATCGGCGCCCGGCCACGTCCTGGCGATCAGGTCCGTCTTGCTGACGACGTTGCCGGCCTGCCGCACCAGTGCGAGCAGGAGATCGAACGCGCGACCGGACAATTGGAGCGGGCTGCCGTCTCTTTCAATCCGCCGCTGCGAGGAGTCGAGGCGAAACGGCCCGAAGAGAAAGATCTCGCGGGCGGACTCGTGTTGGTCGGAGTGACCGGCGGCAGCCGTCATGTCGTCGCTTTGCCAGCGGGGGCCATTTGGGGATCAACCCGGCGCACAACTCGTCACGTTCTATGACTTGGAAGCACACCAAGACGTGTGAACGTAGTGGCGTTTCAAAGGTAACATTCTGCCTTATTCGGGTAAAGGATTGGGGCCTATCACTTTCGTCTGGGTTTCCATATCCGCGAGAGTCGTGCGGTCCTGACGCTTTGCGCGAATAGCTCATTCGTACGTGCATAGGCGTGTTTGAGGGGCAAGCCCTCTATCCGATGGATGCGGGCTTGAGGATGTCTTCCAATCCGATCCGGCGGAGCAGTTCCGCGCGAACACTGTCGGCGACGGCGTCGACGGCTGCAGCTCCGTCGTCATCAGGACCGACATGAACGCGTAGCGGCCGCTGTCCGAATGGCATATCGACGATATCGGCGATGGCGGCCGCAACGTCCTGCGGCGTTCGGTCCTTCGACGGAAGCTCCGCAAGCCCTGCCAGCACGATTTCACTCAAATCGGCGGTCGGACCGTCCGCGTATTCCTCGGCCCGGATGGTGTCGAGCGGCCTGCCGGAGCGGATGTAGTGGCCGGGACCGAGTGCGCTCGGAACGAGGATGGTCGTCTCGATGCCCCAGCGCGCGAGTTCGCCGGCATAGCCGAGCGCGAGCGCATCCAGGGCAGCCTTTGACGAAGCATAGGTCCCGAGGAAAGGAACCGAGCCGCCACGCGCGCTGCTCGACGAAACCCATATCAGCAGGCCCTGCCCCTGCTTGCGCAACTGCGGCAATGCAGCCCGGTTGAGCCGTTGCGCACTCAGCACGTTGGTGTCGTAGAGCTCGGCGAGCTGGTCCGGCGTAAAGGCCTCCGCCGGTCCGTAGACGACCTGCCGGGCATTGTGCACGATCACATCGAGGCGATTGTTCTCGGCGACGATGGTATCGATGGCCGCGTTCACGGAAGCTTCCGAAGCGATGTCGAACGCGATGGTTCGGAGATCCATGCCGTGTTGGCCGGCCTCCTCGACGCCGTGCTCCTCGTGGCGATCCGCTTCCCGCATCGAGGCGTAGACCGTGTGGCCGGCCTGCGCCAGTTTCCTGCAGGTGCTTCGTCCGATGCTGTTTGCAGCGCCTGTGACGATGATCACTTTGCTCATTCGAATCCCAATCGCATTCCAGCTTCCGCAAAGGCGCCGGCGCCGTCGCGACACGTTCATCGGTCGGCGATCGATCGCTGTCCTTGCGCGAAGAGCCTCTGACATAGTCCCTGGCGCAAGTCGGGTCTTTCGAGCCAGGCGGGTGATTGTCAGTTCGCACGAAAAATTTCCAGAAAGCCCGAAGGCGGTTCCGCGAGCTGCACCGCGGACCGGACAAGGGCGAGCGTGCCTTCGCGAAAATGACGGGGGCTTTCAGAAGATCGCCGCCGCGGCCGCCGGCTACAACCGCTTGTGCCGTTCGTTAGGGCGGCCGTGTGGCCGGTCGCGGGCCGGTTCGCGCGTTGCAAGGAGAAGTGATGAATCAGTCAGGCAAGCTGCCGCGCTCGGGGCTCTGGTCGCTGGTGTTGATTGCGGCCGTCCTCGGCGGCGGCGCTGCCGCGTTCGCATACACTGCAGGCTGGCTCTCGCCCGGGCGCCTGACGCCGGAGCGGATGATCGCGGCACTGACGCCTCCGACCGGTGCGCCGCTCGGCCACCGGCGCAACCATGCCAAGGGCATCTGCTTCACCGGCGTGTTCGAGGCGAACGGAAGCGGCGTGGAACTGTCGCGCGCCAAAATGTTCGAGCGCGGTGCGTATGCAGTCCTCGGCCGCTTCAATCTCGGCACCGCCGATCCCAACGCGGTGGATGCGACCGTCCGCGTGCGCGGTTTGGGATTGCAGATCACCGCGCTGGACGGCGAGGAGTGGCGGATGGCGATGATCAATCCGCCGATTTTTGCAGTGTCCACGCCGCAGGCGTTTCACGACCTGCTGATTGCGTCCGGCAAGAAGGATCCGGAGGCGATGAAGACGTTCATCCAGGCAAATCCGGAATTCGCGGCGTTCGCGACCTGGGCCAAGACGGCGCCCTGGACCGCCAGCTATGCGGAGGAGCCTTACCACGGGGTCAACAGTTTCATCTTCACGAATGCGAAGGGCGGCGAGCATGCGGTGCGATGGTCGCTGCTGCCGGCGGCGGATGTCGTTCCGATCTCACAGACCGAACTGGAAAAGCGCGGTCCGGATTATCTCGAGCAGGAGATCGTGGAGCGGGTCCGGACCGCCGGCCCGCAACGCTGGACCATGGTCACGACCGTCGCCGATCCCGGTGATCCGACCGCGGACCCGAGCAAGGCCTGGCCCGAGACCCGCCGCACGGTGCAGGTCGGAACGCTCGTCGTGCAGCGGATCGAACAGGAGCGGGATGGGCCCTGCCGCGACATCAATTTCGATCCAACCGTGCTGCCGCAGGGCATCCGGGTGTCGGACGATCCTTTCCCGGCGGCGCGCTCGTCGGTCTACCGCAAGTCCTATGATCTGCGCGCAGCCGAAGCCGCCGACTATCCGCGAACCGGGGCGGCCAAGCCATGAGCAACGCGCCTCGTCGTTTCGCGCCGATCCAGCGCGTCCTGCACTGGCTGATGGCAGCCTGCATCGTTGCCATGCTCTTCATCGGCGTCGGCATGGTGTCCACCGTGGCGCCGGCCTACCTGTCGCTGATCCTGATCCACAAGACGCTCGGCGTCACGCTGCTGATCCTTGTTCTGATCAGGCTGGCGCTGCGGCTTCATTACGGCGCGCCGCCATTGCCGGCCGATCTTCCGCCGCCGATCAAGCTGGGCGCGCGATTGTCGCATCTCGCCCTCTACGGTTTCATGATCGTCATGCCGCTGCTCGGTCTCGGCATGCTCTGGGCCGCGGCCTATCCGGTTGTCCTTTACGGCGGGATTCGAATTCCGGCGTTGCTGCCGCAGAGCGACGGCGTGCACACGCTGCTGTGGAACGCCCACGTCTATCTTGGCCTCGCGTTCTTCGCGCTGGTGCTGCTGCACGTGGCGGCCGCGCTGTTCCACGCCTTGATCCGCCGCGACGGCGTGTTTGCCACGATCGCGTTCTCTCTGCAGCGCGACCGCACGACGCCCGCCGAATAAGCCTCCACACGCCGCCCCTTCCACCCTCCAACAAGGATGTCGACCATGACCAAAGCAGACCTGCAAACCCCGACGGACCTCGGAGCCAACGCAAACCGGGACGTTCCGGCCGCGCTGAGAGCGTTGCTGGCTGACGTCTTCGCGCTGTATCTGAAGACCAAGAACTTCCATTGGCACGTCTCGGGCCGTCACTTCCGTGACTATCATCTCCTGCTCGACGAGCAGGCCGAGCAGATCTTTGCGATGACCGACGACATTGCCGAGCGGGCCCGCAAGATCGGCGGCACGACGCTGCGCTCGATCGGCCAGATCGCGCGCGAGCAGCGCATCCTCGACAACGACGCGGATTACGTCGATCCGCTGGACATGCTGGCGGAGCTGCGCAGCGACAATCAGCAGCTGACGCGGGAGATGCGCCGGGTTCACGAGCTCTGCGACGAATATAGCGACGTCGCGACTGCGAGCCTGCTCGAGAACTGGATCGACGAGACCGAGCGGCGGATCTGGTTCCTGTACGAGACCGGCCGGACCGGCCCGAGCGCGTAAGCGCTGGCATGTTATGCGGCCGGAAAGCGAAGCCGGCCGATCGCTGCGGCAGTGCGAAGGCGAGGACAATCCTCGCCTTCGTTTTTTCCTGCTGATCGTCATTGAATTGATCGACCAAGCTGTGCGCTGCGTCCGTATCGTGCGGATGCAACAATATCGCTGCATCCTCGAAAGATCACCCCGAGCAGATCTCTGTACGCTTGCCCTCATCCATGACCGGCAGTCCGGTCATACGTACAAGGGCCAAGCCATGACGGATGTGTCGAATTCGAAAGCGTCGCTCGGACGAGCCATTCACGCGATTACCGGAAAATGGGGCTGGTTCGTTGCGCTGGGAGCCGGTGAGCTGATCCTTGGCGGCATTGCTTCGGCCAATCTGATGGCGGCGAACCTTGCCTCCGTGCTCGTCATTGGCGCCACCATGGCCGTCGCCGGGATCTTCCAGATCGTGCACGCCTTTTCGATGCACGGCCTGCGCGGCTTCCTGTTCTGGCTGCTCGCGGGAATCATTTACGGCGCTGCCGGCGCCGTCATCCTCTACGATCCGCTGCTGGCATCGGTCACATTGTCGCTCGTGGTGTGCGCCTTCCTGCTCGTCGCCGGCGCGACGCGCATCTGGGCGGGCTTCCACATGCGGCCGGCCGCGGGCTGGCGCTGGATCGCGGTTGCCGGTGTCGCGACGGTCTGCGTCGGCGTCTTTCTGTTCTTGGCCTGGCCCCGCATCGGCCTCTGGCTGCTCGGTGCGATGCTGGTCGTCGACCTGATCTTCCAGGGCTGGGGCTTCATCGCATTCGGAATCGCGCTGCGGAGCCGCGCGTCCCGCCATTCGGCCGAGCCGGCGACGGTGTGAGCCATGATGACAGGTACGACATTCACGCGGCACCGGGAGATCGCCTGGCGCGGCGGCCGCACGAGCTCGACGTCGCGGCTGGTTGCCGAGGAGAGCGCCATCGCGCTCACCTACAACGGATCGACCCATGCCGTGATGATGGGGACGCCGGCCGATCTCGAGGATTTCGGCGTCGGCTTCAGCCTCACCGAGGCGATCATCGACCGCCCGAGCGAGATCGGGAGCATCGAGCTGATCTCGAACGAGCTCGGCATGGAAGTGCGGATGTGGCTCGACGGCGATCGCGCCGCGACGCTGGCCGCGCGCCGCCGCGCCATCAGCGGCCCGGTGGGGTGCGGACTGTGCGGCATCGAGAGCCTCGAACAGGCGCGCCGCACGCCGTCGCGCGTCGAAAGCCCCGGCATTGCCTTTCACGCGCGGGACCTGCTGCACGCCATGCAGGCGCTCTCTCCCCTCCAGACATTGAATCAACAGACGCGGTCCGTTCACGCGGCGGCCCTCTGGCGCCCGCGCACCGGCATTGCCCTGGTCAGGGAGGATGTCGGTCGGCACAATGCGCTCGACAAGCTCGCCGGCGCCATCGTCCGCGACGGCAAGTCGGCCCGCGACGGCGCCGTGTTGCTGACGAGCCGCGTCTCGGTGGAGATGGTGCAGAAGGCCGCGATGATCGGCGCGCCGGTCGTCGTCGCCGTGTCCGCGCCGACCGGGCTCGCCATCCAGACCGCGAACGAGGCAGGCATCACGCTTCTCGCCGTCGCCCGCGACGACGGATACGGTGTCTTCACGCATCCGTGCCGCGTCCTGCTGCCTGAAGAGGCCGCGCCACGCGTCGACTGCTGATCTCGCGGACCGGCGAACATGGCGATGCAAGCCGCATCACCGGAGCCTTTGGCCGAGACACGCGTCGAGGTCGACGTTCCGGAGCGATCGCTGCTGGTCGCCTCTCTGCTGAGCCTATCGGGCGGTTTCCTCGATGCCTTCACGTGGCTGTCGCTCGGCGTGTTCGCGAGCTCGCAGACCGGCAATGTGGTCTTCCTGGGGATCTATGCCCAGTCCGGGCAATGGTCGCGCGCACTCCACCATCTCCTTCCGCTCGCGGCTTTCGTGCTGGGATCGCTCGTGGCGGTCCGCTCGCGGGCGCCGCTGCGTTGTCTCGTCGGGGAGATTACCTGCCTGGCGACGGCGATGCTGTTGCTCCATCGCGTTCCCGATGAAATCACGATTCCCGTCATCTCCTTCGGTGTCGCGTTGCAATCGGCGAGCTTCAGGCAGGTCGAGCGCTGGAAGTATCTCTCGGTCACTGTCACCGGCAACATGCTGCGCGCCATCGATCAGCTCTTTGCGGCGTCCGATTCTGATGCAGCGCGCGGCGTCGGAACCATGCTTGCGCTCTGCCTGATGTTCCTGCTCGGAGCGGCCGTCGGCAGCTGCGTGACGACATGGTGGGGAACGTGGAGCCTCGCTTTGCCGATCGCATCGTCGGCGTGCGTTCTTTGGTTTTGTCGGCACACAGGTCATTCGCGCTGACATAGCGCGTTCGTTGGATGTCGAAGTGCCCACCATGCCATTCGGCAAAAGGACGTTCGTTCGCGGAAGCGTGAGCCCGGTACGGCTCGTACTCTTTCACCAGCGCCGCAAAATTGCTCGCGACACCAACTGCCACGAGAGGCAAGGATGATCGACTTCCGCAAAGAGACAGACAGCCTGGGTGAGGTGAACGTTCCCGCGGACAAGCTCTGGGGTGCGCAAACCCAGCGCTCGCTCGAGCATTTCAGCATCGGCAGGGATTTGATGCCGCGCGAGATGATCCAGTCCTACGCGATCCTGAAGAAGGCGGCCGCGAACGCCAATTACACCGGCGGCCGTCTCGACGGCAGGGTCCACAAGCTGATCGTCCACGTCTGCGACGAGATTCTCGCCGGTCAGCACCGGGACATGTTTCCCCTTCACGTCTGGATGACGGGCAGCGGAACGCAGTTCAACATGAACGTGAACGAGGTGATCTCGAACCGTTGCTGCGAGCTCGCGGGCACCGCGCTCGGCAGCAAGCTGCCGGTCCATCCGAACGATCACGTCAACATGTCGCAATCCTCGAACGACAGCTTCCCCTCGGCAATGTACATCGCGGCCGCGTTGAACGTGACGGAACGCCTCGTTCCCGCCGTCGAAGCGCTGCATGACGCGATCGCAGCAAAATCGAGCCAGTGGGACGACATCGTCAAGATCGGCCGCACCCACATGCAGGATGCAACGCCCCTGACGCTCGGGCAGGAATGGTCCGGCTATGCCGTGATGCTTGCCGACAATCTGGCGCGTATCGATGATGCGCTCAAGGGCGTCTACCGCCTCGCGCTGGGCGGCACCGCCGTCGGCACCGGGATCAACGCGGCGCCGGGCTTTGCCGAGGCCGTCGCTGCCGAGATCGCGCGGTTGACGGGCCTGCCTTTCGTCAGTGCGCCGAACAAGTTCGCCGTGCAAGGCGCGCACGATGCGCTGGTGCAGCTGTCCGGCACGCTGCGCACGCTTGCCGGCTCGCTCTACAAGATCGCGAACGATATCCGCCTGTTGTCCTGCGGTCCGCGCGCGGGCTTCGCCGAGCTGCAGATCCCCGAGAACGAACCCGGCTCGTCGATCATGCCGGGCAAGGTCAATCCGACGCAGGCCGAGGCGCTGACGATGATCGCCGTGCAGGTGATGGCGAACGACGTCGCCGTCGGACTCGGCGGCGCCGGCGGCTATCTGCAGATGAACGTCTACAAGCCGCTGATCATCCACAATATCGCGCAGTCCGTCACCATCCTCACCGACGGCTGCACGAATTTCCGCACCTTCCTGGTCGAGGGCACCGAGCCGAACCGCAAGAAGATCCAGGAATATGTCGAGCGGTCGCTGATGCTCGTGACCGCGCTGGCGCCGGTGATCGGCTACGACAAAGCATCGCGGATCGCGCATTACGCGATGGACAACGATCTCACGCTGAGATCGGCGGCGCTGAAGCTTGGCTTCGTCACCGAGCCGGAGTTCGACCGCATCGTCGATCCCGCCAAGATGGTCAAGCCCTACGTTGCCGAGATCAAGGTGCCGCTCGAAATCGGCGCCAAGGCCGTCTGAAAAGGAGAGACATCATGATCCGCTGTGTGCGTCTATGGACCGGAGAGGACAACAACTCGCATTTCGAGGAAGGTGTCCTCGAGCTGGAGCCGGGTCAGCGTGGCGATTTCCTGACCGGCAAGATCGATGCCGTCAGTGTTTCCTTCCAGGAGACGGAATCGGGCGGGGCTTTCGCATGGCATACCGCGCCGATCCGGCAGCTCGTGCTCACGCTGAGCGGAACGCTCGATTTCCAGACCCGCGACGGCCATCACTTTCTGATTCATCCCGGTAACGTCCTGCTGGCCGAGGACACGGCAGGCTCGGGACACAGCTGGAAATTGACCGACGATTCGTCCTGGCGCCGCGCCTACGTGATCCTGCGGCCGGGAGCAGAGGTGCCGTTCCGCGCCAAGGCGCGGCAATCGGTACGGGCCTGATCGAGCCATCCGGAACAGCAACACCCAACGAAGGACAAAGCCATGTCAGCAGCTTCCGACCGCGAACCCGACGTCGTCCTCATCGGCGCCGGGATCATGAGCGCGACCCTCGGCGTCTTGCTCAGGGAGCTCGAGCCCTCGCTGTCGATCCAGATGTTCGAGACCCTCGCGGATTGCGCGCAGGAGAGCTCGGACGCCTGGAACAATGCCGGGACCGGCCATGCGGCAAACTGCGAGATGAACTACACGCCGCAGCGGCCCGACGGCAGCGTCGACATCTCCAAGGCGCTTCAGGTCAACGTCGAGTTCGATCTGTCCCGGCAGTTCTGGTCGTACCTGATCGACCGTGGCGCGATCGCCGATCCGCGGGCGTTCATCCATCCGGTCCCGCATATGAGTTTCGTCCATGGCGCGGAGAACGTCGAATTCCTGCGCAAGCGATTCAAGGCGATGTCGGCCCATCATTGCTATGAGGGCATGGAGCATACCGAGGATCCCAAGCAGATTGCCGATTGGGCGCCGCTGGTGATGGACGGCAGGAGCGGCGACGAGCCTGTTGCCGCAACGCGCATGATCACCGGCACCGACGTCGATTACGGCGCGTTGACGCATCTCCTCGTCAGTCATCTCGTCAGCCAGCCGGGCTGCGCGGTCGACTACAATAGCTGCGTCACTGCTCTTGACCGGGAGCAGGGCGGCCAGTGGCGGATCGAGGTGCGTGACACCGAGAGCGGCGAGACGCGGTCGGTCCGCGCGAAGTTCGTCTTCATCGGCGCCGGCGGCGGCGCCCTGCCGCTGCTGGAGAAATCCGGCATCCCGCAAGGCCGCGGTTATGGCGGTTTCCCGGTCAGCGGCATCTGGCTGCGCTGCGACGATCCCGAGATCAACAAGCGTCATCATGCCAAGGTGTATGGCAAGGCCGCGGTCGGCTCCCCGCCGATGTCGGTGCCGCATCTCGACACCCGCGTGATCGGCGGCCAGCACTCGCTGCTGTTCGGCCCCTATGCGGGCTTCTCGAGCAAGTTCCTGAAGCACGGCTCGCTGCTGGATCTGTTCGAGTCCATTCGTCCCGCCAACGTCAAGCCGCTGCTGTCGGTGGCGCGAGATAACTTCGATCTCACCGAATATCTGGTCGGGCAGGTGCTGCAATCCGAGGGGCACCGGCTCGCCGCGCTCGACGAATACTTCCCCCAGGCCGACCCGAAGGACTGGCGGCTGCAGGTCGCGGGCCAGCGCGTCCAGATCATCAAGCCCGACGTCAAGCGCGGCGGTCTGCTCGAGTTCGGGACCGAGCTCGTCGGCGCGGACGACCATTCGCTGGTTGCGCTGCTCGGTGCCTCGCCGGGTGCCTCCACCGCCGCGTTCATCGCCATCAGCGTGCTGGAGAAGTGTTTTGCCGGTGAGCTGACGGCGAGTGCCTGGCTGCCGAAGCTGAAGCAGATCATCCCGTCCTATGGCGTGTCGCTGATCGACGATGCGGATTTCTGCCGGCAGATTCGCTCGGCGACGGCCGCGGTGCTCAAAGTCATCGATATCCAGCGTCCGGCGGCGCGTGCGCCGGCGGCCGCGAAGCGAGCCTGAGAAGGGAATTTCCGATGGACCCGACGGCGCTCCTCCTGTCGCGGCTGCAATTTGCCTTCACGATCTCGTTCCACATCATCTTTCCGGCGTTCACGATCGGGCTCGCCGCCTGGCTCACCGTGCTCGAAGCGATGCACCAGTACAGCGGCAAGCCGGTCTACCGCACCCTGTTCGAGTTCTGGCTCAAGATCTTCGGCGTCGCCTTCGGCATGGGTGTCGTCTCGGGCGTGGTGATGGCGTTTCAGTTCGGAACGAACTGGAGCGTGCTCTCGAAAATGTCGGGCCCGATTCAGGGCCCGCTGCTGTCCTACGAGACATTCACCGCCTTCATGCTGGAGGCCGGCTTCTTCGGCATCCTCATCTTCGGCCGGCCCCGGGTGCCGCCGTGGTTCTATCTGTTCTCGACCGCGATGGTCGCGCTCGGAACCACGCTGTCGGCGTTCTGGATCATGGTCAACAACAGCTGGATGCAGGTGCCGACCGGCTACGTCCTGGAGAACGGCCAGTTCGTGCCAAATGACTGGGCGCAGATCATCTTCAACCGGGTGGTCTGGGTCCGGTTTCCGCATATGCTGCTCGCCTCCTATCTCACCGGCGCGTTCTGCGTGGCGGCGACCGGCGCGTGGTATCTGCTGCGGCGAACCTATCGCGCCGAGGCCCGTGTGATGCTGCGGATGGGTCTTGCGCTCGCGGCGGTGCTGCTGCCGGTCCAGCTCTTCATCGGACATCTCGTCGGCGACTACGTTCACGACTTCCAGCCGGCCAAGTTCGCCGCGATCGAGGCGCGTTGGCATGACGAGCAGCCCGCTTCGGAGGTGCTGATCGCGATTCCCGATTCCACGACTGAATCGAACAAATACGCGATCTCGATTCCGGTGCTCGGGAGCATCATCGGCAGCATGAGCCTGACGTCGAAGGAGGTCGGCCTGACCAGCTTTCCGCCGCAGGACCGGCCGCCGGTGGCGATCCCGTTCTTCGCCTTCCGCATCATGGTCGGCTGCGGCTTCGTGATGCTGGCGCTGGCCTGGTTCGGAAGCTGGCTCGGCCTGAAGCATCGGCTCGAGCGCAGCCGCCTGCTGCTGTGGGGCATCTTCCTCAGCTTTCCGCTGCCGTGGATCGCGATCCTCACCGGCTGGTACACCGCGGAGGTCGGCCGCCAGCCGTGGACCATCTACGGCGTGCTGCGCACCGCGGACGCCGTGACGCCGTTCCTGACCGCGTCGGCCGCGACGGTGTCGCTGATCCTGTTCGTCGCGGTCTATGCCTTCATTTTCTCGTTCGGGACCTACTACATCTACCGGCTGCTGCGCGCCGGGCCGGCCGGGCTTGGCGGCAAGCCGCTGCACGTCCCCGTGCCCAACCGGCCGATGTCGCTCGCCGATCAGGTGCCGGCCGCGCACCGCTATCTCGAAGCGGGAGAATAGACATGGTGATGTTCTGGGTTGCGCTGCTGGCCATCAGCATTCTGATCTATCTCCTGCTCGACGGGTTCGATCTCGGCGTCGGCATGTTGTTCGGCCTCGCCGACAGCGAGGCGAAGCGTGACGAGATGCTGCGCACGATCGCGCCGGTCTGGGATGGCAACGAGACCTGGCTGATCGTGACAGGCGTGATCATGTGGGGTGCGTTTCCATTGGTCTATTCCATGGTGCTGCCCGCGTTCTATATCCCGGTCGTGGTCATGCTGCTGGGACTGATCCTGCGCGGCGTTGCGTTCGAATTTCGCGGCAAGGCATCGCGCTCCCACCGGATCTGGGACGTCAGCTTCGTCGCTGGCTCGTTCGCTGCGAGCTTCATGCAGGGCGCGATGGTTGGGGCGTTGGTCGAGGGACTGCCATTCTCGAACGGCGAATATGCCGGAGGAACCTTCGGCTGGCTGTCTGCCTTTTCTATCCTGTGCGGAATCGGCCTGTGCTTCGGTTACGCACTGCTCGGGGCCTGTTGGCTGGTGAGGAAGTGCGACGGTCCGATCCGCGACGCCACGCGGCGTCAGATCCCGTTGCTCGCGATTGCCGTCCTGGCCTTCCTCGTCATCGTCTTCACGCACGCGCTTGTCGAACATCTGCCGATCCTGCGCCGGTGGGTCGAGCGGCCTTATCTGTTCGTGTTTCCCCTGATCGGCGCCGGCGCGGCCGCAGTGCTCGCCACCAGCATCCTGCGTCACGACGATTACTGGCCGTTCCACATGGTCGCGCTGATCTTCGTGGCGGCCTTCGGCACGCTTGCCCTGTCGTTCTGGCCCTACATGATTCCGTTCGTCGTCACGATCGACGAGGCCGCGGCGCCTCATGCGAGTCTCGCCTTCATGTTTTGGGGGGCGGGTTTGTTCGTGTTTCCGCTGATGCTGCTCTATGTCGCGGTCGGTTATCGCGTCTTCCGCGGCAGGACGCCGGCGACGGATCACTACTGACGGCGCAACGTTGCCGTGAGCTGGAACGTGCAGAAAGAAAGGCGCCGGTTTCGGCGCCTTTCTCGTTCGGGACTTGGTTTTCAAGTCTTGGTTCTCAAGTCTTCGGCATGACGCCCGGGCTCTTGTCAGGCCATTGGGCGACCAGCTTCTCGTCGATGTTGAAATGCTGGGCGACCAGCTTGGGCGGCGTGTGCGTCAGCCAGTTGGAGAGCGAGACCTCCTCGTAGCGCGGCGCGCGGAAGACGCCGACGAACTGCAGCTCGGTGTCGCCGACATTCTCGACGTAATGGCCGAGATTGCGCCGGACATAGCCGATGTCGCCGGCCGAAAAATCCGTCGTCAGCGCGTTGGGGCCGGTATCGAACACCGTCATGCGCGCCTTGCCCTTGATGTAATATTGCCACTCGTCGGCGTTAGGATGCCAGTGCATTTCGCGGACCGCGCCCGGCGGCATCGTCACCAGCGCCGCTGCGACGGTGGTGGCGACCTTGAAGTTGCTGCTGTCGGCGACGCGGATGCTGCCGGCGGAGCTCTCCTTGACCGGGGTGGAGCTGCCGAGCGAATGGATGAAGGGATAGGGCGGCGCCTCGGCGTTCTTCGCGACGGCGGCGCGATCGGCGGCGAGATCGCCGGGCACCGTCCCCTGGAAGATCCAGCGATTGTGCAGCGGGATCTTGGCGAAGGCATCGGCCGGAACGCCGAAATTCTTGGCCAGCACCTCTGGCGGCGTATGGGCCAGCCAGTCCGTCACGAGCAGCGTGTTGAACTCGTTGGCGTGGCCGTCGTCGAAGCAGATCACGAACTCGCAGCCGTCGGGACCCAGGCCCTGCAGCGAATGCGGCGCGCCCGGCGGGAAATACCAGAGGTCGCCCGCTTTGAGGTCACCGACGTAAGGGCGTCCCTGCGTGTCGAGCACGGTGATGCGGCAACTGCCGTAGGTCATGATCGCCCATTCAGCGGCCTGGTGCCAATGCAGCTCGCGGATGCCGCCGGCGGCGAGGCGCATGTTGACGCCGGAGATTTCCTTGGAGATGGCGAAGTCTTCGACCGTGACCTGGCGCGCCCAGCCGCCGTCCTGGATGCGCCTCGGCGCATTGTTGAACGAGGCCCAATCCATCGGCAGGCCGCCGACGTCGGTCGCGGGCGGGGTCTGCGCAGAGGGGAATTGCTTGGCCAGCGCAGGGTTTTGCGGACCGGGGTCGGTCAGGCTTCCGGGGCTTTTGGCGTTGATGGCGCCTTGCGGCGGCTCGTCCGGATTGCCGAAGGTCGCGGCCTGCGCGCCGGAGCCGACCATGGCGGCGCCTGCCGCGGACATGGCCAGCAAATCTCGTCTTGAAAACATCTCGGGTCGCTCCTGAAAATGGTCGAAAGCCCTCCATCGCGACGGGGCTCCAATCGCCAAATCTAGTTACCGCTTGCCATTTCAGCTTCCGGGAACGGCGCTCTTTTTGCCGGATTGCACTGGCCGCTCGGGCCGATCGGCCCGGTTCGAACGTGTGCGATTGCGAAATTCGGCTTCTTTTCGAAAAGACGGCTCCCCCCGCGCACTCCTTAACTGGCCGGAGAATTGCCATAACGAGGCTATCGAGATGACCACGAAATCGGTTCGTCCCTATCGTGAACCCGCCGGCGGCTGGGGCGCACTCAAGGCGCTCAGCGAGGCGCTTCTGGTGCAGCGCGTGCCGCTGAAGGGCGCAGCGACGTTGAGGCGGATGAACCAGCCGGAGGGTTTTGATTGCCCCGGTTGCGCCTGGCCCGATCCGAAGCACACGTCGTCGTTCGAATTCTGCGAGAACGGCGGCAAGGCGATTGCCTGGGAGGCGACGTCGAAGCGCTGCACGCCTGAATTCTTCGCCGAGCATACCGTCACTGAGCTCGCAAGCTGGAGCGACTACGATCTCGAAATGGTCGGGCGGCTCACCCATCCGGTCGCTTATGATTCCGCATCCGACCGTTATCTGCCGGTGGAGTGGAGCGACGCGTTTGACATGATCGGACGTGAGCTCAGGGCCTTGCCCGATCCGAACATGGCCGAATTCTACACGTCCGGGCGCACCTCGAACGAGGCCGCCTTCCTCTATCAGCTGTTCGTGCGTGAATACGGCACCAACAATTTCCCCGACTGCTCGAACATGTGCCACGAGGCGACCAGCGTCGGCCTGCCGCATTCGCTCGGCGTCGGCAAGGGCACCGTGCTGCTGGAGGATTTCGACAAGGCCGATTGCATCTTCATCTTCGGCCAGAATCCCGGCACCAACAGCCCGCGGATGATGACGAGCTTGCGCAACGCGGCCCGCCGCGGTGCCTCCATCATCTCCTTCAACCCGTTCCGCGAGCGGGCGCTGGAGCGCTTCCAGGCGCCGCAGAGCCCGGTCGAGATGATCACGCTGTCGTCGACGACGATCAGCTCGAAGCTGTTCCAGGTGCGCGTCGGCGGCGACGTCGCCGTGCTCAAGGGAATCATGAAGGTCCTGGTGGAGACCGACGAGGCTGCCCGCGCGGCCGAGCAGCCGGATATCCTGGACTGGAATTTCATTCGCGGTCACACCCTTGGTGTCGAAGCGCTCATCGAGGACCTCAAGCGCACGCAATGGCCCGACATCGAACGGCAGTCCGGCCTTACGCGCGAGGACATGGAATATGCCGCCGGCGCTTATATGAAGGCGGAGCGCGCCATTCTCGTCTACGGCATGGGCATCACCCAGCACTGGCGCGGCGCGCACAACGTCCAGCAGATCGCCAATCTCGCGCTGCTGCGCGGCAATGTCGGGCGCGAAGGCGCCGGCGTCTGCCCGGTTCGCGGCCATTCCAACGTGCAGGGCGATCGCACCGTGGGGATCACGGAAGTCCCCAAGGCGGATTTCCTCGAACGCCTCGAGCAACGCTTCGGCTTCAAGCCTCCGGCCGCGCCGGGGCACAACGTGGTCACCGCGCTGGAGGCGATGATCCGCGGCGAGGTGAGGGCGTTCTTCGCGATGGGCGGCAATTTCGCCGCGGCCATTCCCGACTGGCAGGCAACACAGGCGGCGCTCGGCAAGCTCGACCTGACCGTCCATGTCTCGACCAAGCTCAACCGCAGCCACCTGATCCACGGCCGCGCTGCCCTGATCCTGCCGTGCCTCGGACGCACCGAGATCGACGTGCAGGCGTCGGGGCCGCAGTCGGTCACGGTGGAGGATTCGATGTCGATGGTGCATGCCTCCGGCGGCCGCAACAAGCCGGCATCGGAGCATCTGCGCAGCGAGGTCGCGATCATCGCCGGCGTCGCCAAGGCGACGCTGGGCGAGCGCACGGTGGTCGACTGGGACGGTTTCGTTGCCGACTACGACAAAATCCGCGATGCGATCGAGGCGGTGCTCCCGATCTTCCAGGGCTACAATGCCCGCATCCGCGTCCCCGGCGGCTTCCATCTCACCTCGACGGCGCGCGAGCGCATCTGGGAGACGCCGTCGGGCAAGGCAAACTTCCTGGTCTTTCCGGGCTGCGGCGAGGACCCGCCGCAGAGCGATCCGGATTTCCTGTGGCTCACCACGATCCGCAGCCACGACCAGTACAACACCACGCTCTACTCGATGTCCGACCGCTACCGCGGCGTCTTCGGCCAGCGCGACGTGGTGTTCCTCAACGAATACGAGCTCAGAAAGCGCGGACTTGTGGACGGAGATCGCGTCGACCTGATCACAGCCTCGACCGATGGCGCCGAGCGGATCGTGCGCAATTTCCGCGTCGTGGCGTATTCGTTCCCGACCGGCTGCTGTGCGGCCTACTATCCGGAGACCAATCCGCTGGTCCCGCTCTATGCCCGCGATCCCCTCAGCTTCACGCCGTCATACAAGGGCGTTCCGATCCGCCTGGTGCGTTCAGTCGCGACCGAGCCGTAGCGGTAGCGCCGCATACGCCGCGGTCACGTCCCGGCGTGGACGTCCCCGTGAGGTAGATCCGCCGGGACGGTGATCGGCAGCGTGAACCAGAAGCGGGCGCCACCGTCAGCGCCATGGCCTTCGGCGCCGATCCGGCCGCCATGCGCTTCGACGATCGACCGGCAGATCGGCAGTCCCATGCCCATCCCGCTGTCCTTGGTCGTGAAGAAGCTGTCAAACAGCCGGTCGAGATGTTCGGCGTCGATGCCGGGTCCGTTGTCCTCCACGGAGCAACACAATGTCGTCGCGTCCTGTGTGACCGTGCTGATGACGATCCTGCGATCATCATGTCCCGCCTGCGTCATCGCCTGCACCGCGTTGATGGCGAGATTGACGATCACCTGCTGGAGCTGGGTGCGGTCACCGAGTACCTGCGGCGCGGCCGGATCAGGCCGGTGCAGGATCGTCACGCTGCGGGATTCCATCTCGTGTTGCAGGAAGAGCAGCGCCTCACGAATGATCTCGTCGAATGACAGGGAGGCTTGCTCGGGCGCTCTCCGGGACGCCATCGTGTGAACGCGTGCCACGATGTTCGCGGCGCGCTTTGTGTCCACGACGATGTTTTCGATGGTCTTGCGGATCTCGACGATATCGGGCGTCGGCCGGTTCAGCCACCGCAGCCCGGCGGCGCCGTTGGTGGCGATAGCTGCGAGCGGCTGGTTGACCTCGTGCGCGATCGAGGCGGTCAGCTCGCCGAGCATCGAGACGCGCGCGGCATGGGCGAACTCGGCCTGCACCTGCTGGAGCTTCTGCTGGGCGCGAACGCGCTGTGAGATGTCGATGGTGCCGACCAGGCTGACCTCGAGATCGTTGATGGGACCGACCCGCGCCGTCGTGAAGAGAACGTCGACGATGCGGCCGTCCCAGGTGACCATCCTGGTTTCCTCCTCAAAGTTCGTCTCGCCGCGATAGCGGGACTCCATCGCCCGCCGGAACGTATCAGGACGCTCCTTCCAGCTCTCGGCCATGGAACGTCCGACATAGCTGTCGACGCCGCCTCCGAACATCTGGATGGCGCGCTCGTTGGCCTCCTGAAACGAGAGCGCATCCATGCAGGTGCGGAGGAATTCGGGATGGCTGTCGAAATAGGGACCGAGATCCTTGACGCCCTCGGCGCGCAGTTTCCGGAACAGCGCGACCAGCTTGCTGGCGTCGAGCTGCCGGAACGCGATCGGCATGCGGCTGAACAGATGGCGGTAACGCTGCTCGCTTCGCTCCAGCTCGGTATGGGCCTTCTTCAGGGCCGTGATATCCATGATCGCGCCGACGAGCGTCAGCGAAGCGGCCAGAAAGGCGGCGAAAGCGATCGCCGTGAAATTGTCTCCAAGCAGTGAACAGGCGAAGGACAGCAGGGTCAAAACGAGGCTGCCCCAAGCCCACAGCAGAATCCGATCCTGTATTGTCTGGATCGGCAGCACGCGGCGCCACCATCGCTGGGGCTGTACGGAGTTAGAGCCATCCAGGCGGTCGAGCATCATGCCGAAGGTCTAACGCGATGCTCGGGAGCGGTCTTTTGCGTTTTCGCAGGCGCTTTGTCAAAACGCACGAAACCGCGATCGCGTTGCCGGTCGCGTGCGAGTTCACGCCATCTCGGCAACGGGTTTCGGCACGCCGAACCGCCGCTCGAACTCGGCGGCATCGACGACGCCGCGCCGGTGGGTGCCGTCGCCGATCTTGCGGTCGGCATCCCAGGCTTCGACCTCGAACAAGATGCTCTTGCCCTCGACCGCGACGACCCGGGCGATCGCGCGCACCGTGCGGCCGACCGGGGTTGCGGCCAGATGGCGGATATTGACCATCATCCCGACGCTGACATGGCCAGCGGGCAGGAACGTCTGAACCGCCGATCCCGCGGCCATCTCCATGTGCAGGATCATCATGGGCGTGCCGTAGACCTCGGGCATCCCCGGCACCACATGGCCGACCGTCATCTCCGGCGTGACGGTCACCAGCTTCTCCGCCGCCAAGCCGGCGCTCACCTTCTCAAGCGGATTCTCAAGCGGATTCATGGCTCAGTTCCGTCTCTGCCTCGGTCTTGGATTGGATGGGTGTCGCGGCCTCCCGCGGCTTGCGCCCGGAGAGCCAATTGCCGAGCCGGTCGAGATAGAGATAGACGACGGGCGTCGTGTAGAGCGTCAGGACCTGCGACAGCATCAGGCCGCCGACGATGGTGTAGCCGAGCGGCTGGCGCAGCTCCGCACCGGTGCCGCTGCCGATCATCAGCGGCACGCCGCCGAGCAGTGCGGCCATCGTGGTCATCAGGATCGGGCGGAAGCGCAGCGTGCAGGCCTGGTAGATCGCCTCTTCCGGGCTGAGCCCGTGCTGGCGCTCCACCTCGAGGGCGAAATCGACCAGCATGATGCCGTTCTTCTTGACGATGCCGATCAGCAGGATGATGCCGATGATGGCGATGACGCTGAGATCCATGTGGACCGCCAGCAACAGCAGCAGGGCGCCGATGCCGGCCGAGGGCAGCGTCGACAGGATCGTGATCGGATGGATCAGGCTCTCATAGAGCACGCCGAGGATGATGTAGATCACGATCAGCGCTACGCCGATCAGGAGCGGCGTCCCCGACAGGGAGGACTGGAACGCCTGCGCATTGCCTTGGAACGAGGCCGTGAGCGAGGCGGGCTTGCCGGTGCTCTTCTCGATGTTCTGGATCGCTGCCACCGCATCGCCCAATGCGACGCCGGGCTTCAGGTTGAACGAGATCGTCACCGAGGGAAACAGGCTCTGGTGGTTGATCAGGATCGGCGCAGGCATGATGACGCTGTGAACCAGCGTGCTGAGCGGCACCTGCTGACCGGTGGCCGAGTTCAGGTAGATGTCCTTGAGCGCTTCGGGGCCGTACTGGAAGCGCGGATCGACCTCCATCACGACATGGTACTGGTTCAGTGAGGTGAACATCGTGGAGACGATGCGCTGGCCGAATGCGTCGTCGAGGGCATTGTCGATCGTCGTCGGCAGGATGCCGAAGCTCGATGCGACCTCGCGGTTGACCGTGACCTCCAGCCGCGGGCCGGCATTGGCCTGGTCGCTCGCGACGTCGGTGATGAGGTCGAGCGCGCGGAGCTTCTCCAGGAAGATCGCCGACCAGCTGTTGAGCTCGTTGGAATCGGCATCCGTGAGCGTGTACTGGTATTGCGTCTTCGACAGCCGTGCGCCGATGGTGATGTCCTGCGCGGCCTGCATGTAGAGCCTGATGCCCTGGATATGCGCGAGCTGGGGTCCCAGCCGCTCGATCACCTGATCGGCGCTGGCCTTGCGCTCGGGCTTCGGCTTCAGGACGATGAAGATGCGTCCCTGGTTCAGCGTTGCGGTGGGACCGCCGGGGCCGATATAGCTCGCCACCGACTGCACCGCCGGGTCCTTCGAGAGGATGCCGACGATCGCCTGCTGGCGCTCGGACATGGCGGGAAAGGAGATGTCCTGGGCGGCTTCGGTGATGCCGACGATCTGTCCGGTGTCCTGCTGCGGGAAGAAGCCTTTTGGAATGATCACGTAGAGATAGCCGGTCAGCGCGACGGTCGAGAGCATCACGAGCAGCGTCACGAAGCGATGGCGTAGCACGACACGTAGGCCGCGCGCATAGACCGCCAGCAAGGCGTCGAAGCCGCGCTCGAAGGCGAGATAGAGCCGGCCGTGCTTCTTCCGCGAATCGTCCTTCAGCAGCCGCGCGCACATCATCGGTGTCAGCGTGAGCGAGATGACCAGCGACAGCAGCAGAGAGGCGGTGATCGTGACGGCGAATTCCTGGAACAGCTTGCCGACATAGCCGCCCATCAGGAACAGCGGGATGAACACCGCGATCAGCGACAGGGTGATGGAGACGATCGTGAAGCCGATTTCGCTGGACCCCTTGAGCGCAGCCTCCATCGGCGTCATGCCCTGCTCGAGATGACGCACGATGTTCTCGATGACGACGACGGCATCGTCGACCACGAAACCCACCGCGATCGACAGCGCCATCAGCGAAAGATTGTCCAGACTGTAGCCGAGCACGTAGAGGACCGCGAACGTGCCGACCAGCGACAGGGGAACGGTGATGGCCGGAATGATGGTGGCCCAGAAATTCCGCAGGAACAGGAATATCACCATCACCACCAGGGCGACGGTCAGCATCAGCGTGAATTGAACGTCGGAGACTGCGGCGCGAATCGTGGCGGTCCGATCGGCGGCAATCGTCACCTTGATCGCCGGTGGGACCGAAGCCTGCAGTTGCGGCAGCAGCTTCTTGATGCGGTCGACGGTCTCGATCACGTTGGCGCCGGGCACGCGCTGGACCGCCAGGATGATGGCGGGATCCTTGCCGTACCAGCCGGCCAACAGGTCGTTCTCGGGCCCCTCGATCGCCGTGCCGACGTCGCGTATCCGCACCGGCGAGCCGTTGCGATAGGCGATGATGAGGTCTTCATACGCGGCGGGCTTGAGCAACTGATCGTTGGTGTTCAGCGTATAGGTGACGCGCGGGCTGTTGAGCGTGCCCTTGGGCAGGTCGACATTGGCGCCGGCGATCACGTTGCGGACGTCTTCGAGGCCGATGCCGCGGGCGGCCAGCGCTTGCGGATTGACGCGGACACGGATCGCGGGCTTCTGCTGGCCGCCGATGCCGACGAGGCCCACGCCGGACACCTGCGAGATCTTCGGCAGCAGGATGTTCTCGGCATAGGCATCCACCGTCGTCAGCGGAAGCGAATCCGAGGTCAGCGCGATCAGCATGATCGGCGTCTCCGCCGGATTCACCTTCCTGATCGTCGGCGGATAGGGAATGTTCGGCGGCAGGAACGGGCTCGCGGCGTTGATCGCGGCCAGCACGTCCACCGCCGCACTGTCCACCGTGCGCGACAGCTCGAATTGAACCGTGAGCTGGGCGACGCCGAGCGCGCTGGACGAGGTCAGCTGCGTGAGGCCGGGAATCTGGCTGAGCTGCTGTTCGAGCGGCGTTGCGAGCGACGAGGCGATGGTGCCCGGATCGGCGCCGGGCAGTTGCGCCGAGATCTGGATGGTCGGGTAGTTCACGTTCGGCAGCGCGCCGACCGGCAGCAGCGGATAGGCCGCGAGGCCGCACAGCAGCAGGCCGGCCATCAGCAGGGCGGTTGCGATCGGCCGCAGGATGAAGGGCGCGGAGAGATTCATGGGATCGCGTCCTGCACGGAGCTCTGCAGGTCGGCTTCACGCGCGGCCTTGCCGTGCAGCTCGTGAACGCGGCTGCCTTCCGTCAGCCGATACTGACCGTCGATCACGACGACGTCGCCCGATTTCAGCCCTTGGTCGATCAGGGCCTGGCCATCGCTGATCTGTACGACGTGAACGGGCCGCAAGGCGACCGTCTGGTCCTTGGCGACGACATAGACATAGCTGCCGTTCGGTCCCTGTTGCACGGCCGAGCCGGCCACGGTGAGCGCACCCTTCTGGACCTCGAGCAGCAGCCGAGCGTTGACGAGCTGGCCCGGCCACAGCCGATGCTGAAGGTTCGGGAACACGGCCTTGAGCTGGACGGTGCCGGTCGTTCCCGCGATCTCGTTGTTGACCAGTAGCAGCGTGCCCTCGTCGAGCTTGATCTTGTTGTCCTGGCTGTAGGCGATGACCTTCAGCGCGCCTTTTTCGGCGTGCTGCTGGATTACGGGCAGGTCGGTCTGCGGCAGGGTGAACAGCATCGAGATCGGCTCGATCTGGGTGACGACGACGAGCCCGTTGGGATCGGTCGGATGAATGACGTTGCCGACGTCGATCTGGCGAACGCCGGTGATGCCGGGAATAGCCGACGTCAGGCGCGTGTAGCTGAGCTGGACGTTGGCCTCGTCGATCTGCGCCTGGTCCGCCTTCACGGCGGCCCTGAGCTGCGCCACCTGGGCCGTCTGCGTCTCGATCAATTGCGGCGTCGCATAGCCCTTGTCGCCGAGCTGGTTGTAGCGGGAGAGATTGGCCTCGGCGTTGGCGAGCTGTGCCTGGTCCCTGTCGCGGTTGGCCGTCAATTGCTCGATCTGCGCCTCGTAGGGCCGAGGATCGATCTGGGCGAGCAGGTCGCCGGCCTTGACGGTCTGTCCCTCGGTGAAGGCGATCTTGACGATCTGCCCCTGGATCTGGCTGCGCACGACGTCGGTGTTGTAGGCGATCACCGTGCCGATGCCGCGCAGGTAGATCGGAACGTCCTTGCCCGTGACGCTGGCGGCAACGACCGGCACGGCGGCGGGCACCGGTGCGGCGGAGACGGCCGGTTTCCGGTCGGAGCCGAACAACCAGAAGCCTGCACCGGCCAGGATCGCGGCGAGACCAATAAGCGCAATGGTGAGGTTCCGTTTCACGGGTATCGTCCTTCTTGATCTCAGGGATTGCCGGAGCCGTCGATCGTGGTCGTGCTGCCCATCGAGTTGGGGCCGGGCACCGGCACAGTCGGACTGATCCCGGCGCCGCCGATCTCGGTGGCGCCGAGCGGTATGCCGACGCGCCCGACCGTCGATGTCGAGGGCAGGGGTGAGGCCGCGACGCTGCTGCCGCCGCAATTGGCCGATGTGGTGCCAGTCAGTCCGCCGCCGTCGAACAATGCGCCGTTCGATGCGGCATTGCCGGATCCGGTGCACCCCATCGCGCCTGGCGCGGGATTGATCGGAGAGATGCCGGGCGTTGCGATCTCGGTCGACCCGAGCGGAATGCCGACCGGCCGTGTCGATTGCGGGTTGAGCGGCGACGTCGCCAGCATGCCGGTGGACGGCTGCATTCCCGGCACCGTCGTTTGCGTCGTTTGCGCTATGGCCGTGGCCGAGACGAGCCACAGGATGCCGGTCGCAAGCATCACGCCCGGGTACATCAAGCCGTACCGGCGCGATCCGGAGCGCCGTGCGCTCGCGTTCTTGAATGAATGAAGTTCTCGCATGGAAGAAGCCTCCGGCTGATGGCATCGACAATAGAAAGCTGCGCTCGCGCAGGTATTTTCAGAACGCACGTCCTGCTCTCCGGCAGCACGACGGCGAGGGGCATCGGGCGCGTCTCGCGCCTTGCGGCCGTCCACCCCCGGAGTTGATTTCGCTATCTCAGGACCGACCGCGCGTGTGCGATCTCCCTGTTGCACGCGGCGATGTTGCCGCTGCGATCCGCGCTGCGTGCACGGTCGAGCGAATCGAGCGCATCGGTGAAATCGACGCCGTTGCTGCCCTCCGCTTCCGCAAGCGAGCGGGGCGTCGGTTGATGGCTGCGCAGCGCGTTCAGGCTCTCCGGCTTCCAGCCGTGGGAGCCTGCGTCCTTCTCGATGGCAAGATCCAGTTGGGCCTGCGTTTGCGCGATGTCATCCGTGCAGCTTCCGGCATGGGCCGGCAGCGTTGCGGACAGCAGGACGAAAAGAGCGACACGGCACTTCGCGGTGGATGTCATTGTCCGATCCTATGCGTTGATTTCGAGTGACGTCAGAAACGTTGTCGTGAATGACAGAACGCATATCGATCGTCTTTCGCGTATGAACGCCGGCCGTTCACGCTTGCGAGAGATGTCTGACATGAATGTCAGTGTGCATGACATGCGCTCTCTGTTTGAATGCATCTCTCAATTACGCCGACCGGACGATGCGCGCGTAGCGGTTGTCGCAGGTCGCGTGTCCCGGCGTGCGAAGTGGCAAGGACAGTTGTTTGCCGAAATACGCGCAGATGCCAAAAAACTACTGTCGCGTCATTCCAACCCGGAGTGATCCCGACATGAAACCCCTCAACGCTGGCCTCGCCTTTGCTGCCGCTCTCTCATTGCTCTCGACCGTCGCCCCGGCGCGCGCGGAGCCCCTGAAAAACATCGTCCTGGTGCACGGCGCCTGGGTGGACGCATCCGGCTGGAAGCCGGTCTACGAGATCCTCACCAAGGAAGGCTTCCGCGTCACCATGGTGCAGGAGCCCGAGACCTCGTTCGCCGACGACGTCACGGCGGCGAAGCGCATTCTCGATCTCCAGGAAGGCCCGACGCTTCTGGTCGGCCACAGTTATGGCGGCTCGATCATCACCGAGGCCGGTGTTCATCCGAGCGTCGTCGGTCTCGTCTACGTCGCCGCGCACGCACCCGATGTCGGCGAGGATGAGTCCGCGCTCGGCAAGAAGACGCCGAGCGTGCTCGGCAAGACCGAAGGCGTCATCAAGGTGACGCCCGACAAGTTCACCTATCTCGATCCCGTGCAATTCCCAAAACTGTTCGCGCCTGATTTGCCGCGTGAGCGTGCCGAATTCGTTGCGCGCTCGCAGGTCCTGGCGGCGACGCAGGTGTTCAGCACGCCGCTGACGGCGGCCGCGTGGAAGACCAAGCCGAGCTGGGGCATCGTCGCCGGCAGCGACCAGATCATCAATCCCGATCTCGAGCGCTGGTATTACGAGCGCGCCAAGAGCCAGACCACCGTGATCCCGGGTGCCAGCCACTCAGTCTACGAATCGCATCCCAAGGAAGTCGCGGCCATCATCACCCGCGCCGCACGCAGCATCGATCAGCCGGCCACCCGCTGACGAGAGATTTTGCCGGTGCTGACGCACAGCCGGCAGAAGGAAGGGACGGCGGGAGCGACAGCACTCCCGCCGGCCTGACTGTGAGATCCGGAGGACTTCATGAGCGCGATCGAGACGAGCAGCACCGTTCTGAACTGGAGCGTGACCACGGTGAAGCGAGCCGGCCTGAGCCGCGACTTGCCCTCCGGCAATCCGGACCTGATGTGGGTCGCCAACTCTTCGACGCTGATCTATGGCGAGCGGGATGCGATGCTGGTCGACACGTTCCTCACCGGCGGGCAATCCAAGACGTTGCTGGACTGGGTCGTTTCGCGCGGGCGAAATCTGACCACGATCTATGTCACACACGGCCACGGGGACCATTTCTTCGGTCTGGCGCCGCTGCTCGACCGCTTTCCGCAGGCAAAAGCCGTTGCCGTCCCTGAGGTCGTGGAGGAGATGAAGGCGCAGGTCTCGCCGGCATCGCTCGATGGTTTCTGGCGCAAGCGCTTTCCAGGCGAGATCGCCGAACGCCTGCGCGTGGCCGAGACGCTGGAGGGCAAGCTTACGCTCGAGGGACACAGGCTCGACGTCATCGACATGGGACGAACCGATACGGCGCGCTCGACCGCCCTCCATGTTCCATCGCTCGACCTGATCGTCGCTGGCGATACCGTTTACAACGGCATTCATCCCTATCTCGCCGAAACCGATACGCTGAGCCGGTTGGAATGGATCGCGGCCCTCGATCGGCTGGAGGCGCTGAAACCGCGCTTCGTCGTGGCCGGTCACAAGAAGCCTGAGAATGACGACGACCCGCGCAACATCGCGGACACGCAGCAATATCTGTTCGATTTCAACCGCCTTGACGCGGCGACGACATCGCCGCGCGAGCTCTACGAAGCGATGCTGGAGCTCTATCCCGATCGCGCCAATCCGGGATCGCTCTGGAGCGGAGCCAATGCCGCAAAGGGTCCAAGGTCATGACCAGCTGGCAGAACAACCGCGCCGCGCGTGATGCCCGCATTGCGGCCGGAGCCGGCCTTGCCCGCGGCAAGATCGTCGAAGCACAGGACGCCACGCGTCTGCTGGAGGCCGTGATCCGGCCGGGCGACCGGGTTTGCCTCGAAGGCGACAACCAGAAGCAGGCCGATCTCCTGAGCCGCGCGCTGCTGGCGGTTGATCTGGCCAAAGTCAACGATCTGCACATGGTGCAGTCGGGCGTCGTTCTGCCCGAGCATCTCGACTTGTTCGACCGTGGTGTCGCGAAGCGGCTCGACTATGCCTATTCGGGGCCGCAATCAGCGCGCATCGCGCGCATGCTGTTCGGCGGCAAGATCGAGCTCGGCGCGGTCCATACCTATCTCGAACTGTTTGCCCGCTACTTCATCGATCTCACGCCGCATGTCGCGCTGATCGCTGCCGTCAGCGCCGATCGCGCGGGAAATCTCTATACCGGTCCGAACACCGAGGATACTCCGACGGTGGTCGAGGCGACGGCGTTCAAGGACGGTGTCGTGATCGCCCAGGTCAACGAGATCGTCGAGACGGTGCCGCGGGTCGACATCCCGGCGGACCGCGTCCATTTCATCGTCAAGTCCGACAAGCCGTTCTTCGTCGAGCCGCTGTTCACGCGCGATCCCGCCGCGATCACGGAAGGCCAGATTCTGACGGCGATGCTCGCGATCAAGGGTGTCTATGCGCCCTACGGCGTGCAGCGGCTCAATCACGGCATCGGCTTCAGCACCGCCGCGATCGAGCTCTTGCTGCCGACATTCGGCGAGAGGCTTGGGCTGAAAGGCACGATCGCGACCCACTTCGCGCTGAATCCGCATCCCGCGCTGATCCCCGCAATCGAGTCCGGCTGGGTCCGGCAGATCCACTCGTTCGGGTCGGAGGTCGGCATGGATGACTACATCCGCGCCAGATCCGACGTCTACTTCACCGGTCCCGACGGCTCGCTGCGCTCCAACCGCGCCTTCTGTCAGACCGCCGGGCTCTATGCCTGCGACATGTTCATCGGCTCCACGCTGCAGATCGACCTGCAGGGAAATTCGTCGACCGTCACCGCTTCGCGCATTGCGGGCTTCGGCGGCGCCCCGAACATGGGGGCGGATGCCCGCGGGCGGCGGCATCCGAGCGAGCCCTGGCTGAAGGCCGGCGCGGAGGCCGATCCTGACGGCGCGGCACTGATGCGCCGCGGCCGCAAGCTGGTCGTGCAGATCGGCGAGACTTTTGGCGACAAGAACGTGCCGTTGTTCGTCGAGAAGCTCGAGGCGATCGAGCTCGCCGAGAAGCTGAAGCTCGATCTCGCACCGGTCATGATCTATGGCGACGACGTCACGCACATCGTCACCGAGGAAGGCGTCGCAAATCTATTGTTGTGCCGGACCGCCCAGGAGCGCGAGCAGGCCATTCGTGGCGTTGCCGGCTACACCGATGTCGGCCGCCGGCGGGATCACGGCATGGTCGCGCGCCTGCGCGAGCGCGGCGTGATCCGCCGGCCGGAAGATCTCGGCATCAATCCGCTCGATGCGGATCGCAGCCTGCTCGCGGCGCGCTCGATCAAGGACCTCGTGCGCTGGTCGGGCGGCCTGTACGCACCTCCGTCGAAATTCAGGAACTGGTGAGGACGCGCCATGGAAGATCTCGGCTTTCGACATCAGGTTCGCGCCCGCGCGCATGGCGCCAGGCGAAGCGCGATCGTCGGCGTGGTCGCCTCGGGCAATCTGGAAGTGCTGGTGGAGCGTGTGCTGCCGGATGCGGAATGCGCGGTCGACATCAAGACCGCGGCCGTCGGTTTCGGCGAGGTCTGGAGTGCGGTGATCGGCGATTTCGTCGAGCGCTATTCGCCCGGCGGGCTCAAGTTCTCGATCAATGACGGCGGCGCACGTCCGGATACGGTCTCGTTGCGGCTGGCGCAGGCGGTGCAATTGATCGCGGAGGACGGCCAATGACCGCGCCGGTCAAGGACATCACCCCGGCTGAACGGGCTCGCAGCACGAGCTTCTACGAGGCGTCGGCCCGCACCCGGCTGGAGCTGCTGCTCGATGCCGGCAGCTTCGTCGAGTTCATCGGGCCGGAGCAGCGCGAGGTCAGTCCTCACCTGGAGATATTCGATCTTCCCGAGCAGTTCGACGACGGCATCGTCGTCGGTCATGGCCGCCTCGACGGCTCGCCGGTGTTCGTCGCCGCGCAGGAGGGCCGCTTCATGGGCGGGGCCTTCGGCGAGGTGCATGGCGCCAAGCTGACGGGGCTACTCCGGGCCGCGCGCGAGATCGGCACGATCCCTGTCCTGATCCTGTTCGATACCGGCGGCGTCCGGCTGCAGGAGGCCAATGCCGGCGAGCTCGCCATCGCCGAGATCAAGCGTGCCGTGATGGAGGCGCGCACCGCCGGCGTGAAGGTCATCGGTCTGATCGGCGGCAGGTCCGGATGCTATGGCGGCGGCGGCCTGATCGCAGGCTGCTGCTCCGCGCTCGCCGTCTCGGAGCAGGGGCGCATCGCGGTATCCGGCCCAGAAGTCATCGAGACGAATCGCGGCGTCGAGGAGTTCGACTCCCGCGACCGCGCGCTGGTCTGGCGCACCATGGGCGGCAAGCATCGCCGCCTGCTCGGTGCCGCCGATGTCTTCGCCGACGACAATGTGCAGGATTTTCGCGAAGCCGCACTCGAACTGCTGGGCCTGGTCGGACCTTTTGGTCCGGACAGGCTGAAGGCCGAGCAGGAGCGGCTGGCCGACCGGCTGCGCCGCTTCGGTGCGTGCGGAGATGCCGTCGACATCTGGACGGCGGAAGGCATCGCGGACGCTCAGGCCGTTCCCGAACTGCCAGCCGATCAGTTCATTGCCCTTGCCAACCGCATCGGGAGGACCAGCCGTGACGCTCGATGACATCATCGTCTCGCTCTTTCCCGACGGTCACGAGATCCGGAAGGACAAGGGCGTTATTCTCGGCTCCGCAACGCTGCGATCCGGCGAGCGCATCCTCGTCCTTGGCGTTGCCGATCGGACTGCCCTCGGCGTCGACGAGGCGATCAGGCTGTCCGGCCATGTGCTGGCGTCGATCGGCCGGGACGCCGGGCCGATCCTGGTGCTCGTCGACAGCGACAGCCAGCGCATGAGCAAGCGCGACGAGCTGCTCGGGCTGAACGAGTTCCTGGCGCATTTGGCAAAAGTGCTGATCCACGCGGACATGAATGGCCGCCCGACCATCGGCCTTCTGTACGGCCACTCGGCCGCCGGCGCCCTGTTGGCGACGGGGCTTGCTACGCGCGTGCTGGTCGGATTGCCCGGGGCCGATCCCGCGGTGATGGACCTGCCGTCGATGGCGAAGGTCACCAAGCTGTCGATGCAGGCGCTCGAGGAAAAGGCGAAGTCGACGCCGGTGTTCGCGCCGGGCCTATCCAACCTCGCGCAGATGGGCGCGGTTCACATGACATGGAGCAATGCCGTCTCGCTCGCCGATCAGCTGGAGGCATTGCTCGCCGATCTGCCGGCCGTGCAGGACCGGCGGGATGCACTCGGCAAGGAGCGTGGCGGCCGGCTGAAGGCTGGCGAAATCGCGGAGCGTGTTCGTGACCTGGCCCTGCAAGCACGGTGAGCGTCCACCGGGTCGCCACGACCTCGTCTTCGTCAGCCCGGCCGGGTGGCGCGCGATGCTGGATGCGCGCGGCGATCTCGCAACCGATTCCCTTCTCGCGCGCTGGCCGAAAATGAGATGGCCGACGATCCGGCGGCGCACGTTGCCAAGCGAGGCAAACGGCCTCGCTTTGGGCCTGCCCTTGCCGCCCTCGGCCGGCAAGAGGCGGATCTCGTTCCTCGTTGATATCCGCCACGTCGCCTCCATCGCGAGGCCGCCGTCGCTGCGGCAAGCGCGGGCCTACGCACCGCGCAACTGGTGGCCGACGCTCGACCGGCTCGATGCGCTGGCGCTGCGCCATGCGGTGGATGCGCGCGTCTTCGGCAGCCTGGCCTGGCAATCGCTGACCGGGCTCGATTACGTGACCGCCAGTTCCGACCTCGATGTCCTGTTCGAGTTTTGCCGCGAAACCGACATCGATCGTTTCGTCGCCGGTGTCGCCGCAATCGAGGCCGATGCGCCGATGCGGCTTGATGGCGAGCTGATGGATGCCGACGGCGCTGCGGTGAACTGGCGCGAATTCCACGGCGGCGCAAGCGAGCTTCTGGTCAAGCGCATCGAGAGCGTGGTCCTGCTCGGCAGGCATCAATTCATGTCGGGAGCTATGGGATCATGATCGCCGCGGCCGCAAGAGGCATGGAACGTCCGGCTCTGCGCCAGACGCAGACGACGCCCGATGTCTCCGCAATCGGCGCGATTGCCGCCGAGTGCCTCGTCAGGGAGCTCGAAACCTGGCCGAAGCCGGGGCTGGTGAGCCATGTCGACAATGGTAGTCACGACGACATGGATGCGGGCACGTTTCGCTGCAGCGCCGCGGCCATCGAACCTTATCTGCAACGGCTGGCTGGAGCGGGCGCGCTTGGCTGCGGCATGGGACGGCTGCGCATCATCGGCCTCGAGGCGGAGCGCGCGATGTTCGCTGCGACCTCGGGCATCAACACGCATCGTGGCGCGATCTTCGGGCTCGGGCTGCTGTGCGCGGCGGCCGGCGCGAAAGCCGGCGGTCTGGTCGATCCCCGGCTTTCGCTCGGCGATGTCGTCGCGCGTTTGTGGGGCGACAGCATCCTGGATGGTCCGGTTCTGCTGCACAGCCATGGCAGCGCGGCCCGCCGCCGCTTTCGCGCCGGCGGTGCGCGCATCGAGGCCGCGACGGGATTTCCAAGCGTCTACCGGATCGGCTTGGCGGCCTTGCGCAGAGCGAGGCCTGTCGCGGCGGAGGATACGGAGGCCGCCCGGGTCGAGGCGTGCTTTGCCCTGATCGCATCCGTTGAAGACACCAACCTCCTGCATCGCGGTGGGCTCGACGGCCTTCGCTTTGCACATGACGCAGCGCGTGGCTTCATCGCTTCAGGCGGCGTCAGCGCGCCCGGCTGGCGCGCGCGTGCGCAATCGATCCACGACAGCTTCGTCGCCCGCCGCCTCAGCCCGGGCGGATCGGCAGACCTGCTTGCTATGACGCTGTTCGTCGACGCCCAGGAGAGGCTGGGCTCATGACGTCCAACGTCATCCTGATGGCACTGGTGCCGGTCTTCTTCATCCTGCTGCTCGGGTTCGTTGCAGGCAAGGCTCGCGCCGTCGACAACCGTCACGTCGAAGGCCTCAACGCGCTCGTGATGAACTTCGCCCTGCCGGCCTCGCTGTTCGCCGCGACAGCATCGGCTCCGCGCGACCGGATCACCGACCAGATTCCGGTCTTCCTGGTGTTCGGCCTGACGATGCTGATCATCTATCTCGCCTGGTACTGGTTCGAGCGGACCTTCTTTGTGGTGACGAGGTCCGACGCAGCGGTGCAAGCCCTGACGGTCGGCTTCCCGAATCTTGCCGGCGTCGGGCTGCCGATCCTGTCGACCGTGCTGGGACCGGCCGGAATCGTCCCGGTCGCGGTCGCGCTTGCAACCGGCTCGATCCTCGTCAGCCCGCTGACCCTCGTGATCGTGGAGATGAGTCTCAGCAAAGCCAGCAGCGCCGACGTGTCGGCGCATCCGGTTTTCACGGCCGTCCGGCGCGCGCTGGTCAAGCCGGTCGTGTGGGCGCCAGCGCTCGGCGTCGTGCTTGCATTGTCAGGTCTCGATCTTGGTGCGCTCGTCCATGCCTGTCTCACCCTGATCGGGAACGCGGCTGCAGGCGTTGCGCTGTTCCTGACCGGTCTCGTTCTGTCGGCCCAGACGCTCCGTCTCGATTGGCGGGTCGTTGCCGCAACGGGCGCTGCGGACATCCTGCGGCCACTGCTGGCCGTCGCGATCGTCTACGGCTTTCACCTCGCGCCGGATGTTGCGAAGACGGCCATTCTGCTCGCGACATTGCCCTCGGGCTTCTTCGGCATCCTGTTTGCCGTCAACTACCGGCTGGATTCCGCAACGATCGGCTCCATGGTCATCGCCAGCACCGGCTTCAGCGTCGTGACGCTTGCGATTGCGATCGCGACGCTCTTTCCCCATTAGGCCGGTAGCCATGACCCTCGCGATCCTGTGCTCGGGACAAGGCAGACAGCATCGGGACATGTTCGCTCTCACGGGCGATGCCCCGGAAGCAGCTCCCCTGTTCACGCATGCAGCGGCTTTGCTCGGCAGCAGGGACCCGCGCGACTTCGTGCGCAGCGCGCCCGATGAGGCCCTGCATCGCAATCATGCCGGCCAGGTTCTCTGCACCTTGCAGGCGCTCGCCGCGGCGGCCGCGCTCGCAGATGCCATTCCGCGCGACATCATCATTGCCGGCTACAGCGTCGGCGAGGTCGCAGCCTGGGGCGTTGGCGCCCTGTTCGATGCGGCCGTCACGCTCGATCTCGTGGCGCGCCGCGCGGACGCCATGGATGCGGTCACGCATGCCGGCGACGGGCTGGTCTTCGTCCGCGGTCTTGCGGGAGACGAGGTCGACCGCCTTTGCGCGCGCCACGGCGCCGCGGTCGCCATCGTCAATCCCGGCGATGCCTTCGTCATCGGCGGCGGCCGCGAGGCGTTGGACGGGATCGCCGCAGACGCGCGGGCGATGCACGCCGCAAGGATCGTTACGTTGCCGGTTGAGGTCGCCTCCCACACCGGACGGCTCGCCAAGGCGTCCGCAGTATTTCGTGAGGCCTTGCGCCACGTGCCGGTGGCGTTTCCGCCGAGGGCTGGCGCGCGCATTCTGAGCGGAATCGATGCCGCTCCGGTGCTTGCGCGCGAGAGCGGTCTCGACAAGCTTGCCGCGCAGATCTCGCACACCGTGCTATGGGCCGATTGCCTGCAAGCCTGCGTCGAAGCCGGCGCGACGGTATTTCTCGAGCTCGGTCCGGGGCACGCGCTGAGCAGGATGGTCGCGGACATCGACACCGGATGGCCGGCGCGCGCGCTGGATGATTTCAGGAGCCTGCAAGGCGTGCGCGCCTGGATCGCGCGCCACCTCGAGGTCTAGAGCCGGCCAGTTCCGGACGGGCGATGCTATCGATCCAGCAAAATTGTCGAAAAAAGAGGGGCCGTCCTTTGGGGGAGGACGGCCCCCGAAATGCTCGGATGCCCAGGGAGGAGGAGGCTCGAGCGGTGACTTGGGGGCAATGACTTGGGGGTCTCAGTCACCTAACACCCAGAGCATCGCCGATCCCGCAGCAGAAGTATTTCACGAACCCCGGCTGTTTCTCATTTCGCATGATTCACACGATGTCTGCAGGCAGCACGCGCGACATCGTCTTCGATGTCGAAGCCGGATCGGCGAGCCTGGACGACGCCGACGCATTCCGGCTGGTGCACCGCCAGCGCGCGGGCGTATCACCCGTGATCCGTTTGAACACGGTCGAGAAATGCGCCTGCGTGCAGAAGCCGACGGTCAGCGCCACCTCGGCCAAATTCGTGTCGGTGTTCGATAGCAGCGATTTCGCGCGCTCGATGCGCTGATACAGCAGATACTCCCGCGGCCGGTATCCCGTCGCGGCGCGGAACTGGGCGGCAAAGTGCATCCGCGACAGTCCCGCGACCTTGGCGAGCTCCGAGAGGCTGATGCAGTGGTCGAAGTGCGCCCCGACATATTCCTCGACGCGCCGCAGCCGCCATTTCGGCAAGGCATTGACCTTCGCGGGCGGCAGCTCCCGGCGGGCAAGGTGCATGGCCAGCGTCTGGCCGATGCAGCGCGCGAATTCCCGGTCGGCCGAATGGCCGCGTTCGGTCAGCGCCTTCGCGAGTTGCTCGGCGAAGGGGTCGCGGAGCAGGACGAGGTCGTTGAGGCCATCGGTCGAGGCGGATCCTGCGCCGGGCCGGAGCGGTTGAAAATAGCTGCCGGCCGAGACGTGGAAGTGCAGGAAATCACACGGTGCGTAGAATTGCGCGCTGAGCTGCTGCGACGGCGCACCGATATACAGCGTGCCTGCCGGCATGACGCCGTCGAAGATGGTGTGACGGCCCCGGGTCAGCTTGACGCGGGTGGTCTTCAAGGCGATAGCGAAGAAGTATCGATCGGGGGGCGTCGTCGCCTCTTCGTGCCTGATGCCTGTTTGCAAACTGGTCCAGCGCGAGATCGTGATGTCCTCGGACGCGGTGCCGGCCCGTTGGTCGGGCTGGCGCCACCTGCGTTCGAGGGGAAATGCGCGGGTCTCCCGCGGGGTATCAGGGTCGCGACGGCTGGGTTGATACGTCAACCGGGCGCCGGCCGCTTGCATATCGGTGAGCATGGTTTGTCCCGTCTTTTGATTCTGCTGCCGTCGTGACGGCTGCCGAATGCAGGTCCATGCTCGAACGATAGGTTGGGTCTTGTCGCAAGGCTCGTTAAGGATGCTTAAGCGGTATTAGATTTTGCAAATGCGAAGGGTGCGACCGGGTGTCGCAAAAGTCCAATTGAACCAAAGGGATCAAGCACATGTCGCGAGGTGTGATGTGTGGGCGATGAGGGGCGCAACGCATGCTTCAGGGCAGGCGTGGCGAGGCGTCGATGCCGGGCGTGAGGCCGGGCGCGATGGTCTCAGCGGGTGGAACCGCGGACTCGCGCGTATAGGGAACCGCTTCCACCTCGGGACGCTGCTGGGATGTGGCCTGCAGGCAGTTCGGACGCAGCGGCTGTCCTGCGCCGAACAGATCGGCGACGGGGTCGATGAAGTTTTCGCGGAATTGGCCGAACCAGGTCTGGCGATGGTCCGCGGAAGGCTGACGGATCGTCACCGTCGCCGTCATGCCGGAGACCAGCGGAACATCCGGCGGCACGGTGTCGATGGCAACGCGCACCGGCACGCGCTGCGCGAGCCGCACCCAGGTGTAGATCGGATCGACATTGGGCAGGCCCTGCGTTCCCGTGGCGGCGTTCGACACGCTGATACCGCGCGTCACGGTCGTCACATGTCCCAGAATCGGCTTGGCGTAACCGACCAGTTGCGCTTCGGCGCGATCGCCGACGCAGACGCGGGCCATCTTGGTCTCCTCGAAATAGCCGTCGATCCAGAAGCTGCTGGAATCGATCACCGAGATGTTGCTGATTCCAGTGACGGCATAGTCTCCTGCGCGCAGCAGGAGGTTGGTGACGTAGCCGTCGACGGGACTCCTCACGCTGGTCCGCTTCAGGTTCAGCTCCGCCTGGGCAAGCTGGTGTGTCGCCGCCTCGTAGGCGGCTTTCGCCTGCGCCGCATTGCCGGCAAAGATCTGCTGCTCTTCGGGCGTCGTCGCAAGATCGGACAGGTGCTGCCGTCGGTTGAATTCGGCCTGCTTGACCTCCAGATCTGCGGCTCGCTGCTGGACGAGCGCCTTGTCGACGCTGACGGCCACCTCGAAGTCGAAGGGGTCGATGACGTAGAGCACGTCGCCCTTGTGGACGAACTGGTTGTCGGCCACCCGTAGCTCCACGATCTTGCCCGCCACCTGCGGCGCGACGTTGGCGACCTGGACGCGCACGCTGCCGTTCCGCGTCCACGGCGCCGTGACGTAGTGCTGCCATGTCGCAATCGAGATCACGACGGCGACCAGTGCGATGCCGAGGGTCGCAAGATGCTTGCCGGCACTGAGCATGAAACGGCCGAAGGCCTTACGCAGCGGCCTTGCGGAAGGCATCGCCCGTATCGGAGATTCGACGCTGTCCGCCGCGCGATCGCCAGTGTCGCGTGCCACAGTCTCCGGCTCCGCTGAACCATTTGCGGTGTTGAGGGCATCGACCGGTGCTTCGGCTGGCGGTTCGCCATGAAGCGAGCCAGCATCCCGGGGCAGGGTAGCTTCCATGATTCTTCTCCCTAGAAGAACAGTGCGAGCATGCCGAACATCGCGACGTAGAGGCAGAGCTCGGCCAGCGACGGGCTGCTGAAGATTTTTGCGAATCCGACCAGGCGCAGCAGCGGGCGGAGCATCAGGAACGCCAGCAGTGCGATGGCCGCATAGGAGACGATCGGCGCGATGAGCACGCCGCCGATGACGAGCTCCCGATAGGTGTTCGTCATGACTGTTTCCCTCGGCTGAAGCCGGTTGATGATCGTGACGGCGTGAACGCCAAGCTCGCCGCCATCAGCGCGGCAATGGCCGCACTGGCAGAGAGGTTGCCCTGTGCTGCCGCCCGGTGCAGCGCCTCGGCTGCGACGCGGATGGCACTGCCGTTTGGCCCAGCGAGAGCGTCGCGCGCGGCTTGCGCCGCTGTCGCGAGCGAACCCTGTTCCAATAGGTCCAGTTCGGCGCGGCAACGCCGCAAGGCTTCGGCCTGATCGAAACAGCGCATCACTTCGCCGGCGACCTGATCGTCGATGGCGGCGGGACCGTTCGCAGTCAAAATCTGTTCGATCCGCGCCGCGTCGCGAAAGGCTGCTTCCTCCGGCGCGAGGCGCAGGGTGCGCTTGCGGTCGAGACGGCTCACCTCTCGCCGGACCTCTCCCAGCAGCAGCCGAACCCGCCGCTCGCTCGACACGGGAGGCAGCAGCATCTGGACAGCGAAGACGAGGATCGATGAGAGGCAGGCAAACAGGCTCGTGACGAGAAACACCTCGGGATCGTAGCTCTGCGGATTGGTCGGCGCGAGCACCACCAGCGTGAACACCAGCACGAGGCGGCCGACGGACGACAGCATGAGGTTCGGCAGCGAGATCAACAGCGCAAGGCCGATGACGACAGGCGCAAGACCGATCGCCAGCAGCTGGAACTCGGACACCCCGTTGAAGACGAGATATTTCAGGATGCCGGCCAGCACGCAGGCGATCGGCATCGCCATCACCGCGACCATCGTGAAGCTGCGTGGCGACGGCGACGTCGCGCCGAGGCCGATGATCACCGCGACGAGCGAGAGGCAGAGCTCGGTGGTCGGCCATCCCGTCAGCGCGAACAGGATTGCGATCAGCGTGAACGAGATCGCAGCCCGTGCACCGGTTTCGGCCGCGATGCGGCGCGAGCGATAGAGCGGCGCGCGCCAGGCGCGATAGGGTTGGGTGCCTTCGCGCAGCGCATCGAGGCAGTTACGTACCCGCGCGTTCTCCTGGCTGATTTCAGTCCGGAGCCAGGATCGGCAGATCGCGGTCAGCCTGACCGCATCCGAGGTGGACGCGGCGGGCAGAGCTGCGAGCATGCGGCCGAGCGAGACGACGCTGACGAGATCGACCAGTGCGGAACGCGCGGCCACGGTCCGTGCCGTTCCGATGCTGGATTCCGTGGTAAGGCTGGCGATCTCCGGACGCACCGCCGCGATGTCGTGCAGCAGGCCCGCCGCGACGGCTGCGGAGGGAGCCTCGTCGCGCTCGTCACCTTGCGCGAGATCTGTGATCCGGCGGTGCAGCGCCTCGATGCGGCGTGCCAGAACCGGATGATAGCTCGGCGCACCCAGCACTTCGTTCACGAGCGCCACGGCAAGGACCCCGATGCCGATGGCCGCGCCACGCGCGACGCCGGTCGCGAACACCTGGAGTGGCGTGTCGATCTGCTGGACCGCGATCAGGGCGACCGTGATGCAACAGAGCGCCGCCGCGTAGGCGCGGTTGCCATCCAGCATGCCGGCCGCATAGGCGCAGAGCCCGACCCAGATGCCCAGCACCCCAAGCAGGAGGCCGTCAGTCTGGGAAAACATGCCGGCGATCGCGATCGAGGCGATCACGCCGATGATTGTCGCGAGCAGCCGGTAGCCGGCCTTCTCCATTCCCTGACCGCGTGTCGGCAACGCCAGCACGGCGACGGTCAGGGCCGACGATGACGGGGATTCGAGTTCGAGCCAGAAGCTCACATAGAGCGCGAGCAACATTGCCAGCCAGACCCGCAGCGCGAACGTCCAGGAGCTCGCCGGGAAACCGGCAAAGACGAGCGGGCGCGGCGCGGCAGCACTGGTGGTGTTCCCTGGCATCGTCCCCGTTCCGTTTCCGGCAGGGCGTGCGGCCCTGCCGATCTCGCGACATCGACGCCGAATATGAGGTTGTCGGGCCCGCCGGTATTTCCGGTCCGCCAACCGCGTTTTCGGAAAGCACGCTGGCTTCGGGACGAGGGGCGTTTTGCGGACTACGGCGCGTGGCCGGCCAGCGCCTCTTCGAGGCGGCGGATGATCTCGTCACCGCTGGAGGGCTTGCCGAGATAGCAATGCGCGCCGGCGGCCATCACGCGCTGGCGCACGATTTCGCTCGGAAAGGCCGTCATGAAGATGATCGGGAAATGGCGGCCGGCGGCAATCAGCCGGGCCTGCAATTCGTCGCCGGTGATGACGGGCATCTGGACGTCGGCGATCATGCATGCCGGATCGTCTCCCGGCGCCCGTCGTAGGAAATCCACGCCGGATTCATAAGCCCGGGCCTCGTAGCCGATCGAGCGGACGAGGCTCGCAAGCGACGCGCGAACGCCTTCGTCGTCGTCCACGATCGCAATCACCGGGGTTTTGGCCATTGGCACACAATCCTGGCCGCGGTGTTCCGCAAGGAGAGCATCTCCCTTTGCGCGGCCGATGCCGTCTTATGCACCCGGGGCAGCCCCTCCGGAATTATACTCAGGTTTGGTCCGTAGTCCTTCGGGTTTGGGATACCCCGAGCGCCTCGGCCTTGCGGACTAGGTCGGCCAGCGACCGTACCCCCATCTTCCGCATGACATTCCCCCGGTGGATTTTGACCGTGATTTCGCTGAGGCCGATCAGGGCGGCGACCTGCTTGTTCATCAAACCGGCGGTCACGTGTCCCATCACCTCGCGCTCGCGCGCGGTCAGGGTTTCGTACTGGGCGCGGATATCGTCCCTGGTTGCGGCCTCGGCACGGTGCTGCGCGTCGCGCTCCAGCGCCGCCGTCACGGCGTCGAGCATGTCCTGGTCGCGAAACGGCTTGGCGAGGAAATCGACCGCGCCGGCCTTCATGGCTCGGACGGACATTGGAATATCGCCGTGGCCGGTCATGAAGATGATCGGATAGCTGATGCCCTGCCGGACGAGCTGGCTCTGCAGATCGAGCCCGCTGACGCCGGGAAGGCGGACGTCCAGCACGATGCAGCCGGGACCGTCGGGCAGCGCGGCGCCGAGCAGTTCGGCCGGCGAGGCGAACAGGCGCGTCTCGAGGCCGACGGACCGGAACAGGCTGTCGAGCGAGGCGCGGATGCCCGAATCGTCGTCAACGATCATGACGACCGCGTTGGGGGATTGGGCAGGCGGTCGCGCTTGGTCTGGTTGTGTCATGATTGGGCGTGTTCTTGGCTATATGGCAGTGTCAGGTGGAATGTCGCGCCTGCACCGGGCGTGCTCTCGGCCGACAACTGTCCGCCGTGAGCTTCCACCGTGGTTCGGCAGATCGCAAGTCCCATGCCCATTCCGCCGCCCTTCGTCGTGAAGAACGGATCGAACAGGCGCGGCATGTCTTCGGGCCGGATTCCGGGGCCGCTGTCCTGCACCGTAATGGCGAGACGCTCGCCGTCGACGGCATTGGCACGCAGTTTGACGGTGCGGGAACCGGGCTGCCCCGCCATGGCCTGGCCGGCATTGACCAGCAGATTGACGAGCACCTGCTGAAGCTGGATCCGGTCGCCGCGGATTGGCTTCAGGCCATGCTCGACCTCGAAGGTAAGGATAACGTCGTCATTGGCGAGCTCGCGCGCGACCAGAAGGGCCGCTTCCTCGATGATCTCGGCGATGTCGAGCCTGTCCTGCTGGGCAGGCGCCTTCTTCAGGAAAGTCCGGATGCGTGCGACGATCTCGCTGGCACGGCGGCCTTGCGCGACGACCTGGACGATCGTGGCCCCGACCTCGTCCAGATCGGGCACCTCGCGCCGCAGCCATCGCAGGCCCGCCTCGCCGCTGGTGACGATCGCCGCCAGCGGCTGATTGACCTCGTGGGCGATGGAGGCGGTGAGCTCGCCGAGCGTGGCGACGCGCGCGGCATGGGCGAGCTCGGCTTGCGCTGCGAGCAAGGCATCCTGCGCCTGCTTGCGCTCGGTGATGTCGACGACGAAGGCGAGCACGTTGCGATCGCCGTCGGGGCCGGCGGGAAAGGTGATCGTGAACAGCACGGGAACCTTGCGTCCGTCGGGCCTGACGAGCTCGGTCTCGCCTTCGTAGAACGGCTCGCCTTCCGCGAACGCGATCAAAGCGCCGAGGAAACTCCGGTCGTCCTCGCCGAGCAGCCGCTCCACATTCTCGATGAAAGCCGAGGCGCCGCTGGCTCCCGCCATCGTCTGCAGGGCTGGATTGACGTCGGTGATTTTGGCGAGCCGCCGGGCCTGCCGGACGAAATCGGGATGTTGCGCCAGATGGTCGCGCAAGTCCGCTCCTGCGGTGTCCAGCGACTGCAGCGCGGCTCGGAGATCGCTCCAGTCTTCCTCGACGACGCCGATCCGGCTTGCATCGAACATCCGGCGGTATCGCTGCTCGCTCTGCACCAGGGCGTTGTGCGCGGCGACGCGGTCGGTGACATCAGTGTGCGTTTCGAGGACCCCGACGGGCTTGCCGAGACGGTCGCGCTGCAAGGCCCATCGGGCATCGACAGTGAGCACGGCGCCGTCCTTGGTCCGCTGCTGCACGCGGCCTTCCCACCGGCCGGTGTCGAGCAGGCCGGCCTCGATGGTTTCGCGCCGGTCGGGATATGTGGTTCGCAGAAGCGTGTCGGCGAGCTGACCGAGTGCCTCATCGGCCGACCAGCCATAGACCTGCTCGGCGGTGTTGTTCCAGAAGGTGATCACGCCGCCGCGATCCCTGGTGAAGATCATGTCGTGCGAGAGGTTGAGCAGGCGCGCCTGCGCCGCGAGGCGCTTCGTTGCGCCGTGATTTTGCAGGGCCAGCAGGGTCGTGATCCCGATCGCCGCGAGGCTCACCAGCGCGCGAAGGGCGGGCGAGGCGATGTTCACCAGACCGTGCGACAGCAGATAGGCTGATATCGTCAGGACGACGCAGCCTGCCGCGGCGATGATGGTGTCGCCGCGCCGGTTGGTCTTTGCCGCGAGCAGGATCGCCACGACATAGAGAACCGCGACCGCGCCTTCGAGCGGCGTCAGCACGTCAACCAGGAAAACCGCGAAGGCGAGGGCGGCGGACCAGAACCGCAAGCCGGCGCGGCTCATGGATGAACCCGTGGTCCGATCATGAGGCGTCATCGTCGCAAGCAGTCATTCTTCTCATAACAGTGGCGTTGATGCCGCGATTTGATCGCGTTCACAACATCCCGCGGCGTGATTTTCGTGCTCTCGTGGAAGACCTGTCGCCACGCATGATCCGGCGAGAGCGCCGGTGTGCGGAATTCGACGAAAAACCGGGAAGAATCGCGTAATTCCGGCAGTGGATGGCGCGCAGCAAGCGCGTCAACTTACCGCATGCGTGCCATGCCGCGAGCTGTGCCGGTTCCGTGATGCCGGTGAGGCACGGCACGGCTGCGCTCTCGGGCGGACTCGCCCGCGATCATACCTAGGTATGACGCGGTTAACCCGAGAACCTAACGATGCACCCGCGCGTAGAATGGATCGCGCGGACCGCCGAACTACTCTGCCCATGACATTCGGACAAGCCAGCCAGGCGATGCCGGATCGAAATCGGGACAAGGAGGTTCGACGATGTCGCTGCAGATGTCACGCTCACAGACGGTTCGGGATCATGACGTTCGCGCGATCGATATCTCGACGATCGATCGCCACCGGCTCGGCCTGTCGAAACTCCCCGAGCGATTCGATGCGGACGGAACGATGCTGTCCTTCGTCCATCTGGACGTGGCTCTGGCGGTCGAGACGCAAGCGGCCGACGCCGAACGATCTGCCGCCCGCGGGACTGTACGTGGGCCCGGCTTCAGGCTTTCCGCGAAACTCCTTGCGGAGCCGCCTGCCGAGGGCGAGCGGATATCTGCAACGGAAGACTCCACCGATCCGGTGATGCGGCGCCTGTCGGATGCGCTCGCGGCGACCGAAGCCACGCACGATGCCCATTCCGCCATCATGGCCGATGCGCTGCGGCTTGCGATCCTCACCCGGACGTTCAGCCGGCAGGCCACACCGGCCGGGATCGATCCGGCCGAGGGTGTTCGCGAGGAGGACGCCGGCCGCACCGTACGGTCGCTGCAGAATTGGCGCCTCAAGCGCGTCCTGCAATATGTCGACAAGAATCTGACCGCCAAGATCTCGCTGCAAGACATGGCCGCCGTCGCCGGCCTGAGCAGGATGCATTTCGCGGCGCAGTTCCGCGCAGCGACCGGCGTTCGGCCGCACGAATATCTGTTGAGGCGCCGCATCGAGCGCGCCCAGGAGCTGCTCAAGCAGGCCGAAGTCACGCTCGTCGACATCGCCTTGACCGTGGGCTTCCAGACCCAGGCGCATTTCACCACGGTGTTCAAGCGCTTTGTCGGCGATACGCCGTATCAATGGCGGAGCGCCTATCTCGCGCAGTTCATGCCGCTGCCGCGCGCAGGAGCGGGGGCGTCATGAGCAGCATCGGCATTCAAGCCCTGCTGCTGCCGCTCGCAAGCCTTCATCTGGTGCTGACGCACCACGAGCTCATGGAGACGATCGAACTCGTCCGCGCGCTCGGCAGCTCCTATCGCGTGGCGGCGTCGGATCCGGGAAGCGGCCTTCTCTATGGACGATTCGCCTTCAACTTCTGTCGAAGCGCAATGGCGTGGGCTGCGCGGTGAGCGATCAGCTCCGATACCAGCTCCCCAGATTCCAGGTCGTGACGTCCCATCCCGAGATGTCGGCCATCAGGTTGTTGACGGAGCCGCCGACGATGTTGCGCGACAGCAGCGGCACCAGCACGTTGGCCTCGCAGAAGATCTCGTTGACCTTGATCAGCAGCGCGGCGCGCTTGACCGGATCGAGCTCCTTCTGTGCGGCCTTGTAGGCCTTGTCGGCCTCGGGATCCGACCAGCGCGAGACGTTGCGGCCGAGCCATTTGTTGTCCTTGTTGGCGATCTCCCAGGAGACGCACTGGTTCAGGAACCGCTCCGGATCGGGCTGCGGCTGCGTCGCGTTGTACATCTCCATGTCGGCATAGAGCTTCGAGTAGGTGTCGGGGTTGCCGACGTCCGACGAGAAGAACACCGACGCGGTGACCGATTTGAGCTCGATATCGATGCCGGCCTTCTGGCAGGCCTGCTTGATGATGGCCTGGGTCTTCTGACGCGGCGCGTTGATCGAGGTCTGGAAGACGTATTTGAGCTTCTTGCCGTCCTTCTCGCGGATGCCGTCCGCGCCCATCTTCCAGCCGGCCTCGTCGAGGATCTTGTTCGCCTTGTCGATGTCGAACGCGTAGGCCAGCTTGCCCGACTTGAACTGGCTGGGCTGGTTGACGAAGCTCGCCGTTGCGACGGCGGCGCGGCCGTAGATGAATTTCTGGATCGCGTCGCGATCGACTAGCAGGTTGAACGCCCGGCGCACGGCCGGATCGGACAGCGTCGGATGCTTGGTCTTGACGCTGGACCTCTCGCCGTCGACCTCGCTCCACGGGTCAGTCGTGTTGAGGATGATGAACTCGAGGCCGCCGGAGAGCGTGAACTCCACCTTGCCTTTGCCGCCGGCTTCCATGCGCTTGAGGACCTCGTCCTCCACCAGCAGATTCCAGGCATAGTCGTATTCGCCGGTCTGCAGCACGGCGCGCGCCGCGGAGACCGCATCGCCGCCGCCCTTGACCTCGAGCGTGTCGAAATGCGGCTGGTTCCTGACGTGATAATCGGGGTTGCGTTCGGCCCTGATCAGGTCGCCCGGCTTGAACTCGATGAACTTGTAGGGGCCGGTCCCGACCGGCTTGAGATTGCCCGGTGCGTCGCGCGACTTCGCGCCGCTGTAGTCGCCGAAATGATGCTTCGGCAGGATCTGGCCGACCGAGCCGACGAAGGGATCGGCCCAGAACGGGGTCGGGGCCTTGAAGGTCACCTTGACGGTGTAGTCGTCGATCTTCTCGACCGTGATGTTCTGATAGGACCCCGTGGTGTAGGCCGCGGTGGCGAGATCCGCGGCGTATTGCCAGGTGAAGACGACGTCGTCGGCTGTGAAGGGCTTGCCGTCATGCCACCTCACGCCCTGCTTCAGCTTCCAGATCACGCTGGTGCCGTCCGCGGCGAGACCGCCATTCGCCTTGGTCGGGACCTCGGCGGCGAGACAGGGGATGAGATTGCCTTCCTTGTCCCAGCCGGCGAGCGGCTCGAAGAAGATGCGCGAGGCAACCTGATCCTTGGTGCCGAGCGCGAAATGCGGATTGAGCAGCGTGGGTGCCTGCCAGACCAGGATCTTGAGCGGGCCGCCGCCGCCGGCCCTGGTCGGCTTGTAGGCCAGCGTCGCGTCCGCCATCGCGACGTCGTTCCAGAGCAGGATCTGGCTCGCGACCGGTGCTGCGATTCCGACCGCAGCCATGGTCTGGATGAACGAGCGCCGCGACAGCGTGCCTTGCTTCACCTCCGCGACGGCCTTGCGGATCTCGTTCTCGTTCATCGGATGACCTCCACATTCGCGAAGAGATAAAGTCGCCACCTTCATGCAAGCCGCATGCACTTTAATAAGCTCAGCATCTCGGACGTCGGTGAGTCAAAGATGTAGCCGTCGATCGCGTGCGGACGGGCGGGGCTGCAGAGCTTTCTCCGGCACTTCGCCGACGACTGTAGCGAAGGCCGTTGCAACCGGCGGATTCCGTCGATCGATGGAGCGACAATCCGCCGCACGCTGCCGCGTTTGGGAATGCATCGGATGTTACCATCACACCGTACGAAAAACGATCGATGCGGACATGCCTGCGCATTCATCAGATGAGACCCATAATTTAGTCGCGGGGTGCAACAAAAAACTACAAAGCAAGTGCGATAAAAATGGCAGAGTGCAGTGCGAAAACTGGTATCGCCAATGGAGCTGAGACGTGACGATCGAGTTGAGCCGGCGTAGGTTGTGTCTTGCGACCGGCTTGTTTGAACGACGGGTTGTTTCGTCAACTGCCTTCGCCGCGCGAAGGGAGTACGGAGCGGCCACCGGGTTGTTTCTCGTCACGCCGAACACTGGATCGAAGGCAGAATGTGAAGAGTTGCCGCGGCGCGATTTCAGAATTGCGACGAAGGCAACCGACGCGCGCGACGTCGCTCGCCTGCAATCGCATCACGCGCGCATGCAGGACGCTGTCGTGACAGCGATCCCATCACGTTCGGACGCTTGTCCGGGCAATTTCTGACCGCGCGCTTGGAATCAACATGGAAAGTGATTGCTTGTCTCACGGCTCGTGCGAAGGCACCGGGGCACGCCTGGCACGCCTGCGTGGGCGCGCGTCCCGGTTCTTCGAAAGCCTCTCCGTGGCAGAGCTTGCGCGCCCGGCGCACAGGCATCAGTGGGTTACGGACTGGTTGAGAGTCGCGGCGGACCACGGCAGATCCGCCCGGGCCGCGCGCGCCGAGGGGGCGGCCCGGACCATGCTGGAAGCGTGGGTGTGCTCGCTGACGGCGCTCGAGGTCGCCAGGAACTTGTCATGTCCGGGAGATCCCGTGGCCGGCGATCTTGCAGGCAAGATCGGCGACAGCCTGAGGGATTTTGAGGATGACGCCGGCCCGGTGATCGAGCGCGTGAAGCTCGATGGCTTTGATCGCGCGGCGCTGACGGGCTTCTTCCTGCCGGCGCTCCGTCGTGGGCGTCCTGCACCTGTGGTCATCTGCATCGCCGACGACCACACCGCCCTGGATTCGATGATGAGCAGGATGTTGTCGGCCTTGTGCGGGCGGAGCACGTCGATCCTGCTCGTCGACGCCAGCATTTCGCCGCTCGGTCGCAGCTTCAAGCCGGAGCATCTTCTTCAGTGCTGGCTGGACTATCTGGAGGCTCGCCCGGACGTCGATCCGCGGCGGATCGCGGTCTACGGCGAAGGCGCGGGCGCCAGTCATGCATCCCGCATTGCCCTCCTGGATCGCAGGATCGCCGCTGCCGTGTGCGACGGCGGCATTGCGACGCCGGTCATGCGCCGCGCCTCGTTGCGCTGGATGATCGGCGCCGAGCAGGCCGGCGGCGAGGGGATGGCGACCGAGCCGTTGCTGCCGTCGCGCCGAATCCCTTGCCCGCTGCTCCTGGTCGTGGGGAGCCGCTCGATGGTGTGGGAGGAGGATGCCCTCGAGCTGAACGCCGGCTATCGGCGGGCCGGAGCCGATTGCGCGATGGTGGTGCCGAATCGCATCCCGCACCCGCTGGGCGAGGTCGAGGATTTCGTCGCGGTCGACGATTTCATCTTCCAGTGGCTCGACAGCAAGCTTGGCGAGGCCCGTCAGCTCGCGCCCGTGACCTACCTCTGACCGCGCACCAGCGCGGTCACGAGGCGTCGATCGCCAGCAGCCGGGCCGCCAGTCGTGCGTTCCTGGCGATCGTGGCGAGCGCCGCGTTCAGGTCGGTCAGCGTCTTCTCGTCGAGCTCGTTGAACATGGTCGAGTTCAAGGCGAGCTTTCTCTTGGAGAGCTTTTCGATCTCCGTCGTCGCCTTCGCCGTGAGCGACATCAGGACGAAGCGCGCATCGTCCGCGCCGGGACGCCGCGACAGGAAGCCGCTCTTTTCGAGCGTCTTGGTCTGGTTGGTGACGAAGGCCGGGTGAACGCGCAGCTTGTTCGCAATGTCGATTCCAGCGACGCCGCGCCCCTGGTCCAGCTCGGTGATGGCCATCAGGATCAGCCACTGCGGCTCGGTAATGCCGAGCAGTCCGGCCCAACTGGTGTGGATGTCCTCCAACTGAGAGTGAATCTCCACCACGTTCCAGATGAAATCCGTAATCGCCCTGTCGAGTTTTTTCTCGATCACGCGGCTTCCCCCTTTTGTCTTATGACCTTTCTTTTACTGGCATATTGGGGGCTAGTCTCGCCTGACGTGCACCGACGATAGGGCTAGACGCCAGATGGTGGAAACCGATCGGTCATTAAGTGCTTGCAAAAAACAATTAATCAAATTAGGTCTTATCGCACTCAATCATGCTGCTCTTGACCCGTGTCGATGGACAGCGATGTGAGACCTCCAAGAAAGCCCTCGGGATGCCCCCTGAGGGCTTTTTCTTTTGTTTTATGGGCTTTCTCCCGGTCGTGCAGCGTGTCTGTTGCTCTGCGGCAACATCGTCCCCGGAACTTGCGATTCATCAAATCAATAAATTGAGGCAGTTGTTTTTATAAACTATATGTGAAGCCACGACGGAGGGGGGGCACCTCGCTGTCGTTTCGGTCCGGACCTTCGGTGCGGATCTGAATTGAGCGGAAATTGACGAGGGTAAAGCGGCCTCCACCGAGGAGGCGAGCCCCCTGAACCGACCTGGAGGTTTACTGATGAAGTTGACTAAGACACTCTTTCTCGGCACGGCTGCCGGCCTGATGGCCGCGTCCAGCGCGTTCGCAGCCGATCTTCCCGTGAAGGCCAAGGCGGTCGAATACGTGAAGATCTGCTCGCTGTACGGCGCCGGCTTCTACTACATCCCGGGCACCGACACCTGCATCAAGCTGGGTGGTTATCTGCGCGCTGACTTGAACCTCGGTACCAACTCGGACTTCAATCCGAACCAGAGCGGTACCGCCGGCGCTCGCAACCGCATGATGAACTACTACACCATGCGCGCTCGTGAAGACCTGAACATCGACACCCGCACCGCGACCGAGTACGGCGTGGTCCGCACCTATTTCGATGCGGTCTTCACCTGGACGACCGGCAACTACACCCCGACCGGTTCGGCGACGGGTGGCACCCAGTACAGCGGTACGCTCGGCCTCAACGCTGCGGGCACCGCCCTCGTCGGTTCGAACGGCTCCGGCGCGGTGAACGGCACCGACGGCAACACCTCGGGCGGCGCGCTCGGCGTGTACTATGCTTTCATCCAGTTCGCCGGCTTCACCATGGGTAAGGCCGTGTCGCAGTTCGACGCGCCCTGGACCAACTATCCCGGCAACATCACCGACAACCTCGTCGGCGGCAGCGGCACGGTCACTGGTGTCAACCAGTTCACCTACACCGCCGACTTCGGTCAGGGTGTGACGGCATCGTTCTCGGCTGAAGATGCGGCCCAGTACTATCAGGCTGGCAACATCAACATGACCGGCGCGACCGTGGGCGGCATGATCGGCGGTTCGTACGGCACCAACGCCATCGGCGGCTCGCGTTCGCCGAACCTCGTCGGTATGGTCCGTGTCGACCAGGCCTGGGGCCTGTTCCAGGCGTCGGTTGCCGCGCATGACAACCACGTCGGTTACTACGGCGCTTCCGAAATCACCGGCCACCCCGACGACAAGTGGGGCTGGGCTGTGCAGCTCGCTCTGTCGATCAAGAACATCCCGACCGGCGCGGGTGACACGATCAACATCCAGGGCGTCTACACCGACGGTGCGACCCGCTACAACTTCCAGAACCTGTCGGGCAGCACCTATGCGCTGTACGGCAACTCGGGCATTGCTGGTGCTTACGGCAGCATCGGCTTCGCCAGCGCTCCCGACACGGTGTTCGTGGGCGGCAGCTCGCAGGAAACCGTCAAGACCTGGGGCTTCCGTGGCGCTTACACCCACAACTGGGATCCCTACTGGAACACGGCGCTCTACGGCGCTTACGCTCAGGCCCAGTTCGGCACCCTCGCCAAGACCACGCTTTGCGGCGCGGGTGGCGCCGGTGGCGTGTTCGGCGGTCTGGCTGGCGTGACCGGCTGTAACCCCGACTTCGCGATCGGCCAGCTCGGTGTCGTCACCCGCTGGACCCCGGTCAAGAACCTGACGTTCTCGGCCGACGTGTCCTGGACCCATCTCGACCAGAAGTACTCTGGCACGGTTGGCCTCGTCCCGAACGTCATCACTGCCAAGCCGGCCGCCGTGTACGAGCTGAAGGATCAGGACTCGATCGCCATGATCCTCCGCGCTCAGCGCAACTGGTAAGATCGGTCTGACGATCTGACTTAAGCCCCGGCGGGAAACCGCCGGGGCTTTTTCTTTTTGGCCTGTTTTGTTGTCTTTCTCTGTTCCGGCGATCCGTCGGCGCGAAACCCGCCCGCGTCACAAGAACGGCGCTGCCGCCCTCAGTCGTAGGTGTCCGGCCCCATCGCCCATGACGTCTGGTCGTGGCCGAACGCGTAATTGCGGTTGGTGACGGCGGGATTGCGATTGACCATCGGCCGCATGAACATCGGGTGGGTGGCGCTGCGGACCTCGTGCTCGACCGTGAACAGCGCCTTGCCGCTGTCGGGATCGACGATGTCGCAGAACCGGTACTGGTACTGATTGTCCTCGCGGGAGATCAGGTTGCGTGCGAGCAGCTTGCGATAGGGGCCGGAGAAGTCGGTGATGTACATCTGCACATGGTGTCCGTCGTAGTCCCCTTGCGGCCGGTCGGCCTCGCGAAACAACAGATGCTGGTCGCGGCCCGTCTTCACCGCCGCGACCGCGCCGCCGTCATTCCGCAACGCCGCGGGCATGCCCATGATCTCGGGATAGAAGGCGCAGATCGCAGGCGCCGTTCCGACCGGCACGTCGAACTCGACATAGGGAATGCCGAGCGTGATGCGGCCGAATCGCGCCGCATCCGGCTCATGGATGCGTATGCGATTGCCCCACGGACAGGTCGCCTCGACATGGTCATTGCGCTCGGCGAATGCGAACGCCGTGCCTTCGAGCTTCTTCGCAACCGACGCCAGCCGTTGCAGCAGCGCCTCGCGTCCCGCGATGACGAGGCCGGTATGGCCGCGCAGCACCTGCGGCCTGCCGCTCGGCAGATGAAACTGGCTCCGTCCGGCGTTGATCCACATGTTGGTGTCGGACACCATCAGATAGGGATCGCGGGTGAGCCCAAGTCCCGTGACATAGAACAAGGTCGCCAGGCGCTGGTCCGGCACCTGGATGTTGACGTGCTCGAAATGGATGGCATTGCCGAGATCTTCTGCGGATCGATCGAATCGTTGCGGCATGGCTGTGCGCTTCTCGCTTGGGGGGACGGAGCGGTCATACTAGGACGGAATTTCCGCCCGCCGAAACGGGGCGCCGATCACATCGCGGTGGCGGGGCATCGCACCCATCGCCGCCTTGCCGTGGCCGCCAGCCTCTGTAATCTGGCGCGAATCCGACAATAAGATCAAAGAATAAGGAAGGGATCGATGGGAGGAGTCTTGGCGGGCGTGCGCGTCCTCGATTTCGGACGCTATATCGCCGGGCCCTATTGCGCGACCTTGCTGGCCGAATTCGGCGCCGAGGTCATCCGCGTGGAAAAGCGCGACGGCAGCGAGGATCGCTTCGTCGCGCCGGTCGGCGAGGGCGGTGAAGGCGCGCTGTTCCTCCAGGTCAATCGCAACAAGAAGTGCATCACGCTCGATCCGATGAAGCCGGAAGGGCAGGAGGTGATGCGCCGCCTGATTGCGACCGCGGACGTCGTCGTCGCCAATCTGCCGCCGCAGACCTTGCGCGCGATGAAGCTCGACTACGAGTCCTTGAAGGCGATCAAGCCCGACATCATCCTGACGACGGCGACCGCGTTCGGCGGGCCGGGGCCCTGGTCCGATCGTGTCGGTTTCGACGGTGTCGGGCAGGTGATGTCGGGCTCGGTCTACATGACCGGCGCCGGCGATCCGCCCTATCGTGCCGCGGTGAACTGGGTCGATTTCGGCACGGCGCTGCATTGCGCGTTCGGCACGCTCGCCGCCCTGATGGAACGTGCGAAATCCGGGCGCGGCCAGATCGTCGAGGGCGCGTTGCTGGCAACCGCGCTGTCCTTCACCAATGCGACGTTGATCGAGCAGGCGGTCATCAACGTCAATCGCGTTCCGACCGGCAATCTCGGCCAGACCGCAGCACCTGCTGACATCTACCGCACCAAGGACGGCTGGGTGCTGTGCCAGGTCACGGGCCATCCGCTGTTCAAGCGCTGGGCCAGGCTGATGGGTGAGGAAGACCAGTGGCTCAACGATCCGCGCTTTGCCGACGACATCAGCCGCGGCAACAATGGCGCCGTCATCAGTGAGCGGATGGCACGCTGGTGCGCCGAACGCACCACGCAGGAGGCTGTCGATACGCTGGGCAAGGCGATGATTCCGACCGGGCCCGTGCTGAGCCCGCAGCAGGCGCTGGATCATCCGCACATTCGCGCCGCCGGCTTTTTGCAGGATGTCGATTATCCCGGCCTGCCGAAACAGGCGCCGGTTGCGCGCGCGGCGGTGCGGCTGTCGGAAACGCCGGGTGAAATCGCCAGCCGTCCGCCGACGCTCGGCGAGCATACCGATCGTGTCCTCGCCGAGCTCGGTTATGACGCGACTGCGATCGCGGCACTTCGGCAAAGCGGCATCGTCTAGCTGATGTCGCGGCAGCGGCAGAACTGGATCGCCGCTGAAACGTTCAGGCGGCGATCCAGTGCGAGCTAAACGAACTTGGGGAAGTTGTAAGGCCGCAAGCAAACGCTAACCCGGCCGGCGCAAACGCATCAAGTTTCGTAGTGTTGCTCCGGCCGGAGATTCATTGCCGCGGCCGGGAAATGGCCACACTTGGACGGCCCGCGGATTTCCGGATTGCTGAAGATTTCGCGTGGATCACGATCCCTTCGCGAGCGTGAGCGCAGCCTCAACTGCATTCTCCAAAATCTCCTCCGACAATTGCCTGTCGCTCACCGCGCGCGACAATTGCAGCGCGCCGACCATGGCCGAATAGGCCTTGATCGCACGTCGCCGCCGCTCCGCAGCCGAGCCGTCCGGTATCTGCGCTGCGATTAGCGCGATGATGTCGGACATCTTTCCGGTGAAGGCCTCGCGCGTCGCCTTCGGGTGCCGCGCGATCTCGGAGACCAGCGCCGCGGTCGGGCAGCCGGTCGCCGCGCGGTCGCGATGCCGGGGCGAGAGGTAGTCGCGGATCACCGTCTCGAGCGCAACGCCGTTTGCGAGATTGTCCTTGTGCCGCTGCTCGCGCCGCTCCAGCGCATCGAGCAGCACCGCGCGCACCAGATCCTCCTTGGATTCGAAGTGCGTGTAGAAGGCCCCATTGGTGAGCCCCGCCTCCGACATGATGCCGGCGAGACCGACCGCGGCGATGCCGCTCTCGCGGAACTGCGCCGAGGCGACGTCGAGAATGTGCCGCCGCGTCGTGTCCCTGTGACCCTTACGCGCCAATCCCGCCTCCTGCGACCTGGCTTCGGCTCCGCCCACAAATTCGTGAGGCGGCGCCCTATTGCATTACGATCATAATAATACATTATGGTCATAATGCAATGGGCGGCCGACCGGCGGTCCGGGGGAAAACAGGATCGCACCCATGTCAGTCGATGATGCCGCCGCGCCGCCCTTGTCCGCTGCGCAATTCGTGGCCCACAACGCGGCGCCGCTTCGCGAAGTGACGCCGGCCGCTCCGAGCGCGGCCGAGCAGAGGCGCACGGCTCTGCTTGCCGCACCGATCCTGCCGACACTGCTGCGTCTTGCGGCGCCCACCGTGACCGTCCTGGTGGCGCAGACTGCGGTCAACATCGCGGAGGCCTATTATGTCGGCTTCCTCGGCACCGACGCGCTGGCGGGTGCGGCGCTGGTGTTCCCGATCTTCATGCTGATGACCATGATGTCGAATGGCGGGTTCGGCTCCGGCGTTGCGTCCTCGGTCGCCCGCGCCGTCGGTGCCGGCCGCCGCGACGATGCGGAGGCGGCGCTGCTCCATGCAGTGGTGCTTGCGATCATTGCCGGCGGCGTATTCACGCTCGGCGTGATCTTCGGCGGCCCGCATCTCTATCGTGCCCTCGGCGGCGCGGACGGTGCGCTGGCTGCGGCCACGACCTATTCCAACTATCTGTTCGCCGGCGCCATTCCGGTGTGGATCGTCAATCTGCAGGCGGCGGCGTTGCGCGGCTCCGGCAATGTCAGGGTGCCCGCGCTGGTGACGCTGGTCGGCGCGATCGTGACCATTCCGGTCTCGCCGGCGCTGATCTTCGGCTTCGGGCCGATCCCGCGGCTCGGCATCGGCGGCGCCGGCGTCGCCTTCGGTCTCTATTACGGCGCGGCGATGCTGTTTTTGCTGCGCTACATGGCCTCGGGTGCGACCGGCCTGCGGCTTCACCTCGTGCGGCTGCGTGCAAAAATCTTCGGCGACATGCTGAAGGTCGGCGTCCCCACCGCATTCAACGCGGTGCTGACGAATCTCACCGTCATCCTCGTCACCGGCGCGGTGGGACTGTTCGGCACCTCTGCGCTCGCCGGCTACGGTATCGCCTCGCGGCTCGACTACATCATGATCCCGCTGCTGTTCGGCATCAGCACGGCAACGCTGACCATGGTTGGCGTCAACATGGGCGCCGGGCAGGTCGCGCGGGCGCGCAGGATCGGCTGGATCAGTGGTGTCGTCGGCATGGTCATGACCGGGACGATCGGCCTCCTCGTTGCGATCTTTCCGACCGCCTGGATCAACCTCTTCAGTCACGACACCGAGGTGGTAAGCGAGGGCATGACGTATCTGCGCATCGTGGCGCCGGCCTATGCCGCGCTCGGCTTCGGCTTCGTGGCGTCCTTCGCGGTCCAGGGCACCGGCCGCGCCATGGGCCCGCTCGCATCCTCCGCCGCGCGCATCCTGATCGCGGCCGGCGGCGGCTGGATCGCGGTGGCGAGCTTCGGCGCCGGCATGGCGGGGCTCGCCGCCATGGTTACGCTGTCGATCGTCGCCTATGCCGCGATCTGCGTGCTGATCATGGTGTCGGCTTCGACCTGGCGGTCCGCCTAGCCCGGCTCACCGGATGCTGACGACACCGATCGCCAGCACCGACATCAGCAGCACATTGGTCAGCAGCTCCACCGCCGTCTTCGGCTCAACCAGCCAGCGCGAGACCTTTTCGCTGAAGGAGAGCGTGGCATCGGCGAAGACAGGCGTGCTGTTGTGCCTGAAGAAGCGCGGAAACTTCGGCGCGAGCCAGGGCGTCAGCAGCCCGTGGAAGGTCGCCGCGAGCGCGATGAAGATGGCGGCGCCGTAGCGTTCGTCGACGATCTCCTAGGCGGCGACGAGCTTCATCATCAGCACGACGCCGGAATAGAGCGGCACGCCCTGGACCAGCGCATAGAGCGCTAAGCATTCGAGGCGGTTCCGGCCGGTAAGATTCGGGGCGGCGAGGCGGTCATGGCTGAACTCCTTGCTGGTCTGGCCGCCAGTCTTTGCCCGCCGGGTGACACTTTGCCGTGATGCCAATCACGCTTGCGGAAGGCGCCGTGGGACTTGCGAATTCGTTCCCTATTTTGCGCCGAATGGAGAAAGTGTTCCCCGCTTTGGCGCGCCAATATGGATTTCCATTTCATTGATTTCGCGCGGCGGAGAAGCGAATACGGTTCCAGTCATTGCCGCCCGCGTTGAGGAGACCAAGATGTCGTTTCGCCTGCCCCTGATCCTGTCGACCATGCTTGCTGTCTGGTCGGCCGCAGCGAGCGCCGAGACCATCAAGATCGGCGTGACGCCGGGGCCGCATGCGCAGATCCTCGAGGCGGTGAAGCCGATCGCCGCCAAGCAGGGCCTCGACGTCCAGCTCATCGAATTCTCCGACTACGTGGTGCCGAACGCCGCGCTCGACGCCGGCGAGATCCAGGCCAATTCGTTCCAGAACCAGCCTTACCTCGACAACCAGAAGGCCGACCGCGGCTACAAGATCGAGGCCGTCGGCCTGACCGTGAACTTCCCGATCGGCGTCTATTCGAAGAAGCACAAGGCCATTGCCGACATCCCCGAGGGTGGCAGGGTCTCGATCCCGAACGATCCGACCAATGGCGGCCGCGTGCTGCTGCTGCTGCGCGACAAGGGCGTGATCAAGTTGAAGGACGGCACCGGCTTCAAGCCGACGGTGCTTGACATCACCGAGAATCCCAAGAAGCTGAAATTCATCGAGGTCGATGCCGCGCAGGCGCCACGCGCGCTCGACGACGTCGACGCAGCCGCGATCAACACTAACTATGCAACCCAGGCGGGCCTCGATCCGGTCAAGGATCCGATCCTGCGCGAGGACCCGAAGGGCCCCTATGTCAACCTGATCGCAGTGCGCACCGCCGACAAGGACAAGCCCTGGGTCAAGCTGCTCGTCGACTGCTACCACACGCCCGAGGTCAAGGAGTTCGTCCTGACCAAGTTCAAGGGCGCGGTGCTGCCGAGCTGGTAGGCAGTCTGCCCAGCCAGAGTCCAGCGCGGGGGAGCGATGCGGCGGGCAGCCTTGCGCAATGCCCGCTTGTCTGGAGCTGCGGCAACCGACATCATCGGGGGCGTGGCCATCCTCGCCCGACAGGGATCGTATGAAACGCTTTGCAAACCTGAAACGCCTGGGCTTCTTTACACGGCTTCTCGATGAGGCGCCGCCGGCGGACCGCTATCGCTTCGCCGCCGAGCAGATCGTGCGCGCGGAGAAGGCCGGGCTCGACTCCGCCTGGATCGCGCAGCATCATTTTCATGAGCGCGAGGGCGGTCTGCCGTCGCCGTTCGCCTTTCTCGGCTATGTCGCAGCGCAGACCTCGCGCATCCGCCTCGGCACCGGCATTGTCACGCTGCCGCTGGAGAGCGCGGTGCGGGTCGCTGAGGATGCGGCTGTCCTCGATCTTCTCTGCAACGGCCGCTTCGAGCTCGGCGTCGGGACAGGCGGCAATCCGTCGGCCTTCGCCGCCTTCGGCCTCGACGGCACCCAGCGCAACGAGATCTTTGCCCGCAACCTCGCGGTCGTCCGCAAGGCGCTGACCGGCAAGCCGCTCGATGGCGGCGACACGCTCTATCCGCAGCGGCCCGAGCTGGACAAGCGCATCTGGCAGGCGACGTTCTCGGTCGCGGGCGGCGCCCGCGCCGGCAAGGCGGGCGATGGCCTCTTGCTCTCGCGCACCCAGCCGCGAGCCAAGGACGCGCCGAACGCCACGCTCGCGGAGATCCAGAACCCGATCATCGATGCCTATCTGGAAGCGCTGCCGCGCGGAAGCGAGCCGCGCATCATGGCCTCGCGTAGCGTGTTCGTCGCTGACGATCATCGCGAGGCGCTGCGCCTTGCGGACGTCGGACTGCGCCGCGCGCTGCCGCAATTCATGAAGGGCGGTCACCTTCCCCCGGGCGAGACTCTGGAGGAGATGATCAAGGCTTTCGACACCCATGTCGGCGGGGCCGACGAGGTCATTGCCTCGCTCCGCACCGACGCCACGCTGGAGCGGGTCACCGATCTCGTCTTCCAGGTGCATTCGGTCGATGCGCCGCATCCTTACGTCCTGCGCTCGATCGAGCTGGTTGCGGAGAAGGTCGCGCCGGCGCTGGGATGGACCCGGACGGCGCCCGCCGTGGCGCTCGCAGGCTAGCCGGAATGAATCTGCACGAGGCTGAATGATGGCAACACCAGATATCATCGACACGCTCGCCGGAATTAAACCGGGCTCGGCTCTCGACGCCATTCGCGCGCGGCGCCTGCAGGCGCGCGAGAACGCGCAGAAGAGCTATCTTTCCTTGTTCGAGCCGATCGACGCGAGCGACTTCTCGCTTGTGGAGCGCGCGGCGGTCGCGGCCTTCGTGACGGGGCTGCATGGCGAGTCGCCCGTTGCGACCTTCTATCGCGACAAGCTTGCTGCGAGTGCGGGTGGTGCCGCTCTGCTTGAAGCGATCGACGCCGAGATCGCGCGGGGCAGGACTTCGGGTCCGTATGGCTCCTTTCCGGCCGGCCCGCTGTCGGTCGAGAACACGGCCGGCTTGATCTATCGCGTGAGTGCGGCGAGCAAGTCCGTCCTCGGCACCCGGCTCGTCGCGGCATTCGAGCATGCGCATCTGCTGGTGTTCCGGCCGCGCGATGCGGCATCCACCGACATGAAGGCGCTGCTGGCCGTCGGCTGGTCGAACACCGGCATCGTCACCTTCTCCCAGCTCGTCGCGTTCCTGTCGTTTCAGGTGCGGCTCGTCAGCGGCTTGCGCACGCTCGCCGCCGCGAACGCCTAAGAGGAGGCCGCATCATGAGCGCCACCGTCAATCCCCCCGTCGTCTTCACCCAGGATGAGCTCGGCTGGGTCTCCTGGATCGAGCCGCTGCCCGAGGCCGAGCTGACCGAGCGGCATTTCAATGGCCTGGTCGATCGCTCCCGCGCCAAGTCGGAATATTTTCGCCTCCTCGTGCGCGATCCCGAGGTGCTGGAAGCCCGCACCAAGACCGACAAGGACATCTTCTACAACGTCGCCGACGGCCTGCCGCGCGCCGAGCGTGAGCTCGCGGCGGCCGCGACCTCGCGCTACAACGGCTGCATCTATTGCGCCTCCGTGCATGCGCGCTTCGCCAGCACCTATTCCAAGCGCCGCGACGACGTGCAGAAGCTGCTCGACGAAGGCGTCGGTGCCGATCTCGGCGAACGCTGGAATGCCGTGGTCAAGGCCTCGGTCGCGCTGGCCGCGACGCCGGTCGCGTTCGGCCCCGACAATATCGCGGAGCTGCGCCGCGCCGGCCTCGACGATGCCGAGATCGTCGACGTCATCAACGGCGCCTCGTTCTTCAACTGGGCGAACCGGCTGATGCTGTCGCTCGGTGAGCCCTCGAAATAGGCAATCTCACCGGCACGAGAATTGCTGCCTGTATCAACTGAAGTGGATGGAGCCGTGCATGAGCAACATCGATCGTCGTACCCTGGTCAAGGGCTCGCTCGCCGTCATGATGGCGGGCGCAGCGTTTTCGCGCGGCGCCCTCGCGCAATCCTCCGAGCCGATCCTGCTCGGCGTCAGCGGTCCCCTGACCGGGCCGAACGCGCAATACGGCACGCAGTGGAAGCAGGGCTTTGACCTCGCGCTCGACGAGATCCAGGCGGCCGGCGGCATCAACGGCCGCAAGCTCGCCTATCAATTCGAGGACAGCCAGAGCGACCCGCGCCAGTCGGTGGCGATCGCCCAGAAATTCGTCTCCAATCCCAGCATCGTGCTGGAGCTCGGCGACTTCTCCAGTCCCGCCTCGATGGCCGCCTCGCCGATCTACCAGCGCGCGGGCCTCGTGCAGTTCGGCTTCACCAATTCGCACCCTGACTTCACCAAGGGCGGCGACTTCATGTGGAGCACCTCGGTCAGTCAGGCCGACGAGCAGCCGCTGCTGGCCTCCTATGCCGTGAAGCGCCTTGGCCTGAAGAAGCTCGCGGTGCTGCACCTCAACACCGATTGGGGCCGCACCAGCCGCGATTATTTCGTCAACGCCGCCAAGGAATACGGCGCGGAGATCGCGGTGACCGAGGGCTATATCGCCGAGGAGCGCGACTTCCGCTCGACGCTGGTGCGCGTGCGCGACGCCAATCCGGACGGCCTGATCCTGATCTCCTACTATTCCGACGGCGCGCTGATCGCGCGTCAGGCGCGCCAGGTCGGGCTCAAGCAGGTGATCTGCGCGGCGAGCTCGGTCTACTCGCCGAAATTCCTGGAGCTCGGCGGCGAGGCGGTCGAGGACGTCCATGTCGGCACGCGCTACTTCCCCGAAGACCCGCGGCCCGAGGTGCAGAAGTTCATCGCCGGCTTCAAGAAGAAGTACAACGGGCTCGAGCCCGACGCCTTCAACGCCTACGCCTATGACGCCATGAACATGGCGGCGGCGGTGGTGAGGATCGGCGGCACCGACCGCAAGGCGATCCGTGATGCCTTCACCAAGGTCAAGGACGTCCCGAGCGTCATCTTCGGCGCCGCGACGTTCGACGTCGCCACCCGCCGCGTCAAGGGCGCCATGAACGCCGAGCTGGTCGTGCGCAAGGGCCAGTTCGCGCTCTGGGACGGCAAGCCGACCTGACCTGATGGCCGGGGCGCCAGCCTCGGCCGCTTTCTCTTGATTGGGACCATCGCGTGTCTTCCTGGCTTGACTACACGATCAACGGGCTGATCGTCGGCAATGTCTACGCCCTCGTTGCGGTCGGGCTCGCGCTGATCTTCGGCGTCAGCCGGCTGATCAACTTCGCGCAGGGCTCGATCTACCTGGTCGGCGCCTATATCGGCTGGGTCGCGGTGGTGCAGCTGCATACGCCGCTGCCGCTCACCATCGTCGTGGTGGCAGTGGCCGCCGCGATCGTCGGGCTGATCATCGAACGGTTCGGCCTGCGGCCGCTGCAGAACTCGGTGCGCATCGCGCCGCTGCTCGCGACCATTGGCATCAGCTTCGTGCTCGATCAGCTGGTGATGCTGACCTTCTCGCCGAACCCGCGGGCGCTGCCGAGCCAGTTGCCGGATGTGCGCTTCCAGGTCGGCGGCGGCACCATCGGCCCCCTTGATCTCCTGATCGCCGGCGTCGGCCTCACCAGCGCGCTGCTGCTGTTCGTGTTCCTGCGCTACTCTAAGCTCGGCTGGGCGGTACGCGCCGCATCGCAGGATCGCGACGCGGCGATGCAGATGGGCGTCGACGTCAACCGCGTCAATCAGGCGGTGTTCGGCATTGCCGCGGCGCTCGGCGGCGTCTCCGGCATGCTGGTCGGCATGTACTACAACCAGATCGACACCGCGATGAGCCTGCAGGCGACGCTCAAGGGCGTCGTCGCCGAAGTCGTCGGCGGTGCCGGCAACGTGCCCGGCGCTGTCATCGGCAGCCTGTTGCTGGGACTGGTCGAGAGCTACGGCGTGGCCGTGTTCGGCACCAGCTATCGCAATTTGTTCGCGTTCCTGCTGCTGGTCGTCGTGCTCGTACTGCGCCCGAATGGCCTGTTCGCCAGCGCGCGGCAGGCGCCGCCCGAGCCGCTCACCGGCACCTTCATTGCGCCGAGCCGTCCCGTGCGCATTCCGCGCTGGGCCTTGCTGGCGGCGGCCGCGATCTTCGCGGTCCTGCCGTTCTTCCCGGTGTCCTTCTACGTGCTCCAGACCCTGATCAACGCCTGGCTGCTCGGCATGCTCGCGCTCAGCCTGACACTGGTGGCGGGCACGATGGGGCAGGTCTCGCTCGGACATGCCGCATTGCTCGCGATCGGCGCCTACACCTCCGCGCTATTGTCGCTGACGCTCAACGTCCCGGTCGGCCTCGCCATCATCGCCGGTGGCTTGATGAGCGCTGCGCTCGGCACGCTGCTGATCTCGCCGTCGTTCCGCCTGCGCGGGCACTACGTCTCGATCGCGACGCTCGCGATCGGCGAGATCGTGTCGCTGGTGATCCTGAACTGGGAGAGCGTCACGCGCGGTCCCATCGGCATCTCAGGCATCCCGCCGCTGTCGCTGTTCGGCTATGATCTGATCAGCCCGAATGCGATCTACTGGTTCAGCTTCGTGGTGATGGTCACACTCGCGCTGCTGCAGGGCCGGCTGCTCGGCTCGCATCTTGGCCGCAGCTTCCGTGCCATCCGCGACGACGACATCGCCGCGCGCGCCTATGGTCTCGGCCTGAACCGCTACAAATCGCTCGCTTTCATCTTCGGCGGCTTTGCCGCCGGCGTTAGCGGCGGCATCGCCGCGCATCTCTATTCCTACATCAACCACGAGACCTTCAACACGCAGCAATCCATCCTGGCGCTGACGGTCGTGATCCTCGGCGGCCTCGGCAATGTCGTCGGCGCTATTCTCGGAGCAGTCGCGCTGGTCGGCTTGCCAGAGGTGTTCCGGATCGCGGCGGAGTACCGCATCCTGATCTACGGCATCGTGCTGCTGCTGCTGGTACGGTTCAGGCCGCAGGGCCTGTTGGGGACGATGTGATGGCGGAGCGGGCTCCCATGCTGTCCTTGCGCGGGCTGACGCGCCGCTTCGGCGGCCTCACCGCCGTCGATGCCATCGATCTCGACCTCGCCAAGGGCGAGCTGGTCAGCATCATCGGCCCGAACGGCGCCGGCAAGACCACGCTGTTCAATCTCGTGACCGGGCTCGACCGACCCGATGCCGGCCATGTCCAGTTCGAAGGCCAGGACATCACGGGTCTGTCGCCGGAGCGGCTCGCAGGCCAGGGCATCGCGCGCACCTTTCAGCTCGGCCGCGTCTTCGGCAATCTCAGCGTCATGGACAACGTGCTGATCGGCGCCCACACGCGCTTGCGTGCCGTGAAGCCGGCGGTGCCGGTGATCGGCCCGCTGCTGGAGCTGGGCCTGGCGCTGCTGCGCCCCTCTAGCGTCAAGGCCGAGGAGGAGCGCCTGCGCGAGGAGGTGAAGGCCATCCTCGCCCGCTTCGGCGAGCGGCTGTTGCCGCGCATCGACCAGCCCGCCTACAGCCTGTCCTACGCCAACCGCCGCCGCGTCGAGATCGCCCGCGCGCTCGCGCTGAAGTCGCGCCTGTTGCTGCTGGACGAGCCGACCGCCGGCATGAACCCGACCGAGACCGCCGAGATGCAGGCGCTCGTCGCCGAACTGAAGGCGGAAGGCCTGACCATCCTCCTCATCGAGCACAAGCTGGAGATGGTGATGCGCCTCTCCGACCGCGTCATCGTCATGGACGAAGGCAAGAAGATCGCGGAAGGGCCGGGCGAAACGGTACGCAACGATCCCAAGGTGATCGAGGCCTATCTCGGCCACGGTCTGTCGGGGATGACGGAGCAGGAGAGCGCGGCATGACAGCGAGCGCACCCGAACCGCTGCTGGCGTTGTCCGACGTCAACACCTTCTACGGCCAGGCCCAGGTCCATTTCGACCTGTCGATCACGGTTGCGCGCGGCCACATCGTCTGCCTGCTCGGCGGAAATGCCAGCGGCAAGTCGACGACGATGAAGATCATCCTGGGCCTGGTCAAGCCGCGCTCGGGCGATGTGACTTTCGATGGGGCTTCTCTGATCGGCCTCTCTACACCGCAGATCGTCCGCCGCGGCATCGCCTCGGTGCCGGAGGCGCGGCGGCTGTTCGCGGACATGACCGTGCGGGAAAACATCCTGATGGGCGCCTTCGTGCGCAACGACCGCGACGCCGTGGCGCAGGATCTCGACAAGATGCTCACGCTGTTCCCGAAGCTCGGCCAGCGGCTGTCGCAGCGCGCGGGTTCCTTGTCCGGCGGCGAGCAGCAGATGGTCGCGATGGCGCGCGCGCTGATGAGCCGGCCGCGCATGATCGTGATGGACGAGCCGACCATGGGCCTGTCGCCGCTCTATGTCGACCGCGTGCTGGAGCTGATCCGCACTATCAACCAGGAAGGCGTGTCCCTTTTCATGGTCGAGCAGAACGCCAGCCTCGCACTCGAGATCGCGCACGAGGCCTATGTGCTCCAGACCGGCAAGATCGTGCTGTCAGGCCCGGCCCGCGAGCTGAAGGACGACCCCCGCGTGCGCGACGCCTATCTCGGCGGTTCCGAGGCCGCGTAGAACGCGGGCGCTACTGCAAAGCCGCCCTGCCGAATTGCACTGGTCAGTATGACCATCCTATGAAAAGATCATACCTCTGCCGCGATGGGGCGTGCAGCGGACGGAACGATAGTCGTGACGAGATGGTCTTTGCGGGCGGCTGAGCCCGGTGTCGTGCTGCTGTTCGGCGGGCTCATTGCCGCCAACATCGCCGCATGGGCCTGGGCCTTCGCGGCGTTCGGCGACCATCCGACGGTGATGGCGACGGCGCTGCTGGCCTGGGTGTTCGGTCTCCGCCACGCCGTCGATGCCGACCACATCGCCGCCATCGACAATACCGTGCGCAAGCTGATGCATGCCGGCGAGGCGCCGCGCAGCGCCGGGCTCTATTTCGCACTCGGCCATTCCACAATCGTCGTGGTCGCGACCACGCTGCTCGCATTCGGCGTGGTCAGCCTTGGCGGCGACAGCGTGCTCAAGGAGATCGGCAGCCTGATCGGCACCTCGGTGTCGGCGCTGTTCCTGCTCGCGATCGCGGCCATTAATCTTGCCATCTTCATTGGTCTGTGGCGGACGTTTCGTGCGGCGCGCGAGCAGGGCGTTCACGATGCGGAGGGTCTCGACAAGCTGCTCGCCCATCGCGGCTTCCTTGCGCGGTTGCTCGGCCCGATGTTTCGCTTGGTGACAAAACCCTGGCACATGTACCCGCTCGGCTTCCTGTTCGGGCTCGGCTTCGACACCGCGACCGAGATCGGCCTGCTCAGCATCTCCGCCAGCGAAGCCGCGCGCGGCGCTTCGCTCGTCGATGTCCTGGTCTTCCCCGCGCTGTTCGCATCAGGCATGGCGCTGGTTGACACCGCCGATTCCGCGCTGATGGTCAGCGCTTATCGCTGGGCCTTCGTCGATCCCAAGCGCAAGCTCTGGTACAACCTCACGATCACGGGCGCCTCCGTCGCGGTGGCGCTGCTGATCGGCGGCATCGAGGCGCTTGGCCTGATTGCCGACCGGCTTGGCCTGACCGGCGGCGTATGGACGCTGGTCGACGGCCTCAACGAGTCGCTCGCCCATGTCGGCATCGCCGTGATCGCGCTGTTCGTGATCGCCTGGCTCGTGTCGATCGCGCTTTATCACCGCGTGTTTGCTGATGATCGGCGTGCACCGGACATGCACGCGGCCGAGCTGGCGCGACGGGCGTAAGCCAGTCGGATCAGAGCGAGGCCGCGCTCGCGACCTGCTCGGCCGGCAGATCGTCTCCATTGGGATCGCCCGGCGCGGTGGCCCAGGCCAGCTCCACCAGCGTCACGAAGCGGCGGCCGCCGCCGTCGAGCTGGACCACGATCAGGCCCTGCTCCTCCATATAGCCGAGCAGCCGCTGCGCGCGGCGCAGCGAGTGCGAGCCGTAGGCGCGTGCGATCGCGGCATCGCCGGGGCAGGGCCAGCCTTCCTTGGCTGCGCGCGCGATCATCATGAACACGCCCTGCATGTCGTCGGGCAGGATCGAGGCGCGCAGCGACACCTCCTGCCAGGCATCGTCTTCGGCCAGATCCGTGCCGACGCCGGCGCGCGCATGCGTGAGCATGCGGCGGAATTCGTTGAGGTCGGGCACCGCCGCGCCGAGCCCCTCGATGCGGCAGCGGACCACGAATTCCTGATAGAGCACGCCGATGGCGCGGAAGCCGGCATCGGGCTCGGCCAGCACAGCGCGCAAGGTGCGATTGACGCGTTCGCGCCGCTCCGCAAGCTCCTCCGCGCTGACCGGCACCTCGACCATCTCGGGGCGGATCTCCGGCGTGGCGGCCGCCTTCGCGGCGCGGAGCTGTTCGAGCAGGTCAGGCGCGGGCCGGCGCTGCGGCCGGCTGGCATCGGGCGGTGGCGCGGCGAGGATGACGGCGCGGGCATCTTCCAGTGTCGCTTCCGGCAGCGGCATCAGCCGCGGCGTCGAGTTGCGCGGGGAGGTCGCGGTCGGGCCGATGTTCAGGCGCAGCGGACGGCGGGACAGCGCCGGTCCCAGCGCCATGAACTGGCCGCGCTCGAGATCGCGAAAGGCTTCGGCCTGCCGCCGCTCCATGCCGAGCAAATCGGCGGCGCGTGCCATGTCGATGTCGAGGAAGGTGCGGCCCATCAGGAAGTTCGAGGCCTCGGCCGCGACGTTCTTGGCGAGCTTTGCCAGGCGCTGGGTCGCGATGATGCCGGCAAGGCCACGCTTGCGGCCGCGGCACATCAGATTGGTCATGGCGCCGAGCGACAGTTTTCGCGCCTCGTCCGAGACTTCGCCGGCAACGGCCGGCGCAAACAGCTGCGCCTCGTCCACCACCACCAGCATCGGGTACCAATGGTTGCGATCGACGTCGAACATTCCGCCGAGAAACGCCGCGGCGCGCCGCATCTGGTTCTCGGCGTCGAGACCTTCGAGATTGAGCACGGTGGAGACGCGATGCAGCCGCGCGCGCTCGCCGGCGACCTGCAGGCCGCGCTCGGTGTGATCCTCGGCCTCGATCACCAGATGGCCGAAACGCTCGGCCAGCGTGACGAAATCGCCCTCGGGGTCGATGATGGCCTGCTGCACCCAGGGCGCGCTCTGTTCCAACAGCCGCCGCAGCAGATGCGACTTGCCGGAACCCGAATTGCCCTGCACCAGGAGACGGGTCGCCAGGAGTTCCTCGAGGTCCATGGCGGCCGCGGCGCCCGCCGTGGTCAGCCCCATCTCGATCGCAACCGTCATGCCCCGACTCAAGTCCCCGTCATTGCGGACAGGGGCTTACCAATCCGATCGGGATGCGTCGAGCGCTGCGGCGCGAATCATGGCCTGTTGCCCACGGCGGAGTTCAGGCGTGATTCGAGAGCCGTAGAAGTGCGGGCCGGAAGGGCGCCTGCGGGTCGTCGTCCTCGTTCTCGGGAATCGCGCAGGAGCCGAAATCCTGCCTGATCCGCTCGATCTCGGCGATGCGCTCGTGCAGCCGCTGCAAATGCTCCGGCGATGTCGCCCGCCAGAACCGGAAGGTGTCGGCGGTGAGCGGCAGGAACGCCGTTCCGAACGGCGTCGGCTCGGGAACGACGGTGCGCCCGAGCAGCAGGAACCGGCTTTCGCCGGAGACCACGAGGGTGGCATAGCCGCGATTGCCGATCCGCCTGATCCCGTTCAGCGACCATTCGGCGAGTTTGCTGAAATACGGCTCCTCGCGCCAGCGATCGGGGCAATGGTCGTCGACCGTCACGTTCACGGCGTCCTGGCTGAAATGCACGATGATGCCCGACCTCGCCGGAAACCAATCGTCGTCGAGATGGCCCTGCAGCCAGGCGCAGACGAAGGAGCGGCACATCTGCGGGCGGCGGTCGTAGATGCTGCATCCGGTGCCCGTCTGCCAATGCTTGCAGAGCTGGTTGACCGGCTTGTCGACGGCGGCCACCTCGAGAATATCGCAGCAGGCATTGCACGATCCGCATTGCCGGGTCAGCGGCGCTGTCTTCGGCAGGCCGGTCGCGCGAAAGCCCTGGCCGTCGCGGACCACCAGCTTCTGCTTCTCCAGCGCGTTCAACGCGCGCTCGATTTTGAGACGGGACAGTCCGGTGGCGTCGATCACGCCCTTGATCGTCGTTGCGCCTGCTCCGACCGCGCGGACGACGCTCTGCATCGCCTGGTCCATGACCTTCTTTTCTTGTTGTTGTTTGGATCCCTAACGCACTGCAACCAGTGCCGGGAAAGACCGTGAAGGACAGATGACTTACAAAGTATGTTGCTCATGCCTCATGCGCGAGGCAAGGAGGCGAGCCCTACAAGCGCGCATGCGGCGCTTGCACAAACGCGGCATCACGCGGGAAGCGTGAGGCTCGATTCACATTGTCGACGGGGTTGAGTCACGCGCGTTTTTGCTCGACTCGCACGCAAACGACGCGTTTTCACGCCATCTCGCGTCGGGATATGACGAGCAACATGCCTTCGTCTCACACAGCCGTGATAAATTCTGACATGCAGCGGGGAAACGAGGAGACGACACGATCACGTGATCGACGAGACGTGATCGATTTTGTCGGCAGCAGCCACACATCGTTGATGCGCGCGGACTCTATCTAAAATCGGCGGAGCTCACGCTGCGTCGGATCCGTGCCACACCGGGAACTGTTGCCGGCGCGAAGTATTGCAGCGCGCGGCGCGCGTCTGCGCTGCACGACCAAAGTCGGTGTCCGACATTCGGAGGGAGATCGAGACGGCGCGCTACTGCGCGCCCGAGCCGCCCTGCACGATCTTCTCGTTGAGCTTCTGGTCCACGGTCTCGACCGTGCGGTCGATCTCACCGTTCGGCGTGCCGAGCTGATGCGAGATCAGCTTCACCAGGAGGTCGACGCGCTCGATGAAGGGCGCGCCGCTCGCCACTGCGCGCGCGGCCGATGACGGCTTGAGCAGGCTTTCGGCGGCCTTGGCATATTTCTCGAACGGCACCTGGTCCTGCGGATCGGCGCCGAGCCGGCGGGCGATCGCGTCGACATGGTCATAGATCGTCTGCGAGCGCTTGAGATCGCCATGCACGGCGTCGCGGATCGACTGCGGTTCGTTCGGGGTGATGCAGCGGTAATTGCCGGTGAGCAGCATCGACCATTTCGCCAGCGGCACGAACAGGGAATCGAACACTTTCAGCTTCACCGGCACGTCCTTGCCGTCGAGTGTCACCGCGTCGATGTCGGCCTCGAGCTCGCGCAGCACCTTGTTGTGCTTCTCGTCGGCGAAGGCCGAGGCCTTGAAGTTCGTGGGCAGGCCGACATGCAGCACGTTCGCGGCCTCTTCCGGCGGACGGAAGGCCTGCGGGTCGGGCGAGCACAGCGTCACCAGGCCGGGCTCGAACCGCTCCCACACCTGCGCATTGGTGTAGGCCTCCTCGAGGTCCATGTCGGCGAGCGCCGGGATCCGCTTCAGATAAGGCAGCGGCGGCATGTTCATGATCGACAGGCACGGCAGCTTCGCCGCGGCGATCTTCACCATGAGCATGCGGACGGTGTGATTGGTGTATTGCGGCTCCTGCATCGCGAGGCCGACCAGATCGTAGCGGGAGACGTCGACATTCTGCGGCGTCACGGCGTCGAGCTTGCCGGGCAGGTCGCGCGAGAAGATCGCCCGGTGCCCCGCCTCGTCGCGCAATTTGATGCGGACCTCGGTACCGTCACGATTGATCAGCTCCGCGGTCTTGGCACGGCAGACCAGGGTCACATTGCCCCCCGCCATCAGCAGCTTGGTGCCCAGCAGCGAGCCGTAGGAAGCCCCAAGAATCAATACGTTACGCGCCATGTTTCGTCCCCTGGAATGTCATGTGATTTTTGCGCCCCGGCCGTGGCCCGAGGGCGGGTTGCGGGCATGTAAAGCGAACCGCGCGGCAATGGCAACTGGGATAATGCATACAAGGGAGGGTCGTAGGGAGGGCTGTAGCCCGGATGGAGCGGAGCGTAATCCGGGGCCGCTCGCCGGGCGGGGCACCTTTCCCGGATTGCGCTGCGCTCCATCCGGGCTACGAGATATTGCCCGACGGGCAAAACACCCCGCACGCTGTCAATCCGCTCGCGCGAAAATATTCCACTTTACCGAAATTCGGATTTGTCGTATCTATCGCCCATCCCGGCTCATCCTTGAGGGGCGATCATGTGGTCGTCATTTTCGCGAGCCGGGCTTGCGGTGGACGCGGCAGCGTCGGGCGCGAGAGTTAAGGGCAGGGCGGATTGCTCTCCGTGAGCCCGAGGCTTCGTGTCGACGAGCGGCGCTGTCAGGTTCGTCTCGCCAGTAAGTTTCCGGCTCCGTCGACAGGGCCGGGAAAACTGCGGCGAGGAGCGGGCCGTGCGTACGGCAAAACCGTGTGGTCCTGGCCGTCGTTGCTACGGCCAAGCCTTGGCGGATGCGGCATTCGCGTCAACCGGCGCAATGCCGGCGACTTCCGCGGAGGCGAGGGAGGCCAAAGGGAACTCGGCTCCCGAGAGCACGGCATAAGCCGTCCAACCATCGCGCAGGGAAGGCCGTGTGTTGGGCTTCACCTGTATGCCGCTGTGCAGTTCTTCTGCGTGTGCTGTCGCACAGCGGACCGTGGGTGCCAGCCGGCACCCGGCCTTCCCTGCGCCCTCTTGACTGAGAGGGTGAAGCGATGAAGCAAAGCTCGGGCGAATTGAGCCGCGAGGATGCGGAGGCGTGTCTGTGTGTTGGCCAATGCGGAATTCGAGCCTCTATGACCGTCATCCTGAGGCGCGAGGCATGGGACGCGTCGCGTCCCATGCCTCGCGCCTCAGGATGACGGAGCTGATAATGCCGTCATTGCGAGGAGCGAAGCGACGAAGCAATCCAGAATCTCTCCGCGGAAGGACTCTGGATTGCTTCGCTTCGCTCGCAACGACGATGTGGAAACTACGGGTGTCACCGTCAACTCTGCGCGATGGCAAAGCGAGTGTCGCGAAAGATCCGCATCGCCGCGAAATTTTACGCAAGCCTGCGCCGCAGCAATCATGCGAATGTTTCGCACGCGATCAGGCTGCGTAACCCAGCCTTATCCCTGGCTCGCCATGCGCGCGCGATCGAGATGTTCCTCGATCTTCGGGCGGTCACGGGTGCGCTCGAAACTGGTGCAGAGCAGCTCGGTCTCCTCGAGGGAGACAGGGGCGCGATACAGCCGGCACATGAACTCGGCGCTCGTGCGTCCCTTGCCGGCGGCCGGCCCGATGCCGGGGCTGCGTTCGGCCAGAAACATGCAGTCCCGGCAGATGCTGGCGTCGAGCCGCTGATGGGCCGCGTCGAGATGGTTGAGGACCTCACGCAGCGAGTCGCGCAGCCTGAGGCACTCGTCGGTCCCGAGCGACGTGACGGCGTTCACCACGTGATTGATCGGATCGTGCTGGTTCAGGCACTTCTCGCCCTGCGCTGTGACATGGAGCACGACGGAGCGCTTGTCCTCATGCGAGGGCTTGCGCACCAGGAAGGACTTGCCCTCCAGTGTCTTCACGATCTGCGAAGCAGTCGCCCGCGTGGCGCCGATGAAGCCGGCGAGCGCGGAGGGCGTGCGCGAAAACCTGTTGGCGCGGCCGAGAAAGCGCAGCGCCATCCATTCCCGATCGCGCAATCCATGCTGATTGCCCTCGAAATACCAAGCCCGCGCCGCCTGGACCAGCAGCTCGACGGCTTCTCGTGCCAACGGCATGGAATTACCTCGCCCCCAGGACTTCGTTTGCGGCGTCCCGAAGCCGCGTTCCGCCATGCCACGCAAATCCGTCGCGCGAAGCCCGATCCGCACATTCGTCCGACGCGCACATCGTGCCGGGCTCTTGCGCGAAAGCTTGGACTGCGAGGTTGCCGACTTGAACCGATGGGCGCCGACGCGAGACGCCATGCCGCCGATGGTATGCCAATCGCGATGCCGTCGAACGCAAGCCCGAGTTGCCGCCACCAGCGGACGAAAGATCGGAATTGTTCAACCGCAGCCCCTAAGTTCAAGTCACACGCAGACGTTTCTTATATTCCGTCGAAACGATGAATGAGCTTCTCAACAAAATCAAGTAGAGACACTCTTGCAGACTGGATGTCGCTTCAGGCGAATGTATCGTTCAAGACAATCTCGTTCTCCGGGACACATGTTAGTGAACGCAATACGCTGTCCCGCAAGCACCATGCACGCAACTATACGACGGTTTAATTGCACAGCATGTTGCTGTCCGGCGTTGATGCAAGTTGACCGAAGCTTGTGCATGACAAGGCGGCCTGCGTGGATGAGTCATCCACAACTTGTGTGATTTGCGGGAGAATCGCCGGGGGAACTCGTAGGGAATGCACGCGGCGGTTGTTGTGCTCGCGAAGGCGGAATCGGCAAGTCGACCGCTTGCGTCACGGCCGCCCGAATCTCATCCGATTGGTTGAGACGCTCACGGCGGAAAGCTGCGGCCGCGATGCGTACGCATCTAGCGGAAGCGCGGTGGCGTGCATGATCGACCGTCGAAATAATGAGCAGGATGCGATCGTGGGCGGCCGATGCGTAGTTTGCCGGGGTGCTTTCGCGCAAAGCCGGCACGGGCTCGTACAAGGAAAGCCCGTGAAACCCGAAATGCGGAACCGCGCTCCGATGTCATCGGAGCGGAATTGGCGCTACTCGCCCCTGAGCATGTCCCGCAGCTCGCGGAATGGATCGGCGCTCGGTGCAGCCGAGGCGTCTTGTCGCATCGCGCTGTAGATTCTCGGAACCATGTCGATCGCCTGGTCGAGGCCCGAATCACGTCCCTGCTGGTATCCGCCCATCAGGCGAAGGTCGCGCGTGTCCTCGTATTTGGCGATCATGGTGCGCAGCTTGCTCACCAATTCGCGCTCCTCGGGGTCCCAGACGTTGTGGGCGAGACGGGAGACCGAGGCCAGAACGTCCACGGCCGGATAGCGCGCCTGGTCGGCGATGTGCCTGGAGAGCACGATGTGGCCATCGAGCGTGCCGCGGATCGTATCGGCGATCGGCTCGTTGTGATCGTCGCCGTCGACCAGCACGGAGAAGATGCCGGTAATCGAACCGGATCCTTCCTCGCCGGGGCCGGCGCGCTCCAGAAGGCGCGGCAGGTCGGTGAAGACCGTCGGCGCGTAGCCGCGCGCGACCGCGGGCTCACCGGCGGCGAGCGCGACCTCGCGGGCGGCGTGGGCAAAACGGGTGATCGAATCGACCACGAGCAGGACCGATTCGCCCCGGTCGCGGAAATATTCGGCGACCGCCATGGCGGTCTTCGGCGCCAGCCGCCGCATCATCGGGCTTTCATCTCCCGTCGATACGATGGTGACGGCGCGGTTGCGGTTGGTGCCGAGCACGTCCTCGATGAATTCGCGCACCTCGCGTCCGCGCTCGCCGACGAGCGCCAGCACGACGGTGTCAAAACCCTGGCTGCGGGCGAGCATGGCGAGCAGCGTCGATTTGCCGACGCCGGAGCCGGCAAAAATGCCGACGCGCTGGCCGGCGCAGATCGGGGCGAACAGGTCGATCACGCGGACGCCGGTGCGCAGCGGCTTGTGGACGCGCGCGCGCTTCATGGCCGACGGCGCCTCGGCCTCCGCCGAGACGGCGACCGATCCGGGCGTGAGCGGACCCTGTCCGTCCAGGGGGGCACCGAGCGCGTTGATGACGCGGCCCTTCCAGCTCGGATCGGGCGCAAAAGTCAGGGGCGGCATCCGGTAGGCGACCGAGCCGAGGCCGGCGCCGAACTGCCGGTCGAACGGCTTCGCGACGATGCCCTCGCTGTCGATCCGCACCACCTCGCCGATCTGCGGCTTGCCGCCGGAGTTGACGCCGATCAGTTCACCGAGCCTGACGAAACGCGACAGGCCGGAGACACGGAAATGCGTCGGCGCGATCTCGGAGATCGCGCCGCTGACGCTGGCGAGGGGTGTGCTCTGCTGAAGCTCCAGCAGAGCCCACTCGAGTTGCCGAAGAGCGTTCAAGGAAACCGTCCACCTTCAATGCGCGCGGGGCGCAGTCTACTTGCAAGTCTACTTGCCCGGCTCGCCCAGCGTCCGGATTGCATTCGAGAGCGAGCTCTCGGTGCCCTCGATCATCGAATTGGTGCCGTCGAACGCACGCGAAGCCGCGATCAGCTTCGTCAACTCCATCATCGGATTGGCGCCGGAGCCCTCGACATAGCCCTGCTTGAAGCCGTCGCGCTGGAAGTCGGCAATGGCGGTCGCGGGACGGTCGGGGGTCACGCCGGAATTGCCGTAGCGCTCGAGATTGGCGTCGGCGGGAATGTTGAACAGGCCGATGGTGCCGATCTCGTTGTTGTCCTGGGTGATCGCGCCACTGCGCGAGATCGCGACCGGGCCGCCGTTCGGATCCAGCGTGATCTGGGCGCCGCCGGCATCGACGACGGGGAAACCGGACACGGTCTGCAGGTCGCCGTTGGCGGCAATCTGGAGGCGGCCGTCACGGGTATAGACCGTGCCGTTTGGCCCTGCGAAGGCGATCCAGCCGTTCCCGACCACGGCGACGTCGAGCGGGTTGCCGCTCTCGGTGATGCTGCCCTGCTCGCGCGAGATGATGTTGTCGCCGGGCGAGGAGAACGCGACCGGGTTCGCGCCGGCCTTGGACAGCACGGTCTCGAACTTGACCACGTCGGTGCGGAAGCCGGCCGTGTTGACGTTGGCGACGTTGTTGGCGATCGTCTGGAGACGCTTCTCGAGCGCGACCTGCGCCGACAAGCCGACATAAAGGGCCGATTGCATGACTTACCTGTTGAACCGGATGTTCTGAAGCGTGGTGAGCATGTCGGTATCCAGCGTGACCGACGTCGAGGCGCCGGCGATCAGCACCAGTGCGGGGTTGGTCGAACTATCGCTCTGGGCCTGGGTCGCATCCCACATCGCGGCGAAGCGCTGCACGAACTTGGTGACCTTGGCAGGATCCTGGAAGTCGGTGAGGTCAATCTTGTCCGTGATCATCTTGGCCTGGGCGTCGATGTCGGACGAGCTGATCGTCGACGACCAGCCCATGGCGGTCTGGACCACCTGGGTCAGCGCCTTGTCGGCGAGGATCTGGTAGGCCGTCGTGACCGTGGACGCCTTGCGGGTGAAATAGAGCGCCAGCCGCAGGCCCTCGTTCTGGTCGCCGGCGTTCTCCTCCATCGTCTGGGTGACGTATTGGGTCGCCGTATCGGTCGTGGCTGCGGTGGTCGAGGTGGCCTGGTCGCCGAGGGCGGCGAAATTGAAGGCGGCGGCGAACTGGCGGTAGCGGGTGTCGGAGAGCTTGTTGGCGAAGCTGTCCTGGTCCGAGACGCCCTCGGTCAGCACCTTGCGCATGAACGCCTTGGCGTAGGTCATGTCGCTGAGGCCATAGGCCTTCATCGCATAGGAGTAGAGGCGATAGTCCCCCAGGAAGTCATCGATCGTCTTGACGTTGCCGATATGGCTGAGGAAGTAGTCGGTGTCGCGGCTGACATCGGGTTCGGTCGCGACCTGCGTCAGCGACTTGCTCATGTCCGTGGTCAATCTGGTGTAGTCCGCGATCGTGGATAGCATGACACGTGCCCTTCCGGCCGCCCTTGCGACATGGTGCCAAGCTGCCGCGGATTGCTTGCGTGAGGCTGGCGGTATGGGGCGAGGCTTGCGGCATGGGAAGCCAGCTTCGCGCAAGCGTGGCCGACTAAATATTTCCGGTGGGATCGGCGATGGAGTGGCGCGTTGCTCAGTTTCGTGGGGATTTTCATCACGGTGGTGGCGCTGCTGGGCGGATTTGCCGCCATGGGCGGGCATCTGGCCGTGCTCATGCAGCCGTGGGAATTCGTGATCATCATGGGCACGGCGGTCGGCACCTTCATCGTGGCCAACCCGTGGAAGACGGTCGTCGACACCGGGGTCGCCTGCATGCAGGCAATCACCGGCGCGGTGCCGGGCCAGCGCTATTATCTCGACCTGCTCGGGGCGCTGCATGCCCTGATGCGCGAGCTGCGGGGCAAGGGCCGCAACGAGGTTGAGGCGCATATCGACGATCCCTCGTCCTCCGAGATCTTCAAGGCGTTCCCGAGCGTGCTCGGCGACCCCTCGCTGCTCCAGTTCATCTGCGACTATGTCCGTCTCATCATCATGGGCAATGCCCGTACGCACGAGATCGAAGCGCTGATGGACGAGGAAATCCACACCATCGTGAAGAGCAAGCTGGCGCCCTACCATTCGCTGGTGACCGTGTCCGAGGCGCTGCCGGCGCTCGGCATCGTCGCCGCGGTGCTCGGCGTCATCAAGGCGATGGGCGCGCTCGACCAGTCGCCGAAGCTGCTGGGCGGCTTCATCGGCGCGGCCCTGGTCGGCACCTTCGCCGGCATCTTCCTGTCCTACGGCATCATTTCGCCCTTCGCGATCAAGATCAAAATGACGCGCGAGAAGAAGTGCCGGCCCTACATCATCGTCAAGCAGACGCTGCTGGCCTTCATGAACGGCGCGATGCCGCAGATCGCGGTCGAGCACGGCCGCAAGATGATCGCGAGCAACGAGCGTCCCTCGATCGACGTCGTCGAGAACGAGACGATCGCGGGTCCCAAGGCCGTGCCCGACGCTGAACCGAAGGCGGCCCGCGCATGACGATGGAAGACGTCGAAATCGATCAGCGGAAGCAGCTGCCGAACTACCTGCTCGACGCGGCGGGTATTTCCATCGAGCGCATGCCGATGCTCAATGTGATCTTCGATCGCATGGCGGCATCGTGCACCGACAGCCTGCAGCCGATGGCGGGAACGCCGTGCTACTTCTCGGTCAACGGCATCACCAACGACCCGCTCGGCGATATCATCAAGGACTACGAGGGTAACGCAGTCGCCGCCGTGCTCTATGCCGAGCAGTGGGACTCCCGCGTCATCATCATGCTGGATCGTGACTTCGTGTTCACGATGGTCGAGGCGATGTTCGGCTCCGACGGCGCCGAACCGCCGCTCGATGTCGAGCGCACCTTCTCGAACATCGAGATCCGGCTGGTCCAGGCGCTGTTCGAGCGGTTCGCCAAGGCGCTGCAGGGCGCCTTCGCCGGCACGTCCAACGTCACCTTCCGGGTCGAGCGGGTCGAGACGGCGATGGCGTCGCTGGCGATCGGGCGCGCCAGCAACATGTCGATCTGTGCGAACATGATGGTGCAGGCGCTCTATCGCGGCGGCCAGATGTTCCTGATCATTCCGCACTCTGCGCTCAACCCATTGCGGCAGAAGCTTGCAACCGTCACTGCCAGCGACGGCCGCACGACCGATCCGCGCTGGCGCGAGCAGATGGAGAGCGAGGTTCAGCGCACCGAGGTGACGCTGAGCGCGGTGCTCGACGAGAAGATGATTACGCTCGAGGACGTCGTGAAATTCAAGGTGGGGCAGGTCCTGGAGCTCGAGGCCACGCCGCGCACGCTGGCCCGTCTCGAAAGCAACAATCAGGTGCTGTTCTGGTGTCAGATCGGCCAGCTTGATGGCTATTACGCCATGCAGGTGGCCGATCCCGTCGACCAGAAGCGGGAGTTCGTCGATGATATCCTATCTCGTTGATGCCGTGCTGCTGATCGCGCTGGCCTTCACCAGCATGCGGGTGACCAAGATGCATCGGGAGCTGGCGCGCCTGCGCAGCTACCAGGGCGAATTCTCGACCATCGTCCACGAGACGACGGGCGCCTTCGACACGGTCATCACCGCGGCGCACGATTCGACCGCAAATCTCGGGCGGCTCGCCAACGTGCTGACGACGAAGATCGACCAGGCCCACGAAGCGATCGCGGCGCTCGACGCCAGGAGCGGACTCGGGTCCGCCGCGACCGCCGGTGGTGCCGACGTGAACAAGCACTGAAGCCCGAACCGGCGGAACAATTACGATCGGAGCGCTGTGGTGCTCCGGGAGTGGAAATACCAAGAGGCGATACCACATGGCGCAATCCTTCGATTATGAGACTGCATCCGCATCGGAAGAGACCGAGACGTCTCCGCTGGAGCGGCTGGCCGAGATCGCCGCGCGCACGGCGGAGGAGACCGGCAAGTTCGCCAATGTCGACGCCATCATGCGCATTCCCGTCACCATGCAGGTGGTGCTGGGATCGGCGACCATCCCGGTGGCGAACCTGATGAAGCTCGGGCGCGGCGCGGTGGTTCCGCTCGATCACAGGGTCGGCGAGCCGGTCGACGTCGTCGTCAATGGCCGTATCGTCGCCCGTGGCGAAGTGGTCGTCGTCGAAGAGGACAATTCCCGCTTCGGCGTCTCGCTCACCGAGATCGTCGGACCGCTGGGGCAGGGTGATTCCTGACAATGGCGGCACAGGTCGGCATCGCTCCCATCAAGCAGCGAGGCGTTGCCGCGCTGGGCGGGACGGAAAAGGTCGCGGCACTTCTGCTGGCCATGGGCCGGCAGGCGGCCGCGAGTGTGCTCGCGCAGTTCGAGCCACAGGATATTCGTATCGTCACCAAGGCCGCGGCTGAGCTGCGGCCGATCACTGCGCAGGAACTCGAGGCGATTGTCGAGGAATTTGCGCAGCAGTTCTCGATGGGTGCCAACATCCTCGGCACCATCGGCGGCCTTGAAGCCGTGCTCGGCGACGTGCTTCCCGCCGACCAGGTCACCGCGATCATGACGGACCTGCTCGGCAATTCGAGCCGGTCGGTCTGGGATCGCGTCTCGTCGGTGTCGGAAAACTCGCTGGCGACCTACCTCTCCAAGGAGCATCCGCAGACCGCGGCGCTGATCCTGTCCAAGGTCAAGCCGTCCTGCGCCGCCAAGGTGATGAGCCAGTTGCCGTCGAGCCTGCGCAACGAGCTGATGCGGCGCGTGCTCAGCCTCAAGCCGATCGTCGACGACGCCATGAAGGTCCTCGAAAAGACCTTGCACGAAGACCTGACGCTGAACTTCGCCCGCAACCTCGGCGCCGACACCTACGCCCGCGTCGCCGACATCATCAACAAGATGGAGCGCGGCCATATCGAGGACATGCTGAAGAGCCTGTCGGAGAAGCGGCCGAAGTCGGCCGAAGTGCTGAAGGAACTGCTGTTCACCTTCGACGACGTGATCCACCTGACGCCGAAGGCGCGCACCATGATCTTCGATCAGGTGCCGACCGATCGCATCGTCGTCGCGCTCAAGGGCACCGACAAGCATTTCCGCGAAACGATCCTGTCGTCGGTCGCCTCGCGCGTCCGCCGCGTCGTCGAGCACGAACTCGCGAGCGGCGAGCCGTCGAACCAGCGTGACGTGCTGGAGGCGCGCCGCGTCATCACCGACCTCGCACTCGATCTCGCGGAGAAGGGTGAAATCGAGCTCAACCCCGATCAGGAGGATGAGCTGGTCTTCCGCTGACCGCTGAACGGGCATGGCAGAAACATCCGATCAGGAGAGCAAAACAGAAGAGCCGACCGAGAAGAAAGTCCGCGATGCGCTCGATCAGGGCAAAATCCCGGTCTCTCGGGAGGCATCCATCTTCGCCTCGATGGCCGCACTGATGATCATCCTGGCGTTCCTGATCGGTCAGGGCGTGCAGAATTTGGTGCCGACGCTGAAGGGCCTGCTCGACGACCCCGAGGGCTTCCCGCTCAACAACGGCGCGGACGTTCAGAACCTGCTCACCGTCGTGGGACTCGAGGCGCTGCGTTTCCTGGTGCCGCCGGTCGTCATCCTGATGACGTTCGGCCTTGCCTCATCGCTGCTGCAAAATGCGCCGCGCGTGGTGCTGGAGCGCATCATGCCGGATCTTTCGCGTATCTCCCCGATCGGCGGCTGGAGCCGGTTGTTCGGAACGCAGGGCTTCGTCGAATTCGCCAAGTCGCTGTTCAAGCTCGGCGCGGTGTCGGCCGTCGTCGCCGTCGTGCTGCGCTCGTCGGAGGCGAGGGCATTCGAGGCGATGTACACCGATCCGGTCGCGCTTCCCGAGATGATCCTCAATATCGCGATGCGGATCGTCTCGGCGATCTGCATCGCCACCATCGTCCTGGTCGCGATCGATCTCGCCTGGGCCCGCTTCCACTGGCGGCGCCAGCTGCGCATGACCAAGCAGGAGATCAAGGACGAGCACAAGCAGGCCGAAGGCGATCCGCTGATCAAGGCGCGCCTGCGCTCGCTCGCGCGTGACCGTTCGCGCCAGCGCATGATCGCCTCCGCCGCGCGCGCGACGCTGGTGATCGCGAACCCGACGCACTTCGCGATCGCGCTGCGCTACAAGCGCGAGGAAAATCCGGCGCCGCTCGTGGTGGCCAAGGGCATGGACGTGATCGCGCTGAAGATCCGCGAGGTCGCCGAGCAGAACAGAATTCCTGTCATCGAGAACAAGGCGCTGGCGCGCGCGCTGTACGAGGCCGTGCAGGTCGACCAGGTGATTCCGGCCGAGTTTTTCCGTCCCGTCGCCGAGATCATTTACTTCCTGCAGTCGAAGCAGGCGCCGCGGCCCGAGAAGGTTCAGTAGATTTCCGAGGATGGTGCTTCGCCCAACAGCTTGACGAAAGCTTAACGCCCTAGGGTTCTTTCCAATGAATCCATAATGGGGCCGTCGTGGGACCGCTTTATCTCTTCGAACTCGCATCGTCGCAGGCGCGATACCTGGAGCTCCGCCAGTCGACCATCGCGACCAACGTTGCCAACGCCAATACGCCGGGCTTCAAGGCGCGCGATGTCGAGCCCTTCAACAAGGTGCTCGACACGCTGCCGGTGCGGCTTGCGACGACGTCGCCGTCGCACATGCAACTGTCCGCGGCCGAGAGCGACACGCGTGCGACTGCCAAGAAGGATAGTTGGGATGTGGTTCATTCCGGCAATTCGGTCAGTCTCGAGCAGGAAATGATCAAGGGCAACGACGTCAATCGCGACTACTCGATGAATTCGGCGATCGTGCGGTCGTTCCATCGCATGGTCCTGTCGAGCGCGAAGACCTGAGGTGAATTGACATGCTGGACTCATTGAGCGCGTCCCTGACTGTTGCGAGCTCCGGGCTCGAAGCGCAGTCGACGCGCATGCGCATCGTCTCGGAAAACCTCGCCAACGCGACCTCGACCGGGCGCACCGCCGGTGCCGATCCGTATCAGCGCAAGACCATCACCTTCGACGCCGCGATGGATCGTGCCTCGGGCACGCAGCTCGCGAAGGTCAAGGAGATCGGGGTCGACACCACGCCCTACCGCGTCGAATACGATCCGGGACATCCCGCCGCCGACAAGGCCGGCTACGTCAAGCTGCCGAACGTCAACATGATGATCGAGATGGCCGACATGCGGGAAGTCAACCGGTCCTACGAAGCCAATCTCCAGGTCGTGAAACAGGTGAGATCGATGCTGGGAATGACCATCGATCTGCTGAGGAGCTGACAATGCTTGAGGCGATTTCATCCACCGCGATTTCCGGCGGCCACGCGGTAAGCCGTGCCACCGAGTCGCAGGCCATCGCACCGGCGGCACCGACCGCAATTCAGTCGACCGACGATGTCGGATTCGAATCGGTGATGAAGCAGGTGACGACGGACGCGATCAGCACGCTGAAGGCGGGCGAAGCGGCGTCGATCTCGGCGATGCAGGGCAAGGAATCGACCCGCAAGGTCGTGGAGGCGCTGATGTCGGCCGAGCAGGCCATGCAGACGGCGGTCGCGGTTCGCGACAAGGTCGTGCAGGCCTACCAGGAAGTCGTTCGGATGTCGATTTGATCTGAGGGAGTGACGTAAGTGAAATCGCTCGCCATTGCGGCCACGGGCATGAACGCCCAGCAGACCAATATCGAAGTCATCGCGAACAACATCGCCAACATCAACTCGACCTCGTACAAGCGGGCGCGCGCGGAATTCACCGATCTGTTCTACCAGATGGACCGCATGCAGGGCGTCGCGAACGTGAACGGCTCCTCGCCGATCCCGGAAGGCGCCAATCTCGGCCTCGGCGTCAAGTCGGCGGCGATCCGCAAGCTGCACATCCAGGGCGCGCTGACGCAGACCGGCAACCCCTACGACCTCGCGATCAACGGTCGCGGCTGGTTCCAGGTGCTGGGTCCGAACAACGAGGTGCAATACACCCGCGCCGGCTCGTTCAACACCAATGCCAACGGCCAGCTCGTGACGATCGACGGCTATCTGCTGGATCCCGCCATCACGGTCCCGCAGGGAACGGTCCAGGTCACGGTCAACCAGACCGGCCAGGTGTTCGCCAAGCTGGACACGGAAGTGAACCCGCGGCAGATCGGCCAGCTCAACCTCGCCAATTTCGCCAACGAGGCCGGTCTCGAGCCGCTCGGCGGCAACCTCTATCGCGAGACCACGGCGTCGGGCACGCCGGTCGTCGGACTGCCGGGCGATGCGGGCTACGGCAAGATCAACCAGCAATATCTCGAAGCCTCGAACGTCGATCCCGTCAAGGAGATCACCGAGTTGATCTCGGCGCAGCGCGCCTACGAAATGAATGCCAAGGTCATCCAGGCCTCGGATGAAATGGCCTCGACCGTATCGAAGGGTCTCAGTCGCTAGTTTCGGTGTGTCCATGTTGAACAGGGTGGGCCTGATCGTGCGCGGGTTGGCCGCCGTGCTGCTGGTTCTGGTCTCGGCGCGCGTCGCCGTGGCCGAGGAGAAGCGGCTTCCCGTGCCGGCGGTCTCGATCCGCGCCGGCGAGCTGATCCGGGACGACATGATCACGGAGCGGATCTTCGCGCCGAACGTGCTCGGCGTCGCCATGTTCATCGAGGGCCGCCAGGTGCTGGTCGGCCGCATGGCCCGGCGCACGCTGCTGCCGGGCCAGCCGATCCCGACCAACTCGGTGGAGGATCCCTTCACCATCGCCCGCGGCGCCATGGTCAAGGTCGTGGTCGAGGACAGCGGCCTGTCGATCGTCACTTACGGCTCGGCGATGCAGTCGGGCGCGCCCGGTGCGCTGATCCCGGTGCGAAACACCGACACCGGCGTGATCATCAGGGCCATCGTCCAACCGGACGGCACCGTCAAGGTCGTGGACGGGTCATGATCAGGTTCCTGCTCGCGTTCGTCCTCCTCGTTTCCGCCGCCAGCGCCCAGGCCGCCGTCCGCATCAAGGACATCGCGGACATCAAGGGCCTGCGCGAGAACCAGATCGTCGGCTACGGCCTCGTCATCGGCCTGAACGGTACCGGCGACACGCTCCGCAACGCTCCGTTCACGGAGCAGTCCCTGCAATCGATGCTCGAGAACATGGGCATCAATGTCAGGAACGAAACCACGAGCACGACCAATCCCGCACGTCCGACGACGCTGCGCACGCGCAACGTCGCCGCCGTAATGGTGACCGCGGACCTGCTGCCCTCGATTGGTGCCGGCGAGCGGATGGACGTGACCGTGTCGTCGCTCGGCGATGCGACTTCGCTGCTCGGCGGCACGCTGGTGATGACGTCGCTGCGCGCCGCTGACGGTGCGGTCTACGCGGTGGCGCAAGGCGCGGTCACGGTCGCCGGTTACAGCGTCGGTGGCCAGGCGCAGAACGTCAGCCAGGGCACGCCGACCGCCGGCCGCATTCCGAACGGCGCGCTGGTCGAGCGCGAGGTGCAGGGAAGCCTGCATGAGATGGAGTTCCTGGTGCTGGAGCTCAAGAATCCCGACTTCGTCACCGCAACCCGCATCCTCGATGCGATCAACCGCTACGCCGGCGGTCGCTACCGGTCGCAGATCGCCTTCGAGCGCGACTACCGCACCATCGTGCTGTCGAAACCGCGCAACGTCGGTCCGGTCCGCTTCCTCGCGGAAGTCGGCGAGCTGACGGTCGAACCTGATACACCGGCGAGGGTGGTGATCAACGAACGCACCGGCACGGTGGTGATCGGGCGGGACGTGCGAATATCGACCGTTGCGGTCACGCACGGCAATCTGACGGTCCGCGTCACGGAACTTCCCGTGGTGTCGCAGCCGGCGCCGTTCTCGCAGGGCCAGACCGTGGTCGTTCCCCAGACCGTGGTCGAGGCCAACGAGGCCGGATCGCAGGTGGCGATCCTGAGCGGCGTCGATCTCCAGCGCCTGGTGCGCGGATTGAACCAGATCGGCCTCAAGCCTTCCGGCATCATCGCGATCCTCCAGGCGATCAAGACGGCCGGCGCGCTCCAGGCCGACGTCATCGTGCAATGATGCGCAAGCGTCGAGCAAGCTTGGTCGCTCAATGCTCAGGTCTCGACCGAGAATCGCACGCGGCCCGATGCTGACACTGGATCACAAAGCCAAGCTCCTCCTCCTGATCGCGGCCTCCGCGATCATGAGCGCGTCGCCTGCGCTCGCTCTGGACGAGGCCAGGACGTCGAAGCCGCTCAATCTGCTGTCCTTCGCCCGGGCGCGCGCGCCCGGGGGGCAAAGGCCGTCCCTCTCGACCTCGCCCATTCCAGGCGACAACGCCTCGATCCGGGCGACGGCGTGGGCAGCGGAAGATTCCGCGCCGGCAACCACCGGCGCAGTGCCGGCGCCCGAGACGCCTGCACGTGCACCGGCGCCTGCGCCCGCAGCCGCGCCGGTTCGGCCTGCCAAGCCCGGTAGCGTCACAGCGCCGCCCAAGCCCGCCCCGCCGCAGGCCGCCGTGTCCCCGGACAACGAAGTCGCCCTGTTCTGCAGCAACGTGGCCGACCCCGCCGTCGATGCGCGGCTGGCCTGGCAGCTCAAGGAGCTGGAGAAGGCCGAGGCCCTGCTGCGTGAGCGGATCGCCGAGGTCGAGGCCAAGCGCGCCGAATACGAGAAGTGGATGGCGCTGCGTGACGACTTCCTGAAGAAGGCCGAGGCGCAGGTCGTCGAGATCTATTCGCGCATGAAGCCGGACGCCGCCGCGACCCAGATCGCCGGGATGGCTGACGAGACCGCCGCCGCCGTGCTCGCCAAGCTGAGCCCGAGGAGTTCGAGCGCGATCTTCAACGAGATGGATACGGCGCGCGCCGCGCATCTTGCCGACCTGCTCGGCGGCATGCGCCGCGTGGACGACGGAAAGAACAAGTAAATGAAGAAGCCGTTCCTCATCCTGTCGCTCCTGCTGTCGTCGGTGCTCCTGACCGGGTGCTTGAATGATCCGGCCGAAGTGCTGACCGGTCCGCGCCTGTCGCCGGTCGGCAGCGGCCTGAGGACGCAGGCTGAACCGATTCCGGTAACACCCCGCGTGCGGACGCCGGTCAGCTATCGCTCGACCTGGGACGACGGCACCGACCTTTATCGCGATCCCCGCGCCCGCCGCACCGGCGACGTCGTGACTGTGATCATCTCGATGCAGGACAAGGCCAAGCTCGACAACAAGACCGATCGCTCGCGCGATTCGCAGATCAAGTTCGGGCTCGACTGGCTGATGGATGTCGCAGGATGGGCCGACAAGGGCCAGACCACCGCCAACCTCAGCACCAACACGCAGATCAAGGGCAACGGCCAGATCGACCGCACCGAGGACATCAAGCTGTCGATCGCCGCGATCGTCACCGACGTGTTGCCGAACGGCAATATGATGATCAGCGGCTCGCAGGAGTTCCGCGTCAACACCGAGATGCGCGTGCTCAATGTCGGCGGCATCGTGCGTCCGCGCGATATCTCGCGAACCAACACGATCTCCTACGAGAAGATCGCGGAGGCGCGGGTGTCCTATGGCGGTCGCGGAAATCTGTCAGACGTGCAGCAGCCTGGATGGGGACATCGGATCTATGACGCCGTGGCACCGTTCTGAGGCTTCTGGCAGCCCGGCCTCGCGGCGGAGGCAACGGACATGATGCGCACGATTGCGGCCATCCTGGTGCTGACGCTCGTCGCGGTCGGCGCGGGCGCACTTGCCGGCCTGCAGCTGTTTGCGGCCGCCGAGCGTGTCGCGGACGCGAAGAAGACCGCCACGCCGCCGCCGGTCGCGTCGAGCTACGCCGGCAGCGCACGGCTTCGGAAACTGTCCCCGATCGTGACCAATCTCGGCGCGCCGGCCAACAACTGGGCCCGGGTCGAGGCCTCCATGGTGACCGAGAGCATGAGCGACGAGGATGCCGGCATCCTGGCCGCACATGTCAGCGAGGACATCGTCACCTATCTGCGCTCGGCCTCGGTGACGCAGTTCGAGGGATCGCGCGGGCTCCAGCATCTGCGCGACGACCTGACCGAGCGCGCCAACATCCGCTCATCGGGAAAGATCCGCGAATTGATCATTGAGACCTTGGTGATTCAGTGAGAGTGAGAGTCCTGCTGCTCACGTTGGTTCTGGTCGTGCTGCCCGAGGTGGCGCTGGCCCAGATTCCGGACCTCAACTCGCTGCTGCCGCCCGGCAACGGCTCGACCAGCGGCCGTATCATCCAGCTGATGGCGCTGATCACGGTGCTGTCGGTGGCGCCGGGCCTGCTCATCATGGTGACGAGCTTCACGCGATTTGCGGTGGCGCTGTCGTTCCTGCGCTCCGGTCTCGGCCTTCAGACCACGCCGGCCAATCTGGTGATGGTCAGCCTTGCGCTGTTCATGACGTTCTACGTGATGGCGCCGACCTTCGACCGGGCCTGGGAGACCGGCGTCCAGCCGCTCATGAAAAACGAGATCTCGGAGGAAGAAGCCTACCTCAAGATCACCGATCCGTTCCGCGACTTCATGCTGGCGCATGTCCGCGACAAGGATCTGCAGACCTTCGAGTCGCTCGCCGCCGAGAGCTTCCGCAGGAAGTTCGACGACAAGCGCATCGATCTGCGCGTCATCATTCCGGCCTTCATGATCTCCGAGCTCAGGCGCTCGTTCGAGATCGGATTCCTGATCATGCTGCCGTTCCTCGTCATCGACATGATCGTGGCGACACTGACCATGTCGATGGGCATGATGATGCTGCCGCCGACGGTTATCGCATTGCCGTTCAAGATGCTGTTCTTCGTGCTGATCGACGGCTGGAACCTGCTCGCCTCCGGACTGGTGCGGTCGTTCTCGTAGCGCCCGCCAGGGCGGCGGGCGGGGTATGGTTAGCGAGTCGTGCAGGTCTATAGTTAGCGCGAAGTACCGGCCTATGGTTAGCATTGGGTAATGTTAACCATATGATTTTGCTGCGAAATTCAAGCCGATCTTAATCTGCGTGCAAGATTCGGCGTGTTAGCAATTGGGCACGGCGGGTTGGACCCCACCCACATCAGTCCAAAGGCATGATGCCGCCCCTCCGTACCGGTGAAAGCCCGGTATGTCCCCTAATGAAAATGTAACGCGTACATCAAAGGGACATTCGCAATGTCAAGCCTGCTTACGAACTCGACCGCCATGACCGCACTCCAGACCCTGCGGTCTGTGAGTTCGCAACTGTCCTCCACGCAGACCCGCATCTCCACGGGCCAGCGCGTCTCGACCGCTTCTGACAACGCCGCCTACTGGTCGATCGCCACCTCGATGCGCGCCGACAACGCGGCGCTCTCCGCCGTCTCCGACTCGCTCGGTCTGTCGGCTGCGACCGTCGACACCGAATACACCGCTCTGAACACGGTCATCGGCGACAAGGACTCCGGCCTGACCAAGCTGCAGTCGCTGCTGGTCCAAGCCAAGACCGCCGGTATTGACCGCACCAAGATCCAGTCGGACATCACCCAGATCCAGCAGCAGATGAAGGCGACCGCCAGCGCGGCGACCTTCAACGGCGTGAACTGGCTGGCCGCGACCTCCTCGACGCCGGCGACGGTCAACCTCGTGTCGTCGTTCTCGCGCGTCGGCAGCACGCCGACCACGGGCTCGATCGCTCTGACCACGTCCACCTACGCGCTCTATAGCGCCTCCGGCACGAGCGGTATCCTGGACGCGCAGACGACCAGCGGTGTCTCGGTCGACAACCTGAAGATCGGCACGCTCACCGACGCGGCCAGCGACCAGACCACGCTCGATGGCTACATCGCGCAGGTCACCGCTGCGATCAACTCGGCCGCTTCCGCCGCCGCCGACCTCGGCGCCATCAAGAACCGTATCTCGACCAACACGGAATTCGTGAAATCGCTGATGGACTCGGTTGATCGCGGTATCGGCCAGCTCGTCGACGCCGACATGAACCAGGAGTCCACCCGCTTGGCGGCCCTCCAGGTCCAGCAGCAGCTCGGCGTGCAGGCGCTCTCGATCGCCAACAACAGCAGCCAGAGCATCCTGTCGCTGTTCCGCTAAGCCCTTAGACGATCCAGGGAGGGCCGCGCTTCTCGCGAAGCGCGGCCCTTTCATTTGGCGTGGCGCCGCGCGCCGCAATTTCGGCTGCTCTGTTGCAGCCAGGTCACAGAGCCACAAGCCCCGCACAAGCTTCGCGGGTTACGGTCGCCACTACGACAGGTTGGGCCCTAACCGGTTTTCCGCAGCCCAAAGGCATGACGCCGCCCTGTCGTACCGGTGCAAGTCCGGTATGTCCCCAACTCAACAATCTCAAAGGGACATCAAAATGGGTTCTAGCCTTCTCACCAACTCCGCAGCAATGACCGCGCTGCAGACCCTCCGCAACGTCAGCTCCAGCCTGCAGACGACTGAAAACCGGATCTCCACCGGCCAGCGCGTCTCGACCGCTTCGGACAACGCTGCCTACTGGTCGATCGCCACCTCGATGCGCGCCGACAACGCCGCGCTCTCCGCCGTCTCCGACTCGCTCGGTCTGTCGGCTGCGACCGTCGATACCGAATATACCGCTCTGACCGCCGTCGTCGGCGACAAGACCGGCGGCCTGACCAAGCTCCAGGCTCTCCTGGTCGAAGCCAAGACCGCTGGTATCGACCGCACCAAGATCCAGGCCGACATCACCCAGATCCAGCAGCAGATGAAGAACACCGCCAATGCGGCGACCTTCAACGGCGTGAACTGGCTGGCTGCGACCTCCTCGACCCCGGCGACCTTCAACCTGGTGTCGTCGTTCTCGCGCGTCGGCGGCACGCCGACGATCGGCTCGATCACCCTGACCATCTCCAGCTACTCGCTCTACAGCGCCTCCGGCACGACCGGTATTCTGGACACGCAGACGACCGCCGGTGTCTCGGTCGACAATCTGAAGATCGGCACGCTGACCGACGCGGCCAGCGACCAGACCACGCTCGATGGCTACATCGCGCAGGTCACCGCTGCGATCAACTCGGTCGCTTCGGCCGCCGCCGATCTCGGCGCCGTCAAGAACCGCATCTCGACCAATACCGAATTCGTCAAGACCCTGATGGACTCGGTTGATCGTGGTGTCGGTCAGCTCGTCGACGCCGACATGAACGCGGAATCGACCCGCCTCCAGGCGCTCCAGACCCAGCAGCAGCTCGGCGTTCAGGCGCTCTCGATCGCGAACCAGAACAGCCAGAGCATCCTGTCGCTGTTCCGCTAAGCCTGAAGACCATCTGACGGGGGCCGCGCTTCGCAAGAAGCGCGGCCCTTTTCATTTGGCGTGACGTCCCGCGCGCGCTGTCATGTCGGCGCTGCCCGATTGTGGCTGGGATCACGGAGCCACAAGCCTCGCACAAACTTCGCGTGCTATCGCCACCGTTACGACAGGTTGAGCGCGGGTTTCCGCAGCCCAAAGGCATGATGCCGTCCTGCCGTACCGGTGCAAGCCCGGTATGTCCCAAGAATACTCAATCTTTTCCCAGGGGACGTCAAAAATGAGTTCTAGTCTGCTCACCAACTCCGCGGCAATGACCGCGTTGCAGACCCTTCGCAACGTCAGCTCGAGCCTGCAGACGACTGAAAACCGGATCTCCACCGGCCAGCGCGTCTCGACCGCTTCGGACAACGCTGCTTACTGGTCGATCGCCACCTCGATGCGCGCCGACAACGCCGCGCTCTCCGCCGTCTCCGACTCGCTCGGTCTGTCGGCCGCGACCGTCGATACCGAATATACCGCTCTGACCGCCGTCGTCGGCGACAAGACCGGCGGCCTGACCAAACTCCAGGCGCTGCTGGTCGAAGCCAAGACCGCGGGTATCGACCGCACCAAGATCCAGGCCGACATCACCCAGATCCAGCAGCAGATGAAGGGTACCGCCGATGCGGCGACCTTCAACGGCGTGAACTGGCTGAGCGCGACCTCCTCGACGCCGGCGACGTTCGACCTCGTGTCGTCGTTCTCCCGCGTCAGCGGCACGCCCACGATCGGCTCGATCACCCTGACGATCTCCAACTACTCGCTCTACAGCGCCTCCGGCACGAGCGGTATTCTGGACACGCAGACGACCGCCGGTGTTTCGGTCAACAACCTGAAGATCGGCACGCTGACCGACGCGGCCAGCGACCAGACCACGCTCGATGCCTACATCGCGCAGGTCACTGCTGCGATCAACGCGGTGGCTTCGGCCGCCGCCGATCTCGGCGCCGTCAAGAACCGCATCCAGACCAACTCGGACTTCGTCAAGACGCTGATCGACTCCGTGGATCGCGGTATCGGCCAGCTCGTCGACGCCGACATGAACGCGGAATCGACCCGCCTCCAGGCGCTCCAGACCCAGCAGCAGCTCGGCGTTCAGGCGCTGTCGATCGCGAACCAGAACAGCCAGAGCATCCTGTCGCTGTTCAAGTAAGCTTCGGCTCTGGAAAACGGCCGTGCTCCCATGGGAGCACGGTTCCCGCCGTGATCGGCGGTTTTGACGGCACATGATGTGCCAGCAGTCGATTTCCTGACGCCAGATTTCAGCCAGCACGCCGCAGCCGATCGCGCTGCCATGCGCCCGCGCGCCCGATTGCTGTTGCCGAACCGATTGCGTAGGAAAAGATTCTTGCAAAATTGCAACGTCGCGCCCGCGAACTGACACATTCGTGTCCCCGCGCAACCTTCAGACAAGGTTGGCAGCGGAGTGTCCTCTACGTTCGCATTGGTACGAGGTCATATGCTGTTCAGTCGTGCGCAGATACAGCAACTGCTCAATAATCTGCTGGAGCTTGGTCCGCGACGCCTGATGGCCTTGGGGTTGATCGGCTTTGCCGTGCTCGTGACCGTGGTCGGCGGCGCGTATTATCTGAGCCGCCCTGAATTTGAAACGCTCTACACGGGCCTGACCCGCGAAGACGTGACGCGCATGGGCGCGGCGCTGCGCGAGCAGAACATCGCGTTCGACGTCAATACGGCCGGCGATGCCATCTCGGTGCGCCCGAGCCAGACCATGCAGGCGCGGATGCTGCTCGCCGAGAAGGGCCTGCCGACCAGCGCCAATTCCGGCTACGAGCTGTTCGACAAGATCGGCTCGCTCGGCCTGACCTCCTTCATGCAGGAAGTGACGAAGCTGCGCGCGCTCGAGGGCGAGATCGCGCGCACCGTCCAGTTGATGAAGGGCGTGAAGGCGGCGCGGGTGCATATCGTGCTGCCTGTGCGCGGCTCGTTCCGCGCGACGCAGCAGCCGCCTTCGGCATCGGTCGTGCTGCGCACCGACGGTGCGATCGAGGCGCGCACCGCGCAGTCGATCCGCCATCTCGTGGCGGCCGCCATCCCCGGCATGAGCAAGGACAAGGTGACGGTGCTGGATGCCGACGGCTCCATGCTGCTCGCGGAAGAGGACGAGGCGAGCGCCGCGCCGACCAAGATGGCGACCCTCCAGAAGACGGTCGGCGGCATGGTTCAGGAGAACATCCGCAAGGCGCTGACGCCGTATCTGGGCCTGGACAATTTCGAGGTCAGCGTCTCGCCGCAGCTCTCCACCGACAAGCGGCAGACCAACGAGACCGTCTATGATCCGGAAAGCCGTGCGGAGCGCTCGGTGCGAAACGTCCGCGAGAAGGAGTCCTCGCAGAACGCGGACAAGTCGACGCCGACCACGGTGCAGCAGAATCTCCCCGACCAGCAGGTCAATTCCGGCGGCACCAAGAATTCCAGCGAGGACAAGAGCCGCCGCGAGGACGTCACCAATTTCGAGGTCTCGTCGAAGACCACGACGACGGTGAGCGACGGCTATTCGGTCAAGAAGCTCTTCATCGCCGTCCTGGTCAACCGCGCGCGGCTCGTCGCCGATCTCGGCGACAAGAGCAACCAGGCCATCGTCGACAGCAAGCTCGCCGAGATCAGCCAGCTCGCGGCGACGGCCGGTGGACTGGACAAGGCCCGCGGCGACCAGATCCAGGTCACCGCCGTCGACTTCATCGAAGGCTCGCGCGAGCTGGCGCCGGTGCCGCCGATCAGCTTCGTCGAGATGATCAACAAGCAGCTCGGCAGCGTCATCAACGCGGTGACGATCCTGGCCGTCGCCTCGATGCTGGTCTGGTTCGGCCTGCGGCCGGCGGTCAACGGCATTCTGACCCATCGTGCGGCGCAGGAGCAGACCGAAGCGGCCGAGGCCGCAGAGCTCGAAGCGGCCGCGGCCCTCGCATTGACCGAGAGCCAGGACCCCGAGCTCAACCTCGTCGAGGACCTCGAGGGCAAGATGCAGCGGACACCGCAGAAGCGGCTCGAGCAGATTGTCCGTCTCGATCAGATGCAGGCAGCAGCGATCCTTAAAGACTGGATGCGACGCGAGGAGGCGGCATGAACGCGGCAATCGGAAAACTCCTGACGCAGTTCGACGCGAATGGCCGGACCAAGTCGCCGCCGCCTCCGCTGCCCAAGATCCAGGACGTGCTGACGAGGCCGAAGGAGGCCCGGCGCGAGCCGCAGGCCCAGCCGCAGCGTCCGCCTCAATCGCAGCCAGAGTCGCAGCCGCAGCTTCAGTCGCCGCCAGCGGCGCCCGAGCCCGAAACCCCGCCCGTCAATCTGCTCGAGGATGCCTATCGCCGCGGTCATGCCGCCGCTGTTGCCGAAGGCGATGCCCGGGTGGCCGAGGAGCGCGTCCGCAGCGCGATCCGGCTCGGCGAGGAACGCTCAAAATGGTCCGACCAGCAGGCTGTCGCGATCGTGAGCGGCTTCGAGGCGGCTTGCCGCGAGATCGAGACCAACATCGCAAGCTCTGTTGCGCGGATCTTGCTGCCATTCCTCGCCGACGCGGTTCGCGACAAGGCGATCGGGTCGCTAGTCGAGCAGATTGCGGCTTTGACCGGCAATTCGCCGGCGCCGGCGTTCAAGGTCACGGGCCCGAGCGAGCTGCTTGATCTCGTGAGGACGCAGCTCGAGGCGGCCAGGCGAACGGGCATCGAATACGAGCCCGCCGAAACTGTAGAGGTCCGCGTCGTTGCCGACCAGACCGTGATCGAGACGCAGATCGCGGCCTGGGGCGAACGCCTGAAGGAAGCCCGCCGGTAGCAACCATGGAAGAGGTCAAGCACGAGCTCGTCATCGTTCGCCGCCGCAGCGCCTTCGCCGAGGAGGCGCATCACGGCGGCGTCTGGAAGATCGCCTACGCGGACTTCATGACCGCGATGATGGCGTTCTTCCTGGTCATGTGGCTGCTCAACGCGCTCAACCAGGACCAGAAGCAGGTGGTCGCGAGCTATTTCAATCCAATCAAGCTCGCCGAAAACGCGCCTGCCCCGAAGGGTCTCAAGGATCTCTCCAAGAAGGAGCCGACACAGTTCGAGGGCCAGGATGGCAAGCGCCAGCCGGCCGGGCCGAACGAGGAGCGTCGCGGCGACTCGCCGACGGCGGAGAAGCCGGCTTCCTTCGAAGAGAAGGTCCTGTTCCGCGATCCGCTTGCGACGCTCGCCGAGATCGCCAACAGCTCGAACCAGGCCTCGGGCCAGCGCCGCGCCGGTGCGCTGACCTCCGCCGAAGAGGATGGCCTCAAGGGCGGCGATGCCTATCGCGATCCCTTTGATCCCGGCTATTGGAAGCTCGCGCCGCAGTCGTCCAAGGATGCGGATCGCTTCATCGACAGTGAGCCCAAGCCGAATGCGTCTGCGCGCGACAGCGCGTCCGGAACGGGGCAGGGCGAGCCGCAAGCGCGCCGTGCCCCGCAGGACGACGCCGGCGGAAGCATAGCGCCGAACGCGGACGCCTCGTCCGCGAACCTTTCGCCGCTGCTGCCGCCTGGGCCCGCGCCGTCGCAATCGTCCCGTGAGAGCCGCCAGCAGGCGAACGCGCAGCCGGGCGCGCAGGCGCGTCCCAACGATACGCCCAAGGAATCCGAGCCGCGCGACGCCGCGCAGACTCAGCAGCCGACGGTGAAGCAGCTTCAGTCCGCGATCGCGGATGCGCTGTCGGACATCAAGGCCGGCGCCGGACCCGTGGCCGAGGTGCGTCAGGTCGAGGAGGGCCTTCTGATCAGCCTGACCGACGATGCGAGCTTCGGCATGTTCGCGGTCGGCTCGGCCGAGCCGCGGCCGGAGCTGATCCGCGTGATCGACAAGATCGGGCCGCTGGTGACGAAACGCCAGGGCGTGATCATCGTGCGCGGCCACACCGATAATCGGCCGTACAAGTCGGAGAACTACGACAATTGGCGGCTGTCGACGGCGCGCGCGCAGATGGCCTATTACATGCTGGTTCGCTCCGGCGTCGATGCGCAGCGGATCGAGCATGTCGAAGGCTATGCCGACCGGCGGCCGAAGATCCAGAACGACCCGGCAGCCGCGCAGAACCGCCGTATCGAGATCCTGATCCGGGAGAAGCGTCCTTGATCAGGCCGCTCCTCCGTGCCGCGATACTGATGGCGTTGGCGCTGACGCCGGCACGCGTATTGGCGGAGTCGGCGCCGACTCCGGCATCGGCACCGCCAGCAGCAGAGTCGGCACCTGCACCGGCATCGACATCGAACGAACCTTATGAACTCGTGCGCGGATTGCAGGCGGTGCAGGACGGCATCGCCAGCGGTGACACCGCGGCACATGCCAGCCACATCGCGTTGATCCGGCAGATTGGCGAGAAGTTTCTCGCCGCCGATGCGAACGTGTGGAGCAACCCGCAGAACGGCCAGGCCGTCGTCATCTACCTGCTCAGCGGCGGTGCGCCGCAAGTGGTCCGCAAGCTGCCGCGCGACAAGATCAACGTCGACACTCGGCTGTTCGACGGTGCGCTCGCCTATGTCGAGGGTCGTCAGGACGAGGCGCGCGAGCTGCTCAAGGACGTCAAGCCGCGGACGATTTCGTCGGGCCTTGGCGGGCAGGTCGCGCTAGTGCAGGGCGCGCTGTTCGCGCGCAGCGAGGCATCGCTCGCGATCGAGCGCCTGGACGACGCCCGCCTGCTCCTGCCCGGCACGCTCGTGGAGGAGGCGGCGCTGCGGCGCGAGATCCTGCTGGTCGGGCAGGCCGAGGATTTCGACAAGTTCGAGTTTCTGACGCTGGCCTATATCCGCCACTACCGCAACTCGATTTATGCCGGCGATTTCTGGCAGCGCTTCTCCTCGGGCCTGACGCAATCGAGCCTCGCGCTCGATGAGCGCCGCTTCGCCCGGATCGTCACCTTGCTGGAGCAGATCGACCGCGCGAGCCGTCTCAAGCTCTATCTCATCATCGCGCGCAGTGCGATGCTGCATGGACGGATGACCGTGACACGGCTCGCCGGCGAACGGGCACTGACACTCAGCGCCGACAACTCGCCGGAGCGCGAGCGTGCGCATCTCTTCCGCGGCGTCTCGCGGGTGCTGACCGATGAATATGACGGCGGTCTCGCCGAGCTCAAGGCGCTCGACCGGTCGAAGCTGCCCGAGCGCGACGTGCCGCTCCTGAATGCCACGGTCCAGCTCGCGCTCGATGTCCGCAAGCCGTTCGCGGGTGATCCCGCCGCGGCCGCCGAAAAGCCGCCGATCACGCCGGCGCGTGTCGATCTCGCATCGTCGACCGCAACCCTCGCACGCGCGCAGAAGCAGCTCGGCGAACTCGAACTCCTCACCAGGGATCGCCGTCCATGACCAAGCTCAGCGGAACCTCCGGGCAGCTCTTCTCCGGTCTCGCCGAGAGCCTCAACATGCGCGGGACGTCGCGCTCGGCGAAAGGCACCGGAACGAAATCGCAGGCGGATTCCTCGTTCAACGACCTGCTTCACACCGTCTCGAATATGGCGAAGCGGGCATTGAACGACGAGGGAAGCGATACCGGCGTGAAAGCCGGAACGCTGCGCACGCGCCTGGCGCATCCGGTCGACAAGGAGAAGACCGACGGGACGGTGCATAAGCGCGCCGACGCGGCCGAGGAGTCCAAGTCGGCCGATAAGTCCGACGAGGCCTCCGACATATCGTCTGACAAGTCGGTGGACAAGCAGGTTCCTATCGATCAGGTGATGAAGGCGGACGTTCAGAGCCGGCCGAGCATCGCTGCGATCGTCGGGCAGGAAGCCGCGGCGGTGCCCGCGATGGCGCCGCAGACGCAACTGGCAGCCGGTGACAAGAAGGATGCGTCCGCGCGCGACGAACGATCGTCCGCCACGAAGCGCGACATTCAGGGCGTCAGCACGGCGAAGGCGGCGGCGGTCGATTCCACGCCATCTGCTTCCGCGCCAGCCGGACCACGCGCGCAGGCGCCGGCTTCGCAGGCGGCGGCCGCAACTGCGTTGCAGGGCGGCGACGCTGCGTCGAAGCCAATGCCTGCGACGTCGGGCTTCGAGGCCGTCACGGCCAATGTGGACCGCGCGGTCAAGGCCTCGTCGCGGGATGCACTGCCCGAGGCGACCAAGGTCACCGTGGTCCAGCAAGAGACCCATCTGCCGCCCGCGCAATTCAACGCGCCGCAACAGGTCGCCAATGCGGTCGTTACCGAGTTGAAGGAGACGGCAGCGCCGACGGCGGCCGCAGCACCCGATCTCGCAACGTCACAGACCAACGCGCAAGAGCCGCTCAAGATTCTGACCATCAATCTCGAGCCGCCGCAGCTCGGCAACGTCACCGTGCGCCTTCGACTCGTTGGCGCAGAGGTCTCGGTTCAACTTGCCGCCGAACGCAAGGACACCAGCACGATGCTGGATCAGCAGCGCGACCAGATCCGCGACCTGATGCAGTCGGCCGGCTACGTCGCCGACGTCGCGCCGGTCCAGCACGGCTCGCTGGATGGATTCCAGAGTGGTTCCGGCCAGTCGCAATCGCAGTCGCAGTTCTCGGGCCAGCAACAGCCATCGTCTCAGTCGCAAGGTGCGTTCGACGGCACCGGCTCGTCGTCGGGACAATCGGACGGAGGCGCGAGGCAGGCTCGCCAGGAGCGCCAGTCCAATCAGGAGACCCGTCATGATCAGGACGTGGGCCAGCAGACTCGTCGCGGCCCTGTTTATCTGTAACGCCGGCGCCGCTGCTGCGGCGAACGACCTTTCGCGCCCCTGCGAGCGCGAGATGGCGCGCGCGTCCCAGCAGCACGGGATTCCGCTCGGCATTCTCTATGCGGTCGGCCTGACCGAGACCGGGCGGCGCGGCGCGCTGTATCCTTACGCGCTCGGCGCCGACGGTCAAACCGTGTTCGCCAGGGACATGAATGATGCGATCGCGAATTTCGAGGCGATGCGCGCCAAGGGCATCAAGCTGATCGACCTCGGCTGCATGCAGATCAACCACTATTACCACGGCGACAAGTTCGACTCGGTGCGAGCGATGTTCGATCCCGCCAAGAACGTGGAATACGCCGCGCGCTTCCTCAAGGAGCTGAAGCAGCGGGAGGGCAGCTGGACCATGGCGGTCGCGCGCTATAACGCTGGCCCCAACAACCAGCCCGCTCAGAAACGCTACGTCTGCCACATCGTCGCGCATCTCGTCTCGAGCGGCTTCGGCGCGTGGACCGACAAGGCGCGCTCGTTCTGTCAACCGAAGACGACATGACCGCTACAACCTGAAAGTTGTGCACGGTTCCCAATCATCAGCCCCGCGCAAGCAACAACCCGCATTGTAGATTCAACCTGACAAAGGAGTCTAATTCATGAGCCTGTATGGTGTTATGCGCACCGGCGTTTCCGGAATGAACTCGCAATCCAACAAGCTCTCGACGGTTTCGGACAACATCGCGAACGTCAACACGACCGGCTACAAGCGGGCTTCGACGGAATTCTCGTCGCTGATCCTGAAGAGCGGCTCCGGCAATTACGACTCCGGCGCGGTCGAGACCACGGTCCGCTACGCCATCAGCGACTCCGGAGGTACGCAGTTCACCACGTCGACCACGGATCTCCGTGTCCAGGGCAACGGCTTCTTCGTGGTCTCGAACGCCAACAACACGCAGCAATATCTGACACGCGCCGGCTCGTTCGTGCCGGACAGCCAGGGCAATCTGGTCAACGCGGCCGGCTTCTATCTCCTGGGTCAGCCTGGCAACGTGTCCAATTTCTCGCAGAACAGCCTGTCCGGCATGCAGATCGTCAACGTCGCCCAGGTTTCGCAGGTGCCCGTGCCCTCGACGGCCGGGACGCTCACGACCGGCAATCTGGACCCGAAGGCGGCTGTCATTGCCGGTCCGCCCGGTCCGGCGTCATATTCGTCGAAGAGCTCCATCGTGGCCTACAACAATATCGGCCAGGCGGTTACGCTCGACGTCTATATGTCCCACACGGCGACGGCCGCCGGCTCGGACACCTGGCAGGTTCAGGTCTATAGCTCCGCGACGGGTGCGTCGCTCGCCCCGGCCACCACTTTCACCTTCGATACGACGGCAACCGGCAAGGGCGCGCTGGCCGCGTTGAGCCCGACCAGTCTCGCCTTCACCGTCCCCGGCGGTGCGGCGATGACCATGAACCTGTCGAACATGACGCAGGTCGGAACCGACTTCAGCTTCAAGGCCACCGTCAATGGCAGCGTTCCCTCGGCCGTCGACAAGGTCGACGTCGACGATGCGGGCCACGTGACGGCCACCCTCAAGAACGGACAGCAACTGACGCTCTACACGATCATGCTTGCCGACGTCGCGAGCCCGGACAATCTCACGCCCGAGCCTGGTAACGTCTATACGACCAACATGAATTCCGGCAATGCGCAGGCCGCGAATGCCGGCACCGGCGGGCTCGGCACGGTTAAATCCGGCGCCCTGGAAGAGTCCAACGTCGATCTCGCGGACGAACTCACCGGGATGATCGAGGCGCAGCGCGGCTTCACCGCAAATTCGAAATCGTTCCAGACCGGCTCCGACCTGCTCGACGTCGTCGTCAACCTGAAGCGCTGAATCCTTCAGCGCTCATCCCGGGCAAGAGTAGATCATGTCCCTTACCGCTGCTCTCGACTCCGCTCGCGCCTCGCTCATGGCGTCGGGCATCCAGTCGTCGACGATCTCGCGCAACATCGCCGGTGCCAGCGCAACCGGCTATTCGCGCAAGATCGCCGTGCTGGACAACCTCCCAGGCGCCGGCGTCTATGTCGCGGCGATCCAGCGCGCCGCCAGCTCAGGTCTCTACGACAACGTCCTGGTCGCGACCTCGTCGTCGGCCAAGCAGAACGCGATCTATAACGGTCTCCAGCAGATCGCATCTGCCACGGTGGACGATACGGAGCTCGACCAGTCGCCGACGGCGCAGCTCAATGCGCTGAAGAAGGCGCTGCAGCAATATGCCAACGCCCCGGACAATACCACGCTGGCACAGGCGGCGGTCACGTCCGCCAAGGACATGGCGACCGCGCTCAACCAGGCGACCCAGACCGTGCAGTCGGTCCGTGAGAACGCGGATGCCGACATGAAGGTGTCGGTTCAGAACATCAATCAGCTGCTCTCCCAGTTCCAGACCGTGAACACCGCGATCATGAAGGGCACGGCCTCCGGCGACGACGTCACCGACTACCTCGACCAGCGCGACAACATCGTCTCGCAGCTGTCGCAGGAGCTCGGCGTCTCGATGTCGCTCCGTCCCAACGGAGACGCGGCGCTCTACACCGACAGCGGCGCCGTCCTGTTCGACAAGACGGCGCGTACGGTGAGTTTCGCGGCCACCAACATCTATACGGCCGGCACCACCGGCAATGCGGTCTATGTCGACGGCGTGCCGGTGACCGGCGCCAACTCGGTGATGCCGCTGAAGTCGGGCAAGCTCGCCGGCCTTGCTCAGCTGCGCGACCAGGACACCGTCACCTATCAGAGCCAGCTCGACGAAATCGCGCGCGGCCTGATCAACACTTTCAGGGAGAGTGATCAGTCCGGCGCGGCGCTGCCCGACGTTCCCGGTCTCTTCACCTATCCCGGCGCGCCGGCGATGCCTGCGAGCGCCACCGTCTCGGTCGGCCTCGCCGGCCTGATCAGTGTTGCCGCGTCAGTCGATCCGGCCCAGGGCGGCAACCCGAACCTGCTGCGCGACGGCGCGATCAGCGGCAACGTCGCATACCGATACAACACCGCCGGCAACGGTGGCTACTCGGCCCGGCTGCAGCAGCTCATCGGCGGCATGGATGCAGCGCAGCCGTTCGATGCAACCACGCAAGGCAAGCCGAGCGGTAGCCTGATCGACTACGCGTCGTCGTCGACGAGCTGGATCGAAAACCAGCGCAAGACCGCGGACTCCAACGTCACCTACCAGAAAACGCTGCTCGACCGCAGCACGGCGGCGCTGTCGAACGTCAGCGGCGTCAACATGGACGACGAGATGTCCTTGATGCTCCAGGTCGAACGCACCTATTCGGCGTCGTCGAAGATCATCTCGACCGTCGACCAAATGCTGCAGAGCCTGCTGGCTGCCGTGGGGAATTAAGCCATGATGAGCGCGAACTACATCTCGACCTTGATGCTGTCTTCGTCGTTGAGGTCCTCAATCACGAACAACCAGTCTCTGCTGAGCAAGGCGTCGACGGAGGCAACCACCGGCCGTTTTTACGATGTCGGCCTCGAGCTCGGTGCCACGACGGGAAGCGACCTCACCCTGCGGGCGGATATGAGCTTCGCCGATCAGCTCGTCGATACCAACGGGCTCGTCGCGGGACGCCTCGACGTGACGCAGAATCGGATCACCCAGCTCAACACGACCGCAACGTCCTTCCTCAAGGACCTGATCGCGGCCCGCAGCACCGACGGTGGCGGGCGGATCATCCTGCCGCCGGCGTCCTCCAACCTCCAGGATCTGATCGGCGCGCTGAACGTCTCCTATAACGGCTCGTATCTGTTCTCGGGCATCAACACGCAGAACACGCCGATCACGGCCTACACCGCGGGCACGGCTAGCAAGAACCAGGTCGACGCCGATTTCCTCGCGGCCTTCGGCTTCTCGCAATCCTCGCCCAACGTGAAAAACATCACGCCGGCCCAGATGCAGACCTTCCTCAACACCACCTTCGATGCCGAGTTCGCGAGCCCGGCCTGGAACACCAACTGGTCCACGGCCACCGACCAGGTCATGCAGAGCCGGATCTCCACGACCGAGGTCGCCGATACGTCCGTCAGCGCCAACGAGCCCGCCTTCCGCAAGCTCGCCGAGGCCTACACCATGATGGCCGATCTCGGAAACGCGAACCTGGACCAGTCGACCTTCCAGGTCGTCGTGGACAAGGCCATCGGCCTCGTCGGGAACGCCATCACTGACCTTGCTACGCTCGGCGGCAAGATCGGCACGGTTCAGCAGCGGATCACCTCCGCAACCGACAAGCTCAAGACGCAGCAGGACATTCTGAACAATCAGATCGTCGGTATGGAGAAGGTCGATCCGGCGGAAGCCTCGGTCCGGGTCAACACCCTGCAGACCCAGATCCAGACGGCGCTGGCGCTGACCTCGCAGCTCCAGAAGATCAGCCTCATCAACTATCTCTGAGCCTGGGCTCCACGGCGGCTCAAGCTCGTAACCTTAGTCTTGTTGTTCGATTTCCTGCGCAGAGTGGTTCTGATGACGTTTGAAGCCTATGAAGCGGTCGTGGATGAGAGCGGCTATGAGGCGAGGGGCCGCGAGCGGCAGGCGCTCAGCCTCGGCATCGACCGTCTCGAGCGGCTCCAGAAGGGCCGCTTCAGTTCCGAGGATCAGATCCAGAGCCTGCTCTATGTGCGGCGGCTGTGGACGATCTTCATCGAGGATCTCGCGCACCCGGAAAACGGGCTCCCCGAGAAGCTGCGCGCCGACATCATCTCGATCGGCTTGTGGGTGGTCAAGGAAGCCGACCGCCTTCGCGAGGAGAAGTCGAACGACTTCGTGCAGCTCATCGAAATCAACCGCCTGATCCGAGACGCTCTCTGATGAAGATCTCCTTGCGGGCGGGCGAACGGATCTACATCAACGGCGCGGTGCTCCGCGTGGACCGCAAGGTCTCCCTCGAGCTCGTCAACGACGTGATGTTCCTGCTCGAAGGGCAGGTCATGCAGGCCTCCGACGCCACCACGGCGATGCGGCAGCTCTATTTCATCGTCCAGCTCATGCTGATGAACCCGACCGATGTCCGCGATGCCTCGGCGGTCTACGCGCAACACCATGCGGCCCTGATCGCGGTGTGCGAGAGCCGCGAGATGCTGGAGGGACTTGCCGCGGTCGACGAGCTGGTCGAGACGACCCGTTACTTCGAGGCGCTCAAGCGAATTCGGGCGCTGTTCCCGGTGGAGCAGGCCATCCTGGCCGGTGCCGCCGCCCCAGTCCAGGCTGCCTGACAGCGGAGAGGCAATATGAACGTCACCAGCGCGACCGACAGCACCAACAAGTCGTCCAATTCGACCTCGAACACCTCGAACACGTCGACGAACGGCGTCGACTACAATACCTTTCTTCAGCTCCTCGTCGCCGAGATGAAGAATCAGGACCCGACCAATCCGATGGATACGTCGCAATATATGAGCCAGTTCGCCCAGCTCTCGACGGTCGAGCAGGCGATGCAGACCAACAACAAGCTGGATTCGCTGCTGTCCTCGCAATCGCTGTCGCAGGCCGACGGGCTGATCGGGAAGACCGTCAGCTTTACCGACTCGACCGGAGCGACCTTCAGCGGCAAGGTCACGTCGATCTCCATCAACAGCGACGGCTCCGTCGCGACGCTCGCGGACGGCACCAAGGTCGCCGTCGGGCCCGGGCTCACCATCAGCCAGTCATGAACGAGCGCGACGCCCTCGACATCGTCCAGGCGGCGATCTGGACCATCATCGTTGCCTCCGGACCCGCCGTCGGTGCGGCGATGGCGGTCGGCACTCTCATCGCACTGATGCAGGCGCTGACCCAGATCCAGGAAATGACGCTGACCTTCGTTCCGAAGATCATCGTCATTCTCGTGGTCGTCGCCGTCTCCGGTTCCTTCATCGGCGCCCATCTCTCGACCTTCACCGAGATGGTCTATTCGCATATCGAACGCGGCTTCTGAGTCCCGAGGCTGGTGGCCACCACCTTCGCGTAAGCTTTGCACGGCAAACTGGGGGCGGACCCTCTGCCGGTGACCCATGGCCGATACATTAGCTGCTAGCCTGCCCAGCCCCCGCCGTTTCGGGGCGGACGCCTTTTTCGCGGCCGGCATCGTGACCATGCTCACGATTCTGTTCCTGCCGATACCGCCGATCCTGATCGATCTCGGCCTCGCATTCTCGATCGCTCTGTCGGCACTCATCCTGATGGTCGCGCTTTGGATCCAGCGGCCGCTCGATTTCTCCGCCTTCCCGACCGTGCTGCTGATCGCGACGATCCTGCGCCTGGCGCTCAACATCGCGACGACCCGCCTCATCCTGTCGCGGGGCGGAGAGGGCGAGCAGGCTGCGGGCCATGTCGTCGCCGGCTTCTCCAAATTCGTCATGGGCGGTGACTTCGTCATCGGCTTGATCATCTTCGCCATCCTGGTCACGGTGAACTTCGTCGTGATCACCAAGGGTGCGACGCGTATTGCCGAAGTCGGCGCGCGTTTCACCCTGGACGCCATCCCCGGCAAGCAGATGGCGATCGACGCGGACCTGTCCGCGGGCCTGATCGACGACAAGGAAGCCCAGCGCCGGCGCCGCGAGCTCGAAGAAGAAAGCGCATTCTTCGGCGCCATGGACGGTGCCTCGAAGTTCGTCCGCGGCGACGCCATTGCCGGCCTGATCATCACCGCGATCAACATTTTCGGCGGCATCGTCATCGGCGTCACCCATCACGGGCTGACGCTGTCGCGCGCCGCCGACGTCTACACGAAGCTCTCCGTCGGTGACGGTCTGGTGTCGCAGATGCCGGCCCTGATCGTGTCGCTGTCGGCGGGCCTGCTGGTCTCCAAGGGCGGCACCAGGGGCTCGGCGGAGCAGGCCGTGCTGCGGCAGCTCGGCGGCTATCCCCGCGCCGTGTCGGCGGCCGCGCTGATGATGTTCGTGCTCGCGCTGATGCCGGGACTGCCGATGCCGCCCTTTATTCTGCTCGGCGGCGTCATGGCCTTCGTCGGCTATTCGCTGCCGAAGCGGCAGGCGGCGGAGAAGCAGAAGGAAGAGGCCCGCAAGGCCGATGAGCGCGCCCAGGTCGAGGCCAAGGAATCCGTCAAGGAGTCGCTCAAGACCGCCGAGATCGAGCTGGCGCTCGGCGGGCACCTTTCGGTTCATCTCCTCGGCTCGCGCACCGAGCTTGCGCACCGCGTGGCCAAGATCCGCAAGAAGTTCGCCAAGCAGTACGGCTTCGTCATTCCCGAGATCAAGCTCACCGACAATCTGTCGATCGATCCGAAGGGATACCAGATCCGGATTCACGACACGCGCGTCGCTCATGGCGAGCTCAGGCTCGGCGAGGTGCTGGTGCTGGTCGACAAGGACGGCAAGCCCGACGTGCCCGGCGAAGAGGTGATCGAACCCGCTTTCGGCATGAAGGCGCTGTGGGTGACGGAGGCCTTCACCGACGAGGTCAAGCGTCAGGGCTGCAAACCGGTCGACAATCTGTCGGTGCTGCTCACGCATTTGAGCGAGGTGATCCGGGCCAATCTCGCCCAGCTCCTGTCCTACAAGGACATGCGCGGCCTGCTTGACCGGCTCGATCCCGAATACAAGCGTCTGGTCGAGGATCTCTGCCCGTCGCAAATCTCCTATTCCGGCTTGCTGGCGATCCTGAAGATCCTGCTGGCCGAGCGCGTGTCGATCCGCAATCTTCATCTGATCCTCGAGGCCATCGCCGAGATCGCGCCCCATGTGCGGCGCTCCGAGCAGGTCGCGGAGCATGTGCGCACGCGCCTTGCCCAGCAGATCTGCGGCGACCTCTCCGACAACGGCGTGCTCAACGTGGTCCGCCTCGGCAATCGCTGGGATCTGGCGTTCCACCAGAGCCTCAAGCGCGACGCCAAGGGCGACGTCGTCGAATTCGACGCCGATCCCCGCCTGATCGAGCAGTTCGCGACGGAAGCCAGCGCCGCGATCCGCAAGTTCACCGATAACGGCACCAGCGTGGTGCTGGCGGTAACCCCCGAAGCCCGTCCCTATGTCCGGATGATCCTGGAACGGGTATTCCCGACGCTGCCGATCCTCTCGCATGTCGAGGTCGCGCGCAGTTCCGAGATCAGGGCGCTCGGGGCCATATCGTGATCAGCAGCCTGACCGACAGCGTGCTGGTGACGTTCATCGTGTTCTGCCGCATCGGCGGCTGTCTGATGTTCGTGCCCGGCTATTCCAGCGTCAACGTCCCGGCCCAGGTCCGCCTGTTCATCGCGCTGGTCACGACGTTTGCGCTGACGCCGATCCTGATCACCATCCTGAAACCTCTCACGGAAAACGCGGCGCCGCTGACGCTGGCGTTCCTGATCGGCTCCGAGACCCTGATCGGCACCGTCATTGGCCTCGGCGGGCGCGTGTTCTTCCTGGCGCTCCAGACCATGGCAACCGTGATGGCGAACGCGATCGGGCTCAGCAGCATCCCGGGCACGCCGGTCGGCGACACCGATCCGGCGCCCGCTGTCGTGCCGCTGATCATGGCGTCCGTCACGACGCTGTTCTTCATGACCGACCAGCACTGGCAGGTGCTGCGCGGGCTGATGAATTCCTACGACGTCTGGCAGCCCGGCAACAGGCTCGGCGGCAGCATGGCGCTTGACCTGCTCGTCGGCCGCCTCTCGGAAGCGTTCGTGCTGACGCTGCGGATCACCAGCCCCTTCATCGTCTATTCCGTCATCGTCAATCTGGCGGTCGGCCTGATCAACAAGCTGACGCCGGCGATTCCGGTCTACTTCATCTCGGTCCCCTTCGTGTTGTTCGGGGGCTTCCTGCTGCTCTATCTCACCAGCGACGAGCTCCTGACGCAGTTCATGCTCGGCGTCTCGTCGTGGCTGGCGGAGTGACCGGTCATGAAGTCACGCGCGGACAAGCTCGGTCGGATGGTCTCGCTCGTGAAGCTTCAACTGCGGCTGGCCGAATGGCAGCTGGCGCATTTGCGGCAGCAGGAGCAAAGCATGCAGGACGAGCAGGAATGGCTGGTCGGCACCCTCAACGAGGGAAAGGCCCCGGCGGGGTCGTCGAGCGAATCGCTCGCCCGGCGCCTCAACAGGACGGCCGTCGGCGCGCGCGTCGTGAAGGAGCAGGCGTCGCGGCAACTCGACCAGGTTCGCTCGGAGACCCGCCGCGTGAAACAGCTTCAGGAAGTCGCCAAGGCGGCGCTCGCGGATAAGCTTCGCGACGCGGAAAAGCGCTCGCTCGAGGAAATGACGGGAACACTTACCGTGCGCGAGTGGACGCCACGGCCAGCCAACCGGAATAAGACATGATCGTGACTGCGACCCCCGACCTTGTTCTCGACGTCCTCGATGCCGCGGACCCCGTGGCCCAGCGCGCCGCGACCGCAAAGCTCGATGCGCTGAAATCGTCGGACGCCGATTTCGCCGCCACGATGGTTGCGGAAGCGAGCAAGGCCAAAGCGGCTGCCGATCAATCCGCGGCGACGCTTGCCGGGACGGAGTCTACGGCCGTGAACGGGCCGCCGGTGCAGGTGATCAAGAAGCCCGGCCAGGACGAGGTCTATCGCAAGTTCGAAGCCTTCATCCTGCAGACCTTCGTCGAGACGATGCTGCCGAAGGAATCGGAGCAGGTGTTCGGCAAGGGGACTGCCGGCGGCGTGTGGAAGTCGATGCTGGCGGAGCAGCTTGGCGCTCAGCTGGCGAAGGACAAGGGCATTGGCATTGCCAAGCAGCTCGCCAGCGCACATCCAGCGGCGCCGGACACGACGGGCAAGGCCGAATGACGATCAGGGAATGGGTGACAGACGTTGAGGGGTGAATTTCCTATGCAGGCACAAGAAGGCGCGGCGGCCCTGGTGATGGAGCAGCCGGTGGTGGACACCGAGGCGATGGCGATGGAAGCGGCAACAAGCGATGCGCTGCTGCCCGTGCTGCTGCCGCATGTCGGCGGCGAGGCGGTGATCGACGTCACCGACGCCGAGAAGTCGGAGGAGGTGCGCGGCCTGCTGGCGGCGATCCGCCGGCTCGAAGCTATCGTCGAGGAGGAGACGGCCGCGCTATCGTCGGGCCGGAAGGTCGATTTCGACGATTTCAGCGCCCGGAAGAGCCGGAGCATGCTCGAATTCGTCCGCCTGATGCGGGCGCGGATGCATCTCGGCGCCGAGGTCGAGGTCACCGAGGAGATCCAGCGCCTGCGCGAGAAGCTCGAGCGCAATCGTTCCCTCCTCGAGATGCATTACGATGCCGTGCGCGAGGTCGCGTCCATCATCGTCAAGGCGATCAAGGACGCCGAGTCGGACGGCACTTACACCGGTCGTACAGCGCAGGACGGAAAATGATCAGACTCGTTCTGGCCGGGCTCTGGGTCTGCATCCTCACCGCAGGCACGAGCTACGGGGTGGCCTATTGGAAGGAGAACGGCAGCCTGCTGCCGGCCAAGGACGCATATCTCGAAGGGCTCCAGTATCAGAAGACGCGGGCGCTGAGCGTGCCGATGATCGAGAACGGCGGCGTGCAGGGCTACATCGTCGCGCGCTTCGTCTACACCGTGGAGGCGCGGACCATGCACCAGCTCAACGTTCCGCCGGAGCCGTTCGTCGTCGACGAGGCCTTCCGCAAGATCTACGCCGACGATCGCCTTGATTTCAGGAAGCTCGCCCGCTACGACCTCTCCGTCCTCACCACCGGCATCAAGCAGCGCGTCAACGAGCGGATGCAGGCTGATGTGGTCCAGGACGTCCTGGTCGAGGACTTCAACTACGTCTCGAAAGAAGAATTCCAGTCGAAGCCGTAAGGCTCGCCCGACAGTCGTGACGCGGCTTCGCGGCCGGTCCATGCCCGCATGAAGGGCTGAGGCGCGATCCTCATCGCGTCGCGCCTTGCCGCCCCGCGCCCGGGCCGCGAGGCCTGAATTTCGCGGTCTCGGTCCCTGAAAGTGCAACGGCCTCTGCGAAAGTGCTCCGCAGAGGCCGTTGTCGTTTGGTAGCGGTGCTCGGCCGCGTCAGTTGCCGGCCGGATAGGCCGCCGGGGCGGCATGCGCCCTGTTGAGGAGGATGCCGACCTCGTCGAGGTCCTGCTCCGGCTCGTCCAGGGTCTCGCCGGCCGGAATGTTGAGGCGGTATCCGACGTAGCGACGGGCCACGATCGCGTCGAAGCCGAGGCGGTCGCGGAGCTTCTTGCGCAGCTTGCTGACGTGGCTTTCGATCACGCTCTCGTCGAAGGTCGACTCGAATATGCCGTAGACCGCGTTGAAGATCTGCGTTTTGGTGACCCACTTGCCGTGGTTGCTGACCATATACTCGAGAATGCGCAGTTCGCGGCGGGGCAGGGTGAGGGCGTGGCCCGCAATCTCCGGGTCACGTCCGTTGAAGAAGACCTGGATCCTGGTCTCGCAGGGCCTCGGCAGTTCGCCCACCCGGCGGCGCGCGATCGCGGCCGTTCGGGCGAGGATCTCGCGCAGGTGGATCGGCACGTGAACGACGTCGTCGACACCCGATTCGAACAACTCCAGCGTGTTCTTGAGCATCTTCTGGCCGCTCATGGCGATGATGGGAGCCGCGGAGCGCTTGCGCATCGCCCGTGGCAGGCTTCCGCGGGCATCGCAATCCCCGAGGAGGAAAGCGTCGACCGCAGCCAGATCCGATTCACTCGCAGATTGCAGCCAGTCCCAGAATTCTCCGGAGGAGAACCCGATCGACGAGACACCTTCGCGAACGAGCCCTCCAACGTAGCTGTTCGTGACGCTCTCGCGATCATCAACGATAATATACATCAGTCTTCGCCCCTGTTTCGCATTTGCAGCGGCCGGGTGGTTTGTTTGTGATGCCCCGGTTCGGCAGCCATGCTGTTTGACGATATTTCCCTCCCGCGAACCGTTGTTATGGTTTCGATATTCGCGGGCAGCCCTACGCATTCAGTGCCCACGCCTGCGGGCCTGTTACTTCGACTCGATACTGAACGCTTACTGCGTGAGGCTCGGCGGGTGTCTTACGGATCACCTCGCGGAGCGGATTGAGACAGCGACCTAGAACAGTTGCGCCAAGTTGCTTATCGCGTCCGAACGCTACTGAACCTTGCTGATCTCCTCGCCAACTGGCGAGAATCACTTGAGTAGGACCGTAACAATTGCCGATTTCCGATCAAGCGCCCGCTACAAAGCGATTGCTAAGTGTGTTTGATGCTGTTGGTTTGTTTCGAGTTGTTTCTTGATATTTTTAGCCGCATCAGTTGATTTAGATTTCGAACTAGTTTTGCACCGTGACGTTTCTATAGTTCCGCATCCCCCCGGAATCACAGCTATTTTGAGTGGTGTGGCCGGTACGCCGCCCAGAGGTGTTTTCAACCCCGAATTGACTCTTTCCACAGAGTTTCCACATGCGACAATTCGACTCATGTGTGGCGTCTGGACTCCAGCTTGGCGAAATCTTGGCGAGGGTGTGTCTTTCGAGTCGCACTCTTGCCACGTGCGTGACGCGTTTGACTCATGCGACGTCGCATCGTGCGCGCTGAAAAGTTTTTGATGCGCACGTTTCAGGCAAGCTTCGGCACATAAATTCGTCCTTCGATAGATCGAAGCGAACGGAGCATTTTTCATATGTCGTCCGATGGACAAGCTCGTCCCAGTGCGACCGCAGATGCGGCGGCGAAGCCAGCTCCGGAAGCACGCACTACAAATACGGCGCAAGCGGCGAAGCCTGCGGCCAATGCAAAGCGCATGTCGGCTGCGGCGAATGACGAGACTCTGGCGAAAGAAGCGCTCGAGGGATTGAAGCGCATTCGCGCCAAGGCGCGTCTCGACAAGATGGCGATACCGAAGCCTGCGCCGGTCGTGATCAAGCCGGCCGTGATCGTCGCCAAGCCGCCGCCGCCGCGCCCGACATGGGTCGCGCCGCTCGCGACATTGGCGGTCGCCGCCATCATGGTGGTCTGCGCCTGCACCGGAGTGATCGCCTATCTCACCACGCAGCCCGCCCAGAACAACATTGCGGCAAATACGGAGATCAGGAATCTGCGCGAGACGGTCGCCCTGCTGCGCAAGCAGTTGTCGGGCGTGTCCGAAAATCTCGACGGCCTGCGCACCGCGGTCGATCAATCGAGCAAGGCGACCAACGACCGCTTCGGCCGGTTCGCCGATAACCTCGACCGGATCGAGCGCGTCAGCTCGTCCTCGACTGCGAAGCTGGACAAGCTCGCTTTGGCGCAGACCCAGGCGCCGGCCCCGGCGGCGGTTGCCGTGCAGCCGTCGCAGGCTGCGCCGATGATGGCTTCGCTCGCGCCGCCTGAGGTCACGGGTTCGGTGCCTCCGTCCGCCCCGCGAAAAGTGGTCAAGGGCTGGTCGGTCCGCCAGGCGTATGAGGGGATCGCGATCCTGCAAAGCCCGAACGGCGTCATCGAGGCGGTGCTGGGACAGCAGGTGCCGGGCCTTGGCCGCATCGAGGAGATCAGGAACGAGAACGGGCGCCTGGTGGTGGAGTCCACCGGCGGTGTCATCTATTCGTCACGCAAGGCGACGCCCTGATCGACGACGTCGTCTATTGCCAGTGATGCTCGAAGCTGGTGCATAGCAGCTCGATCTCCGGCTCCGCGATCGGCGCGCGAAACAGGCGGCAGCTGAACTCGATCGTCGACTTGCCGTCCGCGCTGCTGCGATCCTCCCGGAGGAAGATGCAGCGCTTGCAGACGTCGGTATGGTGGCGCTGCTCCGCGGCATCGGACTGATCCAGCACATGCCGAAGCGCGTCGCGGAAGCGGATTTTTGCCTCGTCGTCGAGGCTGGCAATCGCCTCGACGAGAACGTTGACGGGATCGCGCGCCAGGAACTTCTTGCCCTGCTGCGTGACGCTCAGCATCACCGACCGCTTATCCTTGGCTGAGCGCTTCCGCTCGATATAGCCGAGCCGCTCGAGCTCGCCGATAATGAAGGAGGCGGTGCCGCGCGTGGTGCCGACGTAGCTCGCAAGCGCCGAAGGCGTGCGGGAAAACCGGTTGGCGCGAGACAGGAAGCGCAGCGCCATCCACTCGCGATCACGCAAGCCGTGCTTGGTGCCTTCGAACCAGAGGATTCGCGCGACCTGCTCCAACAGTTCAATCGATTCGCGAGCCAAATTCATTTCAATTCCAGGTCGGATAAATCTTTATTCAATTGAGCCTTGGGCAGCGCAATCTGGTGGACGACAATGAAGCTCTCTCGTGATCCTTCGTCCGCGACGGACGCAGAAGCGCGCTTGGGAAAGATGTCTCCCGGTTTCCCGAGATGGAACTTCCGCCGTGCAACTAGAGCGTCACAAAGAAAGTTCGAGTAAACCACTCGGCTCAACTCTTCCGAAAATTTCAGTCAAATGGCTGCGCTTCGCGTGCAGGATTCCGATAGCGCACGACATCGCGGCAACATGATGTGTCGCTACAGCCACTGCGAAGCCCATTTGTTGCGGCGGAGCGTTTCGAATTGCGCGAAGCGGCGCCATGTCTGCAACATCCGACCATGTGGGGTGCGGCGGGAGAACCGCAATTATCGGTTAATGGATGTTGCGCCGCAGCGCAGCCACGCGGTTAAATCCCGCATACGATCGGACCCGTGTGGCTGGCGGTCTGATCGGCCGCGTTCTGTCGTTCAGGGGCCCGGAACGCGGCGGACGCTGCCGAAAGAAGCCGCAGTCCGCGCCGACGAAGGGATGGGCATCCTCGCAGGCTGGTGATTTGCGTTTGCCCGGCAACTATTGGCGAATGCGTCGCCCCAGGGGGCAAGCATAGGCAGTTGGAAGGGATTGACCGATGAGCTTTGAAACCACCATGACATCCGACGTCGTCGGGCTGACGAAAGTCGCCCCGGTCTCCCGCCGTGGATTCATGAGCGCCACCGCGGCCGTCGCCGCCGGCTATACGCTTGCGGCAGGTCCGGTCCGTGCCGAGGCGATCACGACCGACACAAAGGGCCTCCAGGCCGGCGAGGCCAAGATCAAGGTCGGCTCGGAAGAGATACCTGCGTATTTCGCCCGCCCGGCCGGCAACACCAAGGCGCCGGTGATCATCGTGGCGATGGAGATCTTCGGCCTGCACGAATACATCAAGGACGTGACACGGCGCCTCGCCAAGCTCGGCGCGTTCGCGATTGCGCCCGACTATTACTTCCGCAAGGGCACCGACCTCACCAAGATCACCGAGATCAAGGACCTGCTGCCGATCGTCAATGCCAAGCCGGACGCCGAGCTGCTGTCGGACCTCGACGCGGTGGTGGCATGGGCGGGTGCGCAGGGCGGCGACACCGCCAAGCTCGGCATCATCGGCTTCTGCCGCGGCGGGCGCACGGTCTGGGAATACGCCGCCCATAGCGGCGCGCTCAAGGCGGGTGTTGCCTTCTACGGCACGGTGGTCGACCCCGCCAATCCGCTGTGGCCAAGGAGCCCGATGCAGCTCGCGCCCGAGATGAAGGCGCCGGTGCTCGGCCTCTATGGCGGCGCCGATACCGGCATCCCCGTCGCCCAGGTCGAGCAGATGAAGGCCGCGCTCGCGGAGAACAAGAAGACGGCCGAATTCAAGATCTATCCGGACGCGCCGCACGGCTTCCATGCCGACTATCGCGGCAGCTATCGCAAGGACGCGGCGGAAGACGCCTGGAAGCAGGCCGAGGCCTGGTTCAAGAAGTACGGCGTGTTGAGCTGATAGCGGAGCATGATCCGGAAAAGTGTGTAGCGGTTTTCCGATAAGATCATGCTCTAGAGTTAAAGAGGGCGGCCCGAGTGGCCGCCCTTTCTCTATCGGGGCAGCGCTGATCTTACTTCGTCATCGCGCCATAGATGATGTCCTGCACCTGCTCGCGATAATATTTGCGCAGCTCGCCCGGCGCGGCCGTTCCCACCACCACGACGAGACGCTCCTTGGGATCGCAGAAGAACTGCGTGCCGTAGGCGCCGTTCCAGGTGAACTCGCCGGGATTGCCGGGAACCGACGACAGGCCTTCGCCGGTGCGGACCGCGACCGCGAGGCCAAAGCCGAAGCCGGCGCGATGCGGCTCGATGTTCGCCACGTTGTTCTTGATCTCGGGACCGAGGTGATTGGTCGTCATGTGGTGCACGGTCTTCGGCGAAAGAATGCGCTGGCCGTCGAGCTCGCCGCCGTTGAGCAGCATCTGCCCGAAGCGGACATAGTCGCCCATCGTCGCGAACGAGCAGGCGCCGCCGCAGTCGAACTTGGTCGGGGTGTCGAGCAGCTTGATGGCCTGCGGCTTCCCCGTCAGCGGATCATTGGCGAACGGGCGGGCGAGGCGAGGGCGTTGCGCGTCGGTCGGGTGGAAGGTCGCGTCCTTCATGCCGAGCGGCTGCCACACATTGGCGGCGAGATAATCACCGAGCTTCTGCTCGCTCACCTTCTCGACGACGGCGCCGAGCACATCGATCGAAAAGCCGTACTCGAACTCGGTCGAGGGCTGATGCGCCAGCGGAAGCTTCGTCATGCGCTCGATGAAGGCCTGGGTGTCGCCTTCAACCGCCGGTGCGACGCCGTCCGGATAGAGCCGCGCCACCGGGCTCGAGCTGTCCGGACGGCCGCCATACATCAATCCGGATGTATGCCGGTAGAGATCATGGATGAAGATCGGCGAAGCCTGCGGCTCGAGCTTCAGCGAACCATCGGCCTGCGCCGAGCCGACCTTCATGTCGGCAAAGCCGGGATAGTAATCGGAGAGCTTCGCCTGAAGCGGCAGCTGGCCTTTTTCCATCAGCGTCAGGCCTGCGACCGCCGCCATCGGTTTGGTCATCGAGGCCAGCGCGAAGATCGCATCGACCGTCATCGGCGTGCCCCTGTCCGGATCGAGCATGCCGTAGGCCTTGTAGTGCACCAGCTTGCCGTCCCGCGCCACCGCGACGACCGCGCCGGGCACGCGCTTGGCGGCGATCTCGCGGGCGAAGAAGCTGTCGAGCCGTGCAAGGCCCTGCTTCGAGAAACCGGCGTCGTCGGGATTGACTTCAGGCAGTGGTGCGGCGCGTGCAGCGCCGAACGTGATGACGGCAGCCGCCGCCGCGATCATGGCGATCGTCTTGTTCATTGGATCCTCCCAAGGAGCGAGCTCGTTGTACGTGGCTCGCTGAATGCCTAGATCACGACCGCACCGGCGCAAAGTCAAGCGCGGGCCCGGCATGTCTGGGAGGCGTCAGAACCTCATCGCCCTTCACCGGCGCGCCACAACGCATCGAGGCCATGGCGATAGCTCGGGTGGGCCAGTGTGATGCCGAGCTCACGTTTCAGCTTCGCATTGGAGACGCGGGCGCTGCTGGCATAGAAGCTGCGGGCCATCGCCGACATCTCGGCGCTTTCGAACGGCTCCTCGGCCGGCGGCGCAACGCCCATCAGCTCTGCGGCATAGGCGATCACATCCTGCGGCGGCGTGGGCTCGTCGTCGCAGACATTCCAGATGCCGCCGCCATGATGGTTCACCACGGCCATGATCGCGCTTGCGATGTCGTCGGCGTGGATGCGGTTGAAGACCTGTCCCGGCTTGATGATGCGCCTGGCCGTGCCCGCGCGCAGCGTCACCAGCGCATTGCGGCTGGGGCCGTAGATGCCGGCGAGCCGCAGGATTGCGACATCGCCGCGCGCCGCGTCGGTCCAGGCCTGCTCCGCCGCGATCCGCTGGCGCGTGCGCTCGAACACGGCCTGTGGCGGCGTGCTCTCGTCCACCCAGCGGCCGGCGTGATCGCCATAGACGCCGATGGTGGAGAGGTAGACGACCTTGCGGCGGCCCGCTGCCAGCACGTCGCCGAACGCGGTGAGTGCGGGATCGCCAGTGCTGCCGGGCGGGATCGAGATGAGGAGGACATCGGCCTCGCCGATGCGCGCGACCGTCTCGCGTGCCGGATGGCTGCCGGCAAAGCCATGCACCTCGACGTTTGCGAGGTCGGTGTGCTGTCCGGGATCGCGCACGGTGCCGGCGATATGGGAGAAGCTGCCGCCGAATGTGCGGACGAAGTGCCGGGCACTATAGCCGAGGCCGAGGATGAAGAGCCGCATGCGTCTCCCGTGCAGGTCAAGGTTCCCGTTCGCGCCAGCGGCGCGTCGTTCGCTCATAAGAGATTTTTGGGTCGGGCAAAAGATATTGCGATTTTACTCGCTTCCCGCCCCGGGCGATGGTCGATCGTGACCGGGAGGCATCGACCATGCAGGCAGAAGCGATCGCTCCAGCGGATGCAGCCGAGCTGATCCGGCGCGCCGCCGCGCTGATCTTCGATGTTGACGGCACCCTGGCCGAGACCGAGGAGCGGCATCGGCGGGCCTTCAACCATGCCTTCGCCCGTCACGGTCTCGACTGGCACTGGGACCGGGCCACCTATAAGGACCTGCTCCGCGTGACTGGCGGCAAGGAACGCATGCGGGCCTACCACGCAAGGCGGTGGATCGCGCCGCCGCTGTCGGATGCCGATATCGCCGAGCTTCATAGCATCAAGACCGCGCATTATGCCGAGCTGATCGCGACCGGCTGCTGCCCGTTGCGGCCGGGCGTGGCCGAGCTATTGGCGGACGCCCGGGTGCGCGGCCAGCGGCTTGCCATCGCGACCACGACCTCGCGCGGCAATATCGATGCGTTGCTGTCGCAGGCGCTGGGACCGCGCTGGGCAGCCGATTTCGATGCGGTCGTCGCCGGCGACGACGTCCGGCACAAGAAGCCGGCGCCGGATGTCTATCTCGAGATCCTGGCGCGGCTGAAGCTGGACGGATCCGACTGCCTCGCGATCGAAGATTCCGGCAACGGGCTGATCGCGGCGTCGCGGGCGAACATTCCGGTGCTGATCACCCGCAGCATGTTTTTCCGGGATGACGACTTCGCCGCGGCGCGGGTCGTGCTGGATGATTTGTCGGAACTCGGGGGCTCAAAACAAAAAACTGAAAAACAACCCCATGCACAGTAGATCACGCCGGCGTGAGGCTAGCTGTCAGTGGACGCGGTGACTCGTTCTATCGTCCTCGGCTTGCTCGACAATCTGCGCAATCGGGCTCGACTGGTGATGCACCAGGCGCCAGCCGTCGCCGACACGGCGAAAATGGTTCGCGGCGGCCAAAGCGGTGCCGTCGACGATCTCGATGCAGAGCACCCGGGCGCTGTCGCCGTCGACGATGGCCTGCGGCTCGGCGCAGACGATCTGCGGCCGCTCCGGATTTTGCAGGATGTCGCGCCAGCTTCCGATCACGGTGGCGCGGCCGATGATCGCCGGCCAGCCAGGATGGATGCAGGAAATGGCGTCGTCATCCGCCCACATCCGCTCCATGCCGTCGACATCGCCGGTCGAAAAGGCGGCGTAGAAGGCCGCGTTCGCGGCGATGACCTTGTTGTCCTTTGCCATGCCTCTCGGGTGCGGCAAGGACCGGCAAAAATCAAGCGCGACTTCCGATCGATTTCACGTTCGATTTCGACCGCAGTGCAGCATTGCCTGCTTTGTGGTCACGCCGAAACATGCGTCTCCACCGCCCGCCGCGCGCCGTCCCTATAAAGACGGCCGAGCGCGGAGGTCACGGCCTCGCGCAGGCGCGGCTCGGCGCCCAGCGGTCCGAACACTTTTTCCACGCCAAGCAATGCGGGCGCGAGCTTCTCGGCGACGGGACCCGCCTCGCGCGCCAGCGCGGCAAACTCAGCGGCGAGGGGATCGCGCACGTCAATGGCGCGTCCCTGCTCGTCGCGCGTGGTCACGTAACGCATCCACCCCGCTACCGCGAGCGCATGCGTCGCGATCGGCAAGCCCTTATGCAGGCGATCCTGCATCGCGCCGAGCAGGCGCTGTGGCAGCTTCTGCGAGCCGTCCATCGCGATCTGCCAGGTGCGGTGATGCAGCGCCGGATTGGCAAAACGCTTCAGCAGCGAGGCGCGATAGGCGGCAAGATCAGTGCCCGCAGGCATCGTCAGCGTCACGGCGGCCACTTCCATCACCTGTGCGGCGAGGCGCGCGAAATGCGGATCCTGCATGGTGTCGGCGATGGTCTCGTAACCCGCGAGATAGCCGAGATAGGCCAGCGCCGAATGGCTGGCGTTGAGCAGGCGCAGCTTCATCAGCTCGAACGGCTTGACGTCGGTGACGAGCTCGACGCCCGCGGCCGCAAGATCGGGCCGGCCTGCCGTAAAGCGGTCCTCGATCACCCATTGCGTGAACGGCTCGGTCATGACCGGCCACGCATCGCGCAGGCCGAGCGCGGCAGCGACCGCATCGCGGTCAGCGTCGGTCGTCTCCGGCACGATGCGATCCACCATGGTCGACGGGAAGGCGGCGTTGTCGGCGATCCACTTGCCGAGCTCCTTGGAGCGGAGCGCGGCGAACTGCGTCACGATGCGCTGCACGGTGTGGCCGTTGGCGGCGAGATTGTCGCAGCACAGCACGGTGAAGGGCGCCAGACCCTGTGCGCGCCGGCGCGCCAGCGCGGCCACGATGAAGCCGGGTGCCGAGCGCGGCGCATCGGGATTGTTGAGGTCGTGCACGACGTCAGGATGCCGCTCGTCGAGATCGCCGGTCTGCGGCGTGTGGCAATAGCCCTTCTCGGTCACGGTGAGCGAGACGATGCGGATGGCGGGATCGGCCATCCGTTCGACCAGCGCTGCCGGCTTCTCACGCGCAACGACGCTGTCGAGCAGCGCCCCGATCACGCGATGCTCGGTGCCTTCGGCGGCACGCACGGCGACCGTATAGAGATGATCCTGCGGGGCGAGGGCGTCGCGGGTATCCGGGCTGCGCAGGCTGGCGCCGACAATGCCCCAGGACGAGCTGCCGCCGGCAAGGCAATCATCGATGACGACGGCCTGGTGTGCGCGATGAAACGCGCCGAGGCCCAAATGCACGATGCCGGGCGTAACGCGCGAACGGTCATAGGCCGGGCGGCGGATGCTAGCTGGCAGCCGGTCGAGATTGGCGCGGCCAAGACGCTCTGAACCCGGACGCATGGTCGTCTCTCCCTGTGTTTGGCCGCTGCTTGACATGGCGCCTGTCCTCGGTCAATGCTCCGGTCAATTGGTAAGACCAATTTTCCAAAAATTGGCGGGCCGCGGTTCGGGACGACCCCGCGCGACCCTTTCGGGGAGGCCAGCGTGCCGCTGGAAGCTGTGGAGGCGAGACGGCTTTATCGCCAGGTCGCCGATCAATTGCGAAGCCTGATCGACAGCGGCGAGTACGCGGTCGGCAGCCGCTTGCCGACCGAGCGCGAGCTCGCCGAGCAGCTCAGGATCTCGCGTCCGACAGTGCGCGAGGCGCTGATCGCGCTCGAGGTCGAGGGCCGCGTTCGCATTCGCGTCGGTTCAGGCATTTATGTAACCGAGCCCGCCGACGTCGCGCCGGCGCCATCCGCCGTCATCGAAGGTCCGTTCGAGCTGCTGCGCGCCCGCGAATTCCTGGAAAGCGCCATTGCCGAGCAGGCCGCGCGCGTGGCGACGAAGGACGATGTCGCCCGCATCGATGCCTCCCTTATCGCGATGGAGAAGGTCGAACATCCCGGCGAGGCCTCGATGGTGCATGACCGCGCCTTCCACGTCGCGATCGCCGGCAGTCTCGGCAATGCTGTGCTGGTGCGCGTGGTCGGCGAGCTGTTCGACCAGCGCCTCAATCCCTATTTCGCGCAGCTTGCGCATTATTTCGAAAGCCCGGGCACCTGGCGTACGGCGCTCGACGAGCATCGCGCCGTGCGCGATGCGATCGTAGCGCATGATCCGGACGCTGCCCGCGAGGCGATGCGAAAACATCTGGCGCGCTCGCAGGAGCGCTTTGCGCAGAATTTCGGTGCTGAGGCTGCCGCAGGGGCGGCGCCTGCCGGGCGAGGCCGCACCGTGCGCCCCCCGGCAAAACCAAAGCCGAAGAAGCAGGCCAAGAGCGGCAGTGCGCGGCGGCGATGAGATTGGGCGGCCCGCATCCATCTTGGAGGCGGGTGAACAAGAAGCAGACTTTAGTCAGTGGAGGATAAGTCAGTGTTGAAGAAAATGACGATGGTGCTGGCGACTTCGGTCGCGGCAATGCTCGCGGCGGCCAACCCCGGCATGGCGCAGACCAAGCTCAAATGGGCCCATGTCTATGAGACCTCGGAGCCGTTTCACACCGCTTCGGTCTGGGCCGCGCAGGAGATCGGCAAGCGCACCAACGGGCGCTACACGGTCGACGTCTATCCGGCCTCGCAGCTTGGCAAGGAAGCCGACATCAACCAGGGCCTCTCGCTCGGTTCGGTCGACATCATCATCTCCGGCTCGAGCTTCGCGGCCAAGAGCTTCCCGCCGATCGGCGTGACCTATTATCCCTACACCTTCCGCGACTCCGACCATCTGCTCGCCTACACCAAGAGCGACATCTTCAAGGAGCTCGCCAAGGGTTATGAGGACAAGAGCGGCCACCACATCGTCGCGGTGACCTATTACGGCGTGCGCCAGACCTCGTCGAACAAGCCGATCAAGAGCTGCGCCGACCTCAAGGGCCTGAAGATGCGCGTGCCCGACGTGCCGGCCTATCTCGCGATGCCGCGCGCCTGCGGCGCCAACACCGCGCCGATCGCCTTCGCCGAGGTCTATCTCGCGCTCCAGAACGGCACCGTCGAGGCGCAGGAGAACCCGCTGACCACGATCGAAGCCAAGAAGTTCTACGAGGTGCAGAAGCACATCGTGCTGACCGGCCACATCGTCGACCACCTCAACACGGTGGTGGCGGGCGCGCTGTGGAAGAAGCTCAGCGACGAAGACAAGAAAATCTTCACCGACGTTGCGCAGGAAGCCGCCGCCAAGGCGACTGATGAGATCAAGCAGAACGAGGCCAAGCTCGTTTCCTTCTTCAAGGAAAAGGGCTTGACCGTGACCGAGGTTGACAAGAACGAATTCCGCGACATCGTGCTGAAGAACGTTCCGTTCGAGACCTTTGGTTATCGCAAGGCCGACTGGGAACGCATCCAGGCGGTGAAGTGACGACGTAGTCGTCATCCCGGGGCGGTCCGTTGGACCGAACTGCGGTGCGCATTGCGCACCTGAGAATCTCGAGGTTCCGGGTCTGCTGCCAACGCACCATCCCGGAACGACGGAGCCAGTTTGGGGAGTAACCACATGTCGACCGTCGAAGTGCACCGGCAGATCACCGGAGACGAGATCGCCCATACCTTCGAGGAGGAGGCGACCCCGAAGGTCGATCTCGGCGTCTATGCTTTCGAGGACTGGGTGGCGCTGGTGATCTTCTGGGTGATGGCGCTCGCCGTCTTCCTGCAGTTCTTCACCCGCTATGTCCTCAACGACAGCTATGCCTGGACCGAGGAGATCGCGACCTACTGCCTGATCGGCGTGGTCTTCATCGGCTCCTCGATGTGCGTGCGGCTGTCGCGGCATATCCAGGTCGACCTGATCTATCGCTATCTGCCGCACGTCGTGGCGCGCGCACTGTCCACCGTGATCGATCTGATCCGGATCGCGTTCTTCGGCTACGCCATCAAGCTGGTCTGGGTCTACATCCAGATCATTGGCGACGAATCCATGACCACGATCAATCTTCCCAAGGACTACGTCTATTACGCCGTCCTGGCCGGCTTCGTGCTGATGTTCGCACGCTCCGTGCAGGTGGCCATCCAACATTTGCGACAGGGTTATTCGATCCTCGAACGTCCCGGCGCCTACGACGGTTTTGAAGGGTAATCCCATGTTGCTGTTGCTTGGAGGCTTCCTCATCCTGATGCTGCTCGGCGTTCCCGTGGCGATTGCCATGGCCGCGTCGTCGCTGCTCTACATCCTGGTCAGCGGTGTGACGCCCGACGTCACGCTGGCGCAGCGCATGATCGCCGGCGTCGAGAGCTTTCCGCTGCTCGCCGTGCCGTTCTTCATCCTGGCCGGCAATCTCATGAACATCGCCGGCGTCACCGGCCGCATCTACAAGTTCGCGGTCGCGCTGGTCGGCTGGATGCGTGGCGGTCTCGGCCACGTCAACATCATCGGCTCGGTGATCTTCTCCGGCATGTCCGGCACCGCGATCGCGGATGCGGCCGGCCTCGGCACCATCGAGATCAAGGCGATGAAGGACCACGGCTACTCCACCGAGTTCTCGGTCGGCGTCACCGCGGCGTCCGCAACGCTCGGCCCCATCATCCCGCCGTCGCTGCCGTTCGTGATCTACGGCATGATGGCCAACGTCTCGATCGGCGCGCTGTTTCTGGGCGGTGTCATTCCCGGCATCGTCATGACGCTGCTGATGATGGCGACGGTCACCTATTTCGCGCACAAGAACAAATGGGGCAGCGACACCCCGTTCTCCTGGCCGCAGCTCGGTTCGGCCGGCCTCGAGATCGCCATCGTGCTGGCGTTCCCGCTTGCGATCTGGCTGATGGTGATGGCCGGCATGTCCACCAACATGGCCGTCGTCATCGGTCTCGGCACGCTGCTGATCATCGATTGGTACTTTGATTTCTCGGCGGTGATGGCGCTGATGGCGCCGGTGATCCTGATCGGCGGCATGACGCTGGGCTGGTTCACGCCGACGGAAGCCGCGGTCGCCGCCGTGATCTGGTCGCTGTTCCTCGGCCTCGTGCGCTACCGCACCATGACCTTGAAGACGGTGGCGAAGGCAACCTTCGACACCATCGAGACCACGGCCTCGGTGCTGTTCATCGTCACCGCGGCCTCGATCTTCGCCTGGCTGCTGACGGTGTCGCAGGCCGCCCAGATGCTGTCGGACTGGATGCTCAGCATCACCCACAACAAATGGGTGTTCCTGGCGCTGGCCAACGTCCTGATCCTGTTCGTCGGCTGCTTCATCGACACCACGGCGGCGATCACCATTTTGGTGCCGATCCTGCTGCCGATCGTGCTCAAGCTCGGCATCGATCCGATCCACTTCGGTCTGATCATGACGCTGAACCTGATGATCGGCCTGTTGCATCCGCCGCTCGGGATGGTGCTGTTCGTGCTGGCCCGCGTGGCCAAGCTCTCGGTCGAGCGCACGACGGTCGCGATCCTGCCCTGGCTGGTGCCGCTGATGCTCGCGCTGATCGCGATCACCTACATTCCCGAACTGACCCTCTGGCTGCCTAAATATATGGGACTCTCCAAATGACCTCCGTTGCTCTCGCCGCTACCCTGTTCGGGCCCGAAGATCTGCGCATGATCGAGCATCCGCTCGACAAGCTCGCCGACGGCATGGTGCGCATCCGCTTCGGCGCGGGCGGCATCTGCGGCTCCGACATGCATTACTTCCGTCATGCCCGCACCGGCGATTTCGTGGTGAAGTCACCGCTGGTGCTCGGCCACGAGATCTCGGGCGAGGTCGTGGAGATCTCCGGCTCCGCGGCAAACCTGAAGGTTGGCGATCGGGTCGCGGTGAACCCGTCGCGCTGGTGCGGCCATTGCGTCGCCTGCCGCGAGGGCCGGCCGAACCTCTGCGAGAACATCTACTTCATGGGCTCGGCGTCGAAGACGCCGCACATGCAGGGCGGCTTTGCCAATTATTTCGACGCGGTCCCTGCGCAATGCGTGAAAATCCCTGATCACGTCTCCTATCAGGCCGCGGCGCTCGCCGAGCCGCTTGCGGTCTGCCTGCACGCGGTCGCGCGCGCCGGCAACATCGAGGGCAAGCGCGGCATCATCTTCGGTGCCGGCCCGATCGGCCTGTTGACGATGCTCGCCGCGCATCGCGCCGGCATGGCCGACATCACGGTGGCCGACATCGCACCGGCGCCGCTGGCCTTCGCGACCCGGCTCGGCGCTTCGCATGTCGAGAACGTCTCGGGCGGTGAGGAAGGACTGAAGGCGCAGGCGGCGTCGCGCCCCTACGACGTCGCCTTCGAGGTCTCGGGTACGGCCGCGGGTCTCGCGAGCGCGATTGGGATCGTGCGGCGTGGCGGTGTCGTGGTGCAGATCGGCAACCTGCCGGGCGGCCAGATTCCGACACCGTCGAATGCGGTGATGGCCAAGGAGATCGACCTGCGCGGCTCGTTCCGCTTCGGCTTCGAGTTCATGACTGCGGTGGAACTGATCGGGTCCGGCAGTGTCGACGTGCTGTCGCTGGTCACCGCCGAGCGGCCGCTCTCCACCGCGCCCGACGCGCTGCGGCTGGCGCTTGACCGCTCGCAGAGCGTCAAGGTCGTGCTGACCGCGAACTGACTTTTGTTTGACGCGTTTTCTTCACGCGAACCGGTATCCACTTCGCTCGAAACGCTTTAGGTGTGATCATATGATGCTCGAAGGATGGCGCTGGTACGGGCCGGATGATCCGGTCTCGCTCGACGATGTCAGGCAGGCCGGGGCGAGCGATATCGTCTCGGCGCTGCATCAGGTGCCGATCGGCGAGGCCTGGACGCGCAAGGCGGTCGAGGAGCGCAAGAACTTCATCGAGAACGGCCAGCCCGGCCGCTCGCAACTGACGTGGTCGGTGGTCGAGTCGATTCCGATCCCCGACGACGTCAAGCGGCTCGGCGGCAAGGCGACGAAGTCGGTCGAGGCGTGGATCGCGAGCATGGAGGCGGTGGCGGCGTCCGGCATCAAGGTCATCTGCTACAATTTCATGCCTGTGGTGGACTGGTGTCGCACCGATCTGGAGTGGGAGCTTCCGAACGGCGCCCGCGCGATGCGCTTCGACCAGGACCGCTTTGCGGCGTTCGAACTGCACATCCTCAAGCGCCCTGCCGCCGTGCAGGAATATTCGCCCGAGCAGCAGGCGCGCGCGAAAGCGCTGTTCGAGAAGATGAGCCAGGCGGATATCGACTATCTCGTCACGGTGATCGCCAGCGCATTGCCGGGCTCGACCACCGAGCCGATGACCATCCCGCAATTCCGCGACCGGCTCGAGACCTATCGCGACATCACGCCGAAGATCCTGCGGCAGCATCTGGCCGAGTTCCTTGCGCGCGTGACGCCGGTCGCCGAGCAGCTCGGCGTCTCCCTGACCCTGCATCCGGACGATCCGCCGCGGCCGCTGTTCGGCCTGCCGCGCATTGCTTCATCTGCCGACGACTACCAGGCGCTGTTCGACGCGGTGCCGTCGAAGGCCAACGGCATCTGCCTGTGCACGGGCTCGCTCGGCGTGCGCGCGGAGAACAATCTGCCTGAAATGGCCGAACGCTTCGGCCCGCGCATCGCGTTTGCGCATCTGCGCGCGACCAAGCGCGAGGCCGACGGCCTGACGTTCTACGAGTCCGATCATCTCGACGGCGACGTCGACATGGTCGCGGTGCTGAAGGCGCTCTTGAAGGAGAACGCGCGGCGCGCGCCCGACCAGCAGATCGTGTTCCGTCCCGATCACGGTCACCGCATGCTCGACGACCTCGCCGCCACCAAGCGCACCAATCCCGGCTACACCGCGATCGGCCGCCTGCGCGGGCTCGCCGAGCTGCGCGGTGCGATCAGGGCGATCGAGCATCGGTGATCGGTTGGCCTCTCCTCGGGCAGGGGAGAGGCCAAACTACGATCGAAAGTCTATCCACATCGTCATTGCGAGCGCAGCGAAGCAATCCAGAATCCCTCCGCGGAAAGACTCTGGATTGCTTGGCTGCGCTCGCAATGACGTGGAGGGAGAATATCCCATCACCACCCGCACAGATTGTCAAAAGTCCAGCCATATGCGAAGCTGGTTCCATTCGACTTCGATCCATGCAGTGCAGCCGCAAACTATTTTTGGGAGCTGAACATGAGCAAGCTGGTCGAACTTCCTGTCGGTCAATACGACCGCAACGCCTTCGCGGCATTCAACGAAGCTGCCACCGATTTCGATCTCGGCGTCGCGCGCGCGATGATGTGGATGTCGCAGCTCGCTTACGAGACCCATGTGCCCGATACGATCAGGCAGGTTGCGCCGCTCTGGACTCTGTCCGACGTTAAGCTTTTGATTCAGCCGGTGAGCACCACGCCCGAGCTGACGGACACGAGGGGCGTCATCGTGCGGCGGGGCAGGGCGACGATCATCGCCTTTGCGGGCACCGACCCGGTTCACCTTCTGAACTGGCTGAATAACTTCACGCTCGGCAAGCCGGCGTCGCCGGTGCACACGGGTTTCCGCCAGGCGGCTGCGGCCGTCTGGGCTGACGTCAAGGCGGCGATCACCACGGCGCTTGCCGACAAATCCCCCATCTTCATCACCGGGCACAGCCTGGGCGCAGCGATCGCGGTGAACATCGCCGATTTCGCGCGCGTCGAGCTTCAGCTGAAGGATGCGCAGATCTATCTATACGGCTGCCCGCGCACCGGCCGCGCCGATTTCGTGACGTCTTATAACGAGACGTTTGGCAGGACGACCTACCGTCTGGTCAACGGCACCGACATCGTCCCGACGGTGCCGCCGCCGCAGCTCGATTTCCTGCATGTCGGCCGCTATCTCGCATGCGACCGGGCCGCGAGATTCAGCGCCGGCGGACCGACAGGCGGTTTGGGCTCGAATGATCCGCGCGCGGACGCCGGTCTGCTCGCGCAGATCGTCAGTCTCTTCAAGGGAAGATCACTGAACACGCGATCGGACCTGATCGGTGTCCTCTCTTCCGTGCTGGTACCGCCGGGGATCGGCGATCATCTGCCCGACCGCTACTGCGCTGCGCTGACGCCGGCTAGACTCTAGCTTTGACGCGCTTACTTGACGCAAACCGGTACCCACTTCGCATGCTCTAGTAACACGCCGCCATCGCGCCGAGCTTCGGATAGAGCCGGTCGATCGCGGCGATCTCGCTGTGCATCTGGGCGATGATCCAGTCGCGGATCTCGGCGGCGATGGGGCGCATCGGGCGGTTGCGCGGCGGCAGGAATTCGCAGATGCGGCGCGTGGTGGTGAGCCTGTCGGAGGCCGGCACCAGCGCGCCGGTGAGCAGCCAGTGCGAGGCGACCGTCAGCCAGCCGAGCGCGATGCCCTGGCCGAGCAGGGCGGCCTGCACCACGACCGCATAATCGGTGAAGCTCAGGCCCTTGGCGGCGCCGCGGCGGCCGGTGAGCAGCGAGGCGTAATCCGCGGCCCAGTCGCCCGGTGTCTCGGCGAGGCGGATGATGGTGTTACCCTCGGCGGGATCGGTCTCGCCGAGATAGCCCGGGCTGCACATCGGCAGCATGACCTCCCTCATCACCAGCGTGCCACCGGACGAGGGCTCGTCACGATCGCGAAAACGCATGCCGAGATCGACATTCTCGACCGGCCCGCGCAGCGCGCCGGAGATGAGCTGGAAGCGCAGATCGACCTGCGGAAACTGTCGCTGCAGCTTGTCGATCCGCGGCATCAGCCAGTGCGTGGTGAAGGCCGAAGAGACGGATAGCGTCACCGTCTCGGTGCCTTTGCGCCGCCGTTCGATCTCGGTGAGTCCGGTCTCGATGCTGCGAAAGCCTTCGAGCACGCGGCGATACAGGAGCTCGCCTTCCTCGGTGAGCACCGCGCGGCCCGCGGTGCGGTCGAACAGGCGCACGCCGAGATGCTCCTCGAACTGGCCGAGCATGCGGCTCACCGCGGGCTGCGTCACGTTCAGCTCGGCGGCTGCCGCCGTGAAGCTGCCATTGCGCGCCGCTGCGTCGAAGACGAACAGGGCGTTGCTGGAGGGCAGCATCCGGCGTAGCTCAGGCATAACGCCATGTTATGGGCGCGGTAAGAATTTGGCAATTGCCGGATTTTGCCAAGTCTGGTGTCATTGGCATGACAGCCTAAACACAGGGCCTGCGAGAGAAGATTTGGTGCAGCGCACGTCGCGCCTCTGAACGCTTCAAAGCCCTGTCTATAAAGCAGGCTTATGGCGCGCAGTGAGGCACGCCATTGCAGGGGAACCAGGCGAGGTCGATCGTTGGACAAACGAGCGGAAAGCGTCGAGATCAAATCGGCCAGCAAGGCCTATGGCGCCGTTCGCGCCCTCGACGACGTCTCCCTCAATGTCGGCGCCGGTGAATTCGTCTCGCTGCTTGGTCCCTCCGGCTCCGGCAAGACCACGCTGCTCGGCATCTTGGGCGGCTTCATCCTGCCGACCTCAGGCACAATTCTGTTCGGCGGCCGCGACGTCACCTACATGCCGCCGCACAAGCGCGACATCGGCGTCGTGTTCCAGAACTACGCGCTGTTCCCGCATATGAGCGTCGGCGAGAACGTCGCCTTTCCGTTGCGCGCGCGTCGCCTGCCGAAATCAGGCTGGCCCGACAAGGTGCGCGCGGCGCTTTCGATGGTCGGCCTTGCCGGTTATGAAGAGCGCGGCATTGCGCAGCTCTCCGGCGGCCAGCGCCAGCGCGTTGCGCTCGCGCGCGCCATGATCTTCGAACCGCGGCTGATCCTGATGGATGAGCCGCTGTCCGCGCTCGACAAGCAGCTGCGCGAATCCATGCAGATCGAGCTGCGCGCGCTGCACCGGCGGATCGGCGCCACCATCATCTACGTCACTCATGACCAGCGCGAGGCGCTGACCATGAGCGACCGGGTCGCGGTGATGAAGGATGGCCGGTTGATCCAGATCGATGAGCCCGAGCGGCTGCACGACCATCCCGCCGATTCCTTCGTCGCGAGCTTCATCGGCGAGGCGACGATGCTCCCCGTCCGCCGTGTCGATGCCTCCAGCGTCGCGCTCGGCAATGCGCTGCTGCGCAGCGCCCGCGCCATTCCCTCACGCGATGCGCTGATGCTCGCGGTGCACAGCGAAAAGCTGCTGATCGACGACGGCGCGCAGGATGCCGCCTGCAATCGCCTGACCGGGACGGTCACCGATATCGTCTATCAGGGAGAAAGCCTGCGCATCTTCCTGGCGCTGACCGACGGCATCGCGCTCAGCCTGCGCCAGCCGGCTTTCCACCAGGCCTATAGCCGCATCCCGCCGCTCGGCGGCAGCCTCACCGTCACCCTTCATCCCGCGGACACCATCGTCGTGCCCCGGGTGGACTGAACTCCAGCCTTGTTCAACCGAGAGAAGAAACTGATATGTCGACCCAAGCCGCTTTCAGCAATTTCAAGGTTCTCACCTTCGACGTCGTCGGCACCTTGATCGATTTCGAGGCCGGCGTGCTCAACGCGGTGCGCAAGATCTCGGGCAAGACGCCGGCCGAGCTCAGCGACGAGCAGATTTTTGAGCCCTACAAGCGCGGGCGCGACAGGCACTACGAGCGCTCCAGCGAGGCGATGTTCCACGTCTATCGCCATCTCGCCACCGAGCTCGGGCTACCCGCGGACGATGCGTCCTGCGATGTGTTCCAGCTCTCGGTGCTGCGCTGGGGACCGTTCGCGGACTCGGTCGAGGCGCTGAAGCGTCTGCGCACGAAATTCCGCCTGGTCGCGATGACCAACGCGGACCGCGTCGCGCTGTCGTGCTACGCCCACGCGCTCGGCAATCCCTTCGACGACACCGTCTGTGCCGACGATACCGGGGTGGCAAAGCCCAATCCGGAATTCTTCGCCTACAACAAGGGGCGTCAGTCGGCGTTCGGTTACAAGCAGTCCGATATCTTGCACGTCGCGCAGAGCCAGTACCACGACATCGGGATCGCGCGGAAACTCGGCTACAAGGTGTGCTGGATCGAGCGTCGTCAGGGCATCGCCGGCTTCGGCGGCACGCCGGCGGTGGAGACGCTGACCAAGCCGGATTTCCACTTCCCGACGCTGAAGGCGCTCGCCGACGCGGCGATCGGGCCGGCGGCGTAAAGGTCGTGAGCGCGGGCATGACGCGGGACTGGAGCGCGCTGCCATCGGTCAATTCGCTGTGGGTCGCCACGGCGGAGCCGGCGCGCGAGTTTCCCGTGCTGTCGGGCGAGCAGCAGGCGGATGTGGTGATCATCGGCGCGGGCTACACCGGCTTGTCCGCCGCGCACCACATCGCCAAGGACGGCGCATCGCCCATCGTGCTCGAAGCCAACCGCCCCGGCTGGGGTGCGAGCGGGCGCAATGGCGGCGTCATCACCGCGAAATTCCGCCTCTCGTTCCGCGAGATCGATGCCGCGCATGGCCGCGCCATGGCAACGCGCATGTACGAGATCGCGCATGAATCGACCGACATGGTCGAGGAACTGGTGTCGGAGTTCGGTATCACCAGTGCCAACCTGACGCGCACCGGCCAGGTCAAGGCCGCGCACAACGAGACGACGCTGAAGGCGGCCATCGGCGAAGCCAACTGGATGACGCGCGAGATGGGCTCTGCCGAGGTCCGCATCCTCGACAAGCGCGGGGTGCGCGAGGAGACCGGCTCCGACATTTTCGTCGGCGGCGTGCTCAATCCCGGCTCCGGCGGCATCCATCCGCTGAACTATCTGCGTGGCCTTGCCGACGGCGTGGCGCGTCGCGGTGTTCCCATCTTCCAGGAATCGCCGGTGATCAAGCTCCGGCGCGAGAAGGGCGGCATCGTCGCTGAGACGCCACAAGGCGCGGTACGCGCCAAGCAGGCGATCATCGCCACCAATAGCTATTCGGATCTCACCAGCGCGACCGCGAATATGCAGCGGACGCTGATCCCGTTCCGCAGCGCCATGATCGCGACCGAGCAGCTGCCGCGCAATCTCGCGGGCAAGCTGATGCCGACCGGGCGTACCTACACCGAGACCAAGCGCATGATGCGCTGGTTCCGCATGGTCGACAACCGCGTGATCTTCGGCGGCCGCGGCGCGTTCGGCAAGCAGGACTCGCAAGCCGCCTTCGACGCGCTGCGCAAGGCGATGGTCGGCATTTTCCCTGATTTGGCCGACGTCCCGCTCGCATACAAATGGTCGGGCCTCGTCGCCATGACGCTGGACTCGGTGCCGCATATCGGCCGGATCGACGACCGCACGCTGGTCTCGCTCGGCTACAACGGCGCCGGCGTTGCGATGTCGAGCCTGATGGGCCGCTATCTCGCCGCCTTCGTGCGCGGCGAAACGCCCGACGTCGGCCTGCTCGACGTCAGCCGCATGAAGGCTATCCCGTTCTATCCGCTGCGCGAGCCCGCCGTGCGCATGGTCGCCGGCTGGTACCAGTTTCTCGATGCGATCGGTCAGTGAGATCACTTTGGAGGAGGCGAGGATGACGATGAAGCAGAGTTTGGGATTGGGCTGCACGCTGCTGGGCGCAATCGGATTGAGCACCGCGGCGAATGCCGCCGAGCAGATCACCTTCGTTTCGCAAGGCGGCGCCTATCAGCAGGCGCAGACGGTGGCGATCCTCGATCCCTCCGCCAAGAAGCTCGGCATCACCATCAACCAGGATTCCATTCCCGATGCCTGGCCCGCCATCAAGACGCAGGTTGGCAGCGGCAAGCCGATCTGGGATGTCGTGGACACGCCCACCGGCTATTGCCTGCGTGGCGGCGAGCAGGGGCTGATCGAGAAGCTCGATTTCACGAAGATCCCGAACGCGGCGGCGATGCCGGAGACCTATCGTAGTCCGTATTCAGTCTCCTACGAATTCTATTCCAGCGTGCTGGCCTACAGCCAGAAGACCTTCCCCAAGGACGCGCCGAATAGCTGGGTCGATTTTTGGGACGTCAAGAAGTTCCCCGGCCGCCGCGCGCTGCGCAATCACCCGATCGCCACGCTGGAAGCGGCGCTGATGGCCGACGGCGTCGCGCCCGACAAGCTCTATCCGCTCGATGTCGACCGCGCCTTCAAGAAGCTGGAGGAGATCAAGCCGCACATCACGGTGTGGTGGACCTCCGGCGCGCAGTCGGCGCAGCTCCTCAATGACGGCGAGGTCGACATGGAGATGGCCTGGAACGGCCGCGTCAGCGCCGTCGCGAAGGAGGGTGCCAAGGTGTCCTTCACCTACAACCAGGGCATCCTGCAGAGCACCTCGCTCTGCATCCTCAAGGGCGCGCCGAACCTGGATACGGCGGTGAAGTTCATCAACGAGGCCGTTGACCCCGTGCACCAGGCCAATCTGCCACTCAACATCGATTACGGCCCGGGCAACCCGAAGGCGTTCGAGACCAACGTGATCAAGCCCGAGCGCGCCGCGCAATTGCCGAGCGAGCCGGCGAATGCGGCCAAGCAGGCGCTGATGTCCTACGCCTGGTGGTCCTCGCCCGCGGGCGAAGCCGCGGAGAAGCGCTGGGCGTCGTTCATGCAGAAGTAGACGGGCGAGGCAGCGTTGACGACAACAGTGTCCGATCCATCGCAAAAGCATCAGCGCCGTGAGCACGGCCTGATGCTGGCGCTGGTGTCGCCGGCGCTGCTCGTGATCTTGCTCCTGATCGTGCTGCCGGTCGGCTGGCTCGCCTGGCAGTCGATCTACCATGACGGCTTTACGCTGGAGAACTACCGCCGGGTCTTCACCGAGGACATCTACTGGCGCAGCTTCGCGCTGACCTTCGAAATCAGCCTCGCGGTCACGGTGATCGCGCTGCTGCTCGGCTATCCCGTGGCCTATCTCGCCAATTCCGTGCCGAAGGGATGGAGCATCCTCGTCCTGTCGTTGGTCGTGCTGCCGTTCTGGACCAGCGTGCTGGTGCGCGCCTATGCCTGGCTGGCGCTGCTCCAGCGCACCGGCGTGATCAACCAATTTTTGCGCTATCTCGATGTCATCTCCGAGCCGCTGGCGCTGGTCCACAACACGTTCGGCACGGTGGTTGCGACCGTGCACATCCTGCTGCCGTTCATGGTGCTGCCGCTCTACGCCACGATGCAGAAGATCCCCGGCGATCTGATGCAGGCCGGCGCCAGTCTCGGCGCGAGCCCGTCGCTGACCTTCTTCCGCGTGTTCCTGCCGCTGTCGTTGCCGGGCGTGCTCGCGGGCTGCACCATGGTGTTCGTGCTCTGCCTCGGCTTCTACATCACGCCGGAGCTGCTCGGCGGCGGCCGCACTGTGATGGTGTCGATGCTGGTGAGCCGCAATGTCGAGCTCTACAACCAGTTCGGCGCGGCGAGCGCCGTCGCGGTCGTGCTGCTCCTCAGCGTGCTCGCGATCTTCTTCGTCGTCAGCCGCTTCATCTCGCTCGATCGCGTGTTGGGGCAAAAATGACGCGCCTCTCACCCGCCCGTATCGCCCTCTATGTGATCAGCGCGCTGGTGCTGGTCTATCTGATCCTCCCCTTGCTGATCATCGCGCCGATCTCGTTCTCCAGCGCGCGCTTTTTGACCTTCCCGCCGCCGTCGTTCTCGCTGCGCTGGTACCAGCAATATTTCGCCAATCCGGCCTGGATGCAGGCGACGCGGGTGACGCTGACGGTCGCGCTGCTGACCGTCCTGATCGCAACGCCGTGCGGCGTTGCCGCCGCCTATGCCATCAGCCAGTCCAAGCTGCGCATCATGCGGGTGATCCACATGGCGCTGCTGCTGCCGCTGGTGGTGCCGATCATCATCACCGCGGTCGGTATCTTCTTCGTCTACGCCAAGGTCGGCCTGGTCGCGACGATGCCCGGCCTCGTGCTGGCGAACGTGATGCTGGGCTTGCCTTACGTCGTCATATCGGTGCTGGCGGGCCTGCAGAGTTTTGATCCCGCGCAGGAGATGGTGGCGCGTAGCCTCGGCATGAACCGCCTGCGCAGCTTCTTTGCGGTGACGCTGCCGCAGATCAAGTCGAGCGTGGTCGCCGGCGGCATCTTCGCCTTCATCTCGGCGATGGACGAGACCATCGTCGCGCTGTTCATTTCCGGCGGCCAGTATCAGCCGCTGACCAAGCGCATGTTCACCGCGCTCCGCGACGAAATTGACCCGACGATTGCGGCAATCTCCACGCTGATGACGGCGGCCTCCTTCATGCTGGTGCTGCTGGCGAGCGCGCGACAGCGGAAGAGTGGGTGAAAGGGCTGCCGCTCCGCGCGCGGGGTCGTCAAGGCGACCGGGATGTCCGTCACGCAGCGCCGGCTGCGCTCGTTTTCCGACGCTCGAAACAGGCGAGTTCGCTGCGAAGCGTGCCGCCGTCATCCTCGATCCGGACGTAGTTCAGCTCGTAGGGATAGCTGTTGTCGTCTTCCAGATCCGCCAGCGTAAGAGCGGACGGGTCCTCGATGTAACGGGTCCATGAGCCCGGATTGTAGTACCGGCATCCGTTCTCCTCGACCGCCTGGGGCAGGTGCGTGTGACCCAGCACGACAATGTCGGCGTGCACCTTCCATATGTTTCGGGCGATGGTCAGACATTCGGCCCGAACGTCGATCTGGGAGGCGTCGTGCAACGACAGCGTCGATCCGCTGCCGTCTCCGGCCGCGTTGACCGCGGGCTTGGCGATTTCCAGGACATCGGTCCATCGCGTCAAGCTGCCGTCGGCCTTCAGCAGCATTTCGAGAAGCTCGGCGAGCTGCTCTTCGCTGCCGAACTCCTTGCCGACATCGGCTTCGGTCATATCCGGCCGGCCAAGCAGGTCGCGGCAGAGCTCAGCGAGCCTCTCGCGGAAAAACGGATCGCCGCGTATGGCGCCTAGAAGCTCCGGCCCGATGTCGTCTTTGCTCCCGGCAGACAGCGATGCGCCGAAATGCTGGACGATGAATCGAGCACCGAGCCATCCCACCGTTCGCAGCCCCCAGCGGTCTTCACGCAACAGGATCCGGACCAACTCGGTCTGAGGATGCACATTGTCGACGAAGGGATATTTCTCTTCGAGCTGGTTCACGAAGCGGACCACGAACAGCGTTCCAACGCACATCTCCAATCGCGGGGGAGCGCTGTCATCGGGCAGGCGAAGGATCGGATGGCGCCAGTTCTTGAAACCGTTGACGGGATCGATCGACGGGAACAGGTGGCCGTGGCTGATATGGAGCTTGCCGCCGTAGCGCGTGTAGGTGTGCTCGCCGAGCTCGATGTTGACATTCCCGGCGACGCTGCGGAGGCGGTCTTGCACCGCTGTCCAATGCAGGTCGACGTCGTGGTTTCCGGGGAAGATCGTCACGACATTGCCGGGCCTTTGGAACTCCGCCAGCGCCGCGAACGACTCCGGATGGCCGGCGAGGATGCGGTTTAGCTTATCAAGCGATTCTTCTTCCGAGCACCAGTAGTCGGGCGAGTTCAGCGTATATCGTTCAGGGAGGACCTGAACGAATTCGAGGAGGTCGCCATTGATGATCAGCTCGATCTCGCCGCGCCGGCCTCGATCACTCTGCGCCTGCTGCCGGACGAAACTCGCGAACTGTTCCTTGTCGTCGACGAAATCGTCGCCGCGCCCTCCATCGCCCATGTGGAGGTCGCTCACGATCAGTGTGACGGGCTTCTGCGCCATCAGGCCGGTGCCTTCAGGTCGAGTGGACATTGCAACGAATACCACAGGCCGAGCGGGTTGTTGTTGAGGAGCAAGTCGCGGCGCAGATCGAACAGAATTTGCCCGACAGGCACCCGAGCGGCATAGCGTTCGATGAATGTCCTCGCAAACACCGCAGCGAACAGGGTCGGCACCGGAAATGACGGTGCCACGAGACCCGCGGATCGTCGCTTGCGGAATTCCTTTCGGAACGAAAGGAAGGAGACGGGCGAGATGTTTCCGGCGTCGCAGGCGTTGACAAACACCAGCGGCCAGTTCGCAAATGGAGGGCCGGTGACGTGAAAGGCGGTGAACTGCCTGGATTTCTCGAACTCGAGGATGTCGGCGGTCCCATGACAGAAGAAATAGATCAGGCTCGGACTGGCCGCCTGGTCGCGAAACGCGGCGACGACCTGATCGAATCCGACGGCATACTTGCCGCGCGGTGCAAGCGACAGGTCGAAGTAGTCCTTCTGGAGTTTGACCGGAAGCAGCTTGCGGCCCTGCCAGGTCTTTTCCTGGTCGATGCTGTCGTTCAGGCCCATGGTGACATGAAGTTGCCCCGCCTGCTGGCGATTCGACGGCAGTTTCTCCGCGGTCGACGTCACGATGAGCAGCGACTCGATCATGAAGCGGTTGCCCCAGAACCGCGTCGGCTGAAAATTGTCCGGCGGATAGCCGTCGATGTAGTTGAGTGGATAGAGCATCTCCCAGGGAAAGACGACAGAATCCGTGATGACGGCGATATTGGCGCCGTCTGGCAGTTCCTCGATCCGCTCGAACATTTTCTTGAAGACCGGATCTTCCGCGAGCAGCTGGTATAGTTTCGAGCCCACGGTGACGGCGGCCTGCATCGCCTCCTGCGCCAAGGCGCGTGCATTGTCGTCGGATGGCAGGGTCAGCTTCTCGTCGATGGTCTTCCACAGCGGGTTGTTCGCGATCTTCCGGATATCGTCGACGATCAGCGAGTCGTAAGCGGCTTTCAATTTCGAGGGCGTCACCACCGATGTGATCTCGGGCTTGCCGCTTACCCCATCGATGTTCCAGTAAACCTCCCAGGAATCGCCCTTGCTGGTGATGAAAAGCTCGGCGATCCGCTGTTCCGGCTTGGCTGCGGCAATCGCTTGCAGGTCGAAGTCGATCATGATGGGCGCGTGCTTCTCCGACCCAAGGGACTCCACGAGATAGATCTCCAGGAAGAACGAATGAATCAGCGCGCCGCGGTCCGAGAGAACGACATGAATGCCACGTGGTTCTGGTTCGCCATCGGAGGATTCGGGACGAGGCGGGGCCGCGAGCTTGAAACGCGGCAAGTCTTTGGTCAGCGCTCCATTCTCGAAGCGAGCCTCGCGTGTTACGATGCCGTCGACCACAAGCAGTCCCGTCGGCACGATCGTGATGCCGAGCTTCAACGAAGGCCTGTCGATCAGCGTATCAAGGAGTTGGCTGCGGACGCCTCCGAGGTCGGCCTCTCCAACCGATCCATAGTTGACCACCAGGTCGAACTGGCTTCCCCAGACAACCTCGTCCTGCCACGCCTGAGCTCCCTCCAGCGCGAAGTTCAGGCTTGGTTTTTGCTGCGGAGACGGTTCAGCGCGTGTCGACGCAGGAGCGAGTTCCTTGAGCGCGTCCAGATACGTCGTGGTCGCGTTTGCGGCCAATGCGCTTCTCAGCTCTTTCAGAATATCCGACTCCGCATCGGAAAGTGTCTTGTCGACCGGAAACGCTGGTGTTGGCGCGACAGGTGAAGCAGCGATCGTCTCATAGGTCTTGGTCGAAATGTCCCCCTCGGCGATGATCTTATGCACGGCCGCGGAAGCTTCTCCCGGCCGGTCCCAGGGAGCGGCACGTGTTGCGCGGCTGACCATGTCGTAGGCTGTTTGACGGGCTTCGCGCGGTGAAACCGGATCCGGTGCTGCCGAGACATCGCGTGCCACCAGGGCGTGGACGATATCGAGCCGGCCTGGCTCGACCGTCGCAGCAGAGAGCGGCCGGAACGCGCTGACTCGCGCGGCGTTTTGCAACGAGAACTGATTGGCGACCCAATCGATGTTCTTGACCAGGCGCGTTGCGTTCGCGACTTCCTTCGCGCGTAAGCGCTTTTCCGTGAGAGTCACGGGAGACGGTGCGACCCTGCTCCAGGGATCGACGACGAAGGCGACGAGTTCGCCCGGCTCGCCGCGCAAAAGTGTCTCGAGCGCGGTGAACGGCAGATGGTCATCGTTCCAGTACAGCTCGCCATTGATGAGAACGCCCTCGTTCTCAGGCGAAGCGAGGCCGCTCGCCAGCACATGTTCCGGAGAGATCCAGCTGTGCCGGTTATCGAATACTATCCAGTGTCCCGACACGGCGTTGGTCGCCACCATCGTCAACCGCATTGGTCCGTGGTTGATCAAGTCGAAATCCACCAGACGCAGCAGCATCTTGGTTGTTTCGAATCGGCGGCGTTCGATTTGGCTTGTAAGGCCAAGCTGCCGGCGCACCCGGTCGAGTGGTGAGCGCCGTGATGGGGCGTCGGCCAGCGGCCCGCTCGTACAAAATTCGAGATAGTCCTGCAGCGCGCGCCTGCGCCGGTCGGGTTCATTGCCGGCAATAATCGCCGCGGTGATGGCTCCGGCCGAACTTCCGCAGAGCCAATCCGGCATCAGGGCGAATGGGGGGTGGGCGGCCTGCGCCAAGGCTTCGTACGCGCCCACATGATAAGGCGTGTGGGAGGTGTCGCCCAACAGCGCCAGGACAGACGTGGCACGTCGATCGAATTGCGGCACGTTGCTTGCCCCGAGACGACTTTGCCTGAATTTCCGAGGTCATCCTAGCGACCCCGGGGTCTCGAATCCAACCTAAAGTCGTTCGTCCGAGTTCACCCCTTCGCCCCCAGCCACGCCAAAATCATCTCCACGATCTGGCTCCTGCTCTTCGCCAGCACCTTCGGCTCGCTGAGGTCGCGGTCGAACAGCGCGCCGAAGGTGTGGCGGTTGGCGACGCGGAAGAAGCAGTAGGAGGAGATGGCGAGGTGCAGGTCGATGGCGTCGACGTCGTCGCGGAAGACGCCTTCGCTATGGCCGCGCTTGAGGATGTCGTCGAGCGTTGCGATCACGCTGGCGTTGAGCTGGCGCAGCTGTAGATTCTGCTTCAGGTGCTTGCCGTGGTGGATGTTCTCGATTGAGACGAGGCGGATGAAGTTCGGGTTGCGCTCGTCATGGTCGAAGGTTGCCTCGATCAGCCGGCGCAAGCCCTCGCGGGCATCGCAGCTTGCGATGTCGAGCTGGTCCTCCAGCGCGCGGATGCTGCGATAGGCTTCTTCCAGCACCGCGAGGTAGAGCTGCTCCTTGCCGCCGAAGTAATAGTAGATCATCCGCTTCGACGTGCGCGTCCGCGCCGCGATCGCATCGACGCGGGCGCCGGAATAGCCCTCCGAGGCGAATTCGGCCATCGCCACTTCGAGGATGTCGCGCTTGGTGCGCTCAGGATCGTTGGTGCGCTTGGATGGGGGCGGCATGCGCTCGAGCATTACTGTTTCTCCCGCCAGTTTCCACGGATCACCTTGAAGGTGAAGGCAAATTTCGTCCGTTCCGGCGTCGATCCAATGAGTATTGCATAAACGTACTAGTTCGTACATTATGGATTGAAACCAAGGTTGCGGCAACCAAAAGCAAAAAACTCGCGCACGGCCGGACGGGCATGACGCGAAGCGCGACCGCCATCACACATGGGAGGAATTTTGATGAGCTTGACCTCAACAGCATCGCTGCACGCGCCGTCCAGCGCGGAAACCACGCAAAACAAGCTGCCGAAGCGCGCCGCGCTGGTCAGCTTCGTCGGCAGCATGCTCGAATACTACGACTTCTTCATCTACGGCACCGCGGCAGCACTGATCTTTCCAAAAGTGTTCTTCGCCAATGTCGATCCCTCGACCGCGACGCTGCTCGCGCTGCTGAGCTTCGGCATCGGCTATATCGCGCGTCCCGTCGGTGCCGTGATCCTCGGCCATTTCGGTGACCGCATCGGCCGCAAGACGGTGCTGCTGTTCACGCTGGTGGTGATGGGCGCTTCGACGCTGGCGATCGGCCTGTTGCCGGATGCCAAGACCATCGGCAACGCGGCACCCATCATCCTGACGCTGCTGCGCCTGTTGCAGGGCCTGTCGGCGGCCGGCGAGCAGAGCGGGGCGAATTCGCTGACGCTGGAGCATTCCGCCAATTCCAACCGCGCCTTCTTCACGAGCTGGACGTTGAGCGGCACCCAGGCGGGCGCGATCCTGGCAACGCTGGTGTTCATTCCCGTCGCCAGCATGCCGGAAGATCAATTGCTGAGCTGGGGCTGGCGCATTCCGTTCCTGCTCTCCGCGCTGGTGCTGCTGGTCGCCTATCTGGTGCGGCGGACCATGCCGGAAACGCCCGTGTTCGAAGACATCAAGGACAAGGCGCAAGTCGCGCGCTTCCCCGTCGTCGCGCTGCTGCGTGACTACTGGCCGGATGTGCTGCGCGTCATCGTCTGCGCGCTGATCGCGACAGTCAGCACGATGACCGCGGTGTTTGCGCTCGGCTATGCCACCAGCAAGTTCGGCGTCGCACGTCCGACCATGCTGTGGGCCGGCGTGCTCGGCAATGTCGTGGCGCTGTTCGCCCAGCCGCTCTGGGCCCTGCTTGCCGACCGGATCGGCCGCAAGCCGGTGTTCATCGGCGGCGTGCTCGGCTGCGCCGTGCTGCTGTTCCCCTATTTCATGCTGGTGACGTCGGGCAACACGACGGCGATCTTCGCCGCCGCGATCGGCCTCTACATCATTTACTCCGCACCCAACGCGATCTGGCCGTCGTTCTACGCGGAGATGTTCGAAGCGCGCGTGCGTTATTCCGGAACAGCGATCGGCACCCAACTCGGCTTCCTTGCCGCCGGCTTCACGCCGCTGGTGAGCGCGAGCCTCGTCGGTGAAGGACCGAACGGCTGGATCCCGGTGGCGATCTTCGTCGCCGGCTGCTGTGTCGCCTCGGCTGCCGCCGCATCGACCGCGCGCGAAACCCACAAGGTCGACATCGCCGATCTCGGCAAGCGGCGCGCGTAAGCAAGAGACAGGACAACGATCGCATGTTGACCAACGCTGTTCCGACCACGCACGGCCCCGTCATCGGGGCCGAGCAGGGGGCTGTCCGCGCCTTCAAGGGCGTGCCGTTCGCAACCGCGCGGCGTTTTGCCAAGGCGACGCCGCCGCTCGCGTGGACCGAATCGCGGCGATGCACGGACTACGGCGCCTATGCGCCGCAGCCCGGACATCTCGATCAGGCGGAGGAGTCCTGTCTCAGCCTGAACATCTGGACACCGGTCGGGGCTGATCGCCCGTTGCCGGTGCTGTTTTTCATCCATGGCGGTGCCTTCGTCACCGGCGGCGGCGCTGACTATGACGGCGCCTTCCTCGCCGCGCACGGCCCGGCCGTCATCGTCACCATCAACTATCGGCTCGGCCCGCTCGGCTTCCTGCAACTGCATCGTCACGGATTGGGCGAAGCCAATAACCTCGCGATCTCGGATTCGCTCGCGGCGCTCGACTGGGTCCATGCCAATATCGCCGGTTTCGGCGGCGACCCGGATCAGGTGACGCTGTCCGGTCAATCGGCCGGCGCGTCGATGGTGATCGCGCTCGCAACGCTGCCGCAGGCCAAGGGCAAGTTCGCCCGTGCGCTGGCGCTGAGCGCGCCCGGCCGCAACATCATGAGCGCCGATCATGCCGACCTCGTCGCGCGCCGCGTGCTCGACGAACTCGGACTTGCGCGCGAGCCGAGCGCCATTGCGGCCGTGCCGCTACAGAATCTCTTCGCGGCGGTGGAGCGGGTCGGCCGCAAGCTCGCGGACGAGACGGAGGCCGGCACCGTGTTCGGCCCAGTGCTCGACGGCACCGTGATCCCGCGCGAGCCGCGCGATGTGTTCGCCGACGGGACCTTGCGCGACATTCCGCTCTGGCTCGGCTCCTGTCGCGACGAGATGGTGATGTTCCTGAAGAGCACGCCGCCGGCCGCGATGATCCGCACCACCGAGCGGCAGGTGCGCGTTACGTTCGGCGATGCCGGCTGGGAGCGCCTGCTGAATTGCTACCGCGATACGGCGCGTCCCGACGAAGATCCCCACGAAGCGCTGCTGTCGGATGCATTCTGGCACCGTCCGATGGCGGATCTCGCGCGGCTCCATGCTGCGGCCGACGGCGCGGTGTGGCTGAGCCGGTTCGACCACCGCCCCGCGCTGGAGCCGTTCTTGTCGCAAGGGCCGACCCACGGCGCCGACAACGCCTGCCTCTGGGCGCATCTGCCTGACTTCATCGATCGCCCGATCCTGAAACGCAAGGGCGGCCCGATGACGCCAGCCGATATCGACGTCGCGGCCCGCTTCCAGGCGAACTTGCTGCGCTTCGTCACGACCGGCATGCCTGATGTGACTGAGGCCTGGCCGCGGTTCGAGGCGGTCAGGGAGCCGCTCGCAATCTTCGACCAGCCGTTCCATATTGTGCCGCTCAATGAGGGCGTGCGCTCTCGCCTGTGGGCGGAGCTGTCAGCGCAACGCGGCGCGCCGCAGGCTCCCGCCGCACGCGCGAAGACCGGTTGATTGCGGCACCCCGGACATGTAAGTGTCGCTCCAGCGCCGATTTGATCCTCAGCTTGCGGGCGCTTCTAAAAATGCAGCTAAAGAGAACCGCTATCCCTGCATCGTCCCGCATTGCGTGAATCGTCGGCCATCCCGAACGGAGAGGCCACATGAAATTTGCTGCCATCGCGGACGTGCACGGAAATCGTCCGGCGCTTGAAGCCGTCCTTGCGGACATCGCCACGCTCGGCATCGACGAGATCGTGAATTTGGGTGACCATGTCAGTGGTCCGCTCGAGGCAGCCCGAACGGCGGACCTGCTGATGGAGCGAGGGGTTCCGTCAATACGTGGCGATCAGGATCGCATTCTGCTGGAGCTCCGGCAGGCCGGCACCTCGACACGCAGCGACTTCCGAGAGCTCGAGCGCAAGCACTTCGAGTGGATGGCAAGCATGCCGTCGACGCTCACGTATAAAGAGCGGGCGTTCCTGTGCCATGGATCGCCGAGCAATGATGCGGCTTTCTGGCTCGACCACATCGGCGATGACGGCCGCCCGCATCCGAGCGGGATTGATTCGATCGAGGCTGGCGCCGAAGGAATCGCCGCCGAGATCATCCTGTGTGCACACACGCATATTCCTCGCTTGGTGCGTCTGAGGGATGGCCGGCTGGTCGTGAATCCCGGCAGTGTTGGATTGCCCGGCTATGATGGGAAGGTGCCGGTGCCCTACGTGGTCGAAGTCGGTACGCCTCATGCCTGCTACGCAATACTGGAGCATGCCGGAGGAGGCTGGTCCGCGACGATCCGCTATGTGCCCTATGACACCACGGCCATGGCGGCACTCGCGCGCGCCAAGGGAATGCTGACCTGGGCGAGCGCAATTGCGACGGGCTGGGTGGGACGAGTCAGGTGACGTCGTCGTCCCATCGCCAGCATTCGCGATCTCGCGCCTCAATGCGTCTCGTGGAACCGGCTCAAGAACGCCTTCAGCCGCTCGCTGCGCGGCTGGCGGATGGTCTCTTCGGGTGTGCCGATCTCGGCCATGATGCCGTCGTTCATGAAGCCGACGCGGGTGGAGACGTCCGCGGCGAAGGCCATCTCGTGCGTCACCAGCACCATGGTCATGCCTTCGGCGGCAAGGCTGCGGATCACGGAGAGCACTTCGCCGACGAGTTCGGGATCGAGCGCCGAGGTCGGTTCGTCGAACAGCATCACGTCGGGCTTCATGGCGAGCGCGCGGGCGATGGCGACGCGCTGCTTCTGGCCGCCGGACAGACGGCTCGGGAACGCATCGGCCTTGTCGGCGAGGCCGACCTTGGCGAGCAAATCGCGGCCGAGCGCGTTGGCCTCGGCCTGCGCCATGCCCTTCACCTGCACCGGTCCCTCGGTGACGTTGCCGAGCACCGACATGTGCGGGAACAGGTTGAAGTGCTGGAATACCATGCCGACGCTGCGGCGAAGCAGCGCGAGCTGCGCGTCACCGGCGGCGCGCACGCCTTTGCCGAAGGCGAATTTGTGCGTGCCGATTGCGAGCTTGCCCTGCTGCGGCATTTCCAGCAGGTTCAGGCAGCGCAAAAAGGTCGACTTGCCGGAGCCGGAGGCGCCGATCAGGGTGACGACCTCGCCGCGGGCAACCGAGAGCGAGACGCCCTTGAGCACCTCGTGGTCGCCGAACGCCTTGTGGATATTGTCAGCGATCAAAGCGCTCATCGGTGCGCTCCCATCTTCAGCTCGACCCTGTCGGCGACCAGCGTCAGCGGGAACAGCACGACGAAATAGAGCACGGCGATCGTGGTGTAGACCTCGAGCGGCTTGTAGCTCGATGCGGTGATGACAGTGCCCTGGTATAGGAGATCACCGACCGCGACCACCGACACCAGCGAGGTGTTCTTGAGCTGCATGATGGTCTGGTTGATGAAGGAGGGGATCATCACCTGGGTTGCCTGCGGCAGCACGATGCGGCGAAAGATCTTGCCGCGGCGCATGCCGATGGCCCGGCCGGCTTCCCACTGGCCGGTGTCAACGGCCTCGATGCCGCCGCGGAAGATCTCCGCGTAGAACGAGCCGGCATAGAGCGACAGCGCGATGAAGCACGCCATCGCCGGCGACATGTCGACGCCGATCAGGACGGGCAGGGCGTAGTACACCCAGATCAACTGCACCAGCAGCGGCGTGCAGCGGAATACTTCGATATAGAGACGCAGCGGCACCGTGACCCAGCGCGGCGCCGTCGTGCGCAGGATGCCGACGAACAGTCCGATCACGAGACCCGCGATCACCGTGGCCACCGTGTAATACACGGTGACCAGGAGCCCCTGCCAGATCAGGCCCCAATACGGCTTGAGCGCCGCGAAGTCCCAGACATACATGATCGATCAGAACTGCACTTCGGGCGGGAGGTCATCGGCGGTGAGGCCGACAGCCTCGAAACCCTTCAGCATCCATTCGCGAGTCTGGCCCATCGAGCGGTTGTAGTCCGCCCAGGCGCTGAGGAAATCCTTATAGCGGCGGTCGCTCTCGGCGCGGATGCCCATGTTGGTCGGCAACGTCAGCAGCGGGCGCGGGATGGCGAGATCGCCGAGGTTCGGGTTCTTCTTCAGGGTCGAGACCGAGAGCACGGCCAGCGAGACGTTGCAGTCGGCACGTCCCGTCGCGACCGCCAGGATCGCCTCGTCGCGGTTCTTGAAGCCGAGGATGTTGGCCTTCGGGCAGTAGCGGCGCGCGATGGTCTCATGCGTCGAGCCGATGTCGACGGCGATCTTCACGTCGGGCTTGTTGAGCTCGGCCCAGGTCTGCGGCTTGGCAAAGCCCTTCTTGGTGATGACGGTGAAGGAGTGCACCAGGATCGGGGTCGAGAAGTCGATCACCAGGGCGCGCTCCGGCGTCGGGTTCACGGCGAAGGCGAGGTCGACCTTGTCGGCCTGCAGGTCGAGGATCTGGTTGCCCCAGGTCGATTCCAGCGTCTCGAGCTTGGCGCCGAGCTTGCCGGCGATATCCTTGGCCATGTCGATGCAGGCGCCCGACCACTCGTTGGTGGCCAGATCCTTATGGAAGTAGGGCTCCTGTCCGACGATCACGGCGACGCGGAGCACACCATTCTTCTTGATGCGGTCGAGCGTGGACGTTGGCGCGGTGTCGGCCTTGGCCGAGCTGCTTACGGCGGCAATCGCTGCGCCCGCGAGCGCGACTTTGGTGAGAGCGTCCCTGCGATTCATGGTCTCTGTCTCCCTGGAATTTGGGTCGGATGTTCTCCGGCCACTGGACTATTTCTGTATTCAGGATAAAATGCAATACGGTATTTCGATTTGCTGACCATTTGGGCGGCAAGTCAGAGGGGAGCCCAATATCTTGGCAGGATTGCGCAAAATTCCCGAGGGCTAGGGATTGCAAATCGCATTCAAGTCTGAATACAAAACTGAACGCAATATCAAGATGTGCTGAAGGAGAGGCCTGTGCGCGCCCTATTCGTCGATGCGAACGAGACCCTGGCGGGGGTGACCGACAAGCTGCTGGCCTCGCAGAAGCTGCCGGTCAGCATCAACCGCAATCCCTCGATCAAGCCCGACGATCTGCCCGGCCTGCTCGGCGATGCCGAGATCATGATCGTGGACCACACTGCGGTGCCGACGCCGATCGCCGAGACCTGCAAGGCGCTGAAGCATGTCGTCTTCCTCGGCACCGGCGCGCGCAGCTACATGAATCCGGAGGAACTCGCCGAGCGCGGCATCTCCGTCCACACCATCAAGGGATATGGCGACACCGCCGTGGCCGAATGCGCGATCGCGCTGATGTGGGCCTCCGCGCGAAACTTTGGCGAGATGGACCGCGGCATGCGCGAGGGCAACTGGCTGCGCCGTGACGCGATGCAGCTCACCGGCAAGACGCTCGGCCTGATCGGCTTCGGCGGCATCGCCGCGGAAGCCGCGCGCATGGCGGCGGGCTGCGGCATGAAGGTGATTGCCTGGAACAGGACGCCGAAGACGCATCCGGGTGTCGAGTTCGTCTCGCTGGAGAAGCTGCTCGCGGAGAGCCACGTCGTCTCGCTGCATCTGCTGCTCAACGACGAGACCAAGCGGTTCCTGTCGCGCGAGCGCATCGCGCAGATGCGCAAAGGCAGCATTTTGATCAACACCGCGCGCGGCGCGATCGTCGATGAGGACGCGATGCTGGACGCGCTGCGCTCCGGCCACATCGCCCATGCCGGCCTCGACGTCTTCACCGTCGAACCGCTGCCGGCAGGTCACCCCGTGACAAAGCTGCCGAACGTGACGCTGTCGGCGCATTCGGCGTTCCGCACGCCGGAGGCGAGCGACAACCTCATTGGCGCGGCGCTCGACCACTGCCGCCGCATCATCGCCGCCGGCAAGTAAATCAATAAGGACATCCCATGTCGGATATCACCCGCATCGACCAGAACGCCCGTCGCAGCCGCGCTTCCGTGTTCGGCGATCTCGTTTTCCTCGCAGGCCAGGTGGCGGATACCAAGACTGCCGACATCACCCAGCAGACCAAAGAGGCGCTGGCCAAGGTCGACGACATGCTGGCGCGCGCCGGCACCGACAAGTCGCGCCTGCTCAGCGTGCAGGTCTGGCTCAGGACCATGGACGATTTCGACGCCATGAACGCGGTCTATGATGCCTGGGTCGTGCCCGGCAACACCCCGACCCGCGCCTGCGGCAAGGTCGAACTCGCCGATGCCGCCTTCCGTATCGAAGTGATCGCGATCGCCGCGCGGAAGTAAGGGCTCGGCCGTGACTGTCAGGGCACCCGTATCGACCTTTCGTCCCGCGCAGCGCATCAGCGCTATCGGCGTCTCCGAGATTTTGAAGATCGGCGCGGTCGCACAGCGGCTGAAGCGCGAGGGGCGGCCGGTGATCGTGCTGGGTGCCGGCGAGCCCGACTTCGACACGCCCGACCATGCCAAGGACGCGGCCGAGCGCGCCATTCGCGCGGGCCAGACCAAATACACCATCCTCGACGGCACCGTGGAATTGAAGGCGGCGATATCAGAGAAATTCCGCCGCGAGAACAATCTCGTCTATGCCGCCGACGAGATCACCGCCGGCGCCGGCGCCAAGCAGGTGATCCACAACGCCTTCATGGCGAGCTTGAGTCCGGGCGACGAGGTGATTCTCGCCGCGCCGTATTGGACCAGCTATGCCGACATGGTGCGCATCGCCGACGGCACGCCGGTCGACGTGCTCTGCCGCGAGGAGAACGGATTTCGCCTCGACGCTGCCGATTTCGAGCGTGCGATCACGCCGAAGACGCGCTGGCTGCTGCTGAACTCGCCGTCCAATCCGACCGGTGCGGCCTATTCGGCGGCGCAGCTTCGTCCGATCCTCGATGTGCTCAAGCGCCATCCGCATGTCTGGCTGATGGCCGACGACATTTACGAGCACCTGATCTATGACGGCATGCCGTTCGTCACGGCCGCCGCGCTCGAGCCGAGCCTGAAGTCGCGCACGCTGACCGTCAACGGCGTCTCCAAGGCCTATGCCATGACCGGCTGGCGCGTCGGCTATGGCGGCGGCCCGCGCGAATTGATCGCGGCGATGGCCGTGGTGCAGAGCCAGAGCACGACCAATCCGTCCTCGGTGAGCCAGGCCGCCGCGATCGCCGCGCTGACCGGCCCGCAGGACGTGCTGATCGAGCGCCGCGCCGCGTTCCAGCGTCGCAGGGACTTCGTGGTCGACGGGCTCAACGCCATCGACGGCGTCACCTGCCGCCGGCCGGAGGGGGCGTTCTACACCTATGCGAGCTGCGCCGGCCTCATCGGCCGCCGCACGCCTGACGGTGCCGTCGTCGACAGCGATGCAGCGTTCTGCCGCTTCCTGCTGGAGAGGCATGACGTGGCCGTGGTGCCGGGCAGCTGTTTCGGCCTTGCACCTTATTTCCGCCTGTCCTACGCCACCTCGGAACAAAACTTGCGCGAGGCCGTGATGCGCATCGCCAAAGCCTGCAGGGAGCTGTCATGACCATTCGCAACACCCGCACCGGGGGCCAGATCCTGATCGATCAGCTGGTCGCCCAGGGCGTCGACCGCGTCACCTGCGTGCCGGGCGAGAGCTACCTCGCGGCGCTCGACGCGCTGCATGACAGCCCGATCGACGTGGTGATCTGCCGCGCCGAAGGCGGCGCCGCGATGATGGCGGAAGCCTATGGCAAGCTGACGGGACGCCCCGGCGTCTGCTTCGTCACCCGCGGTCCGGGTGCGACCAATGCCAGCCATGGCGTCCACATCGCGATGCAGGACTCGACCCCGATGATCCTGTTCGTCGGTCAGGTCGATACCGGCATGCGCGAGCGCGAGGCGTTCCAGGAGCTCGACTACAAGGCGGTGTTCGGCCCCATGGCGAAATGGGCGGTCGAGATCGATCGTCCCGATCGCATCCCCGAGCTGGTCGCGCGCGCCTTCCGCGTCGCCATGCAGGGCCGCCCTGGTCCCGTCGTGATCGCGCTGCCGGAGAACATGCTGACCGAGACCGCCGCTGTCGCCGACGCCATGCGCATCGAGCCCGCGGTGAGCTGGCCGGCGCCATCAGATCTCGAGCAGGTCGGTGCGATGCTTGCGAGCGCCAAGGCGCCGCTGGTCATCCTCGGCGGCTCGCGCTGGACCGATGAATCCACCAAGAGCATCGCGCGCTTTGCCGAGCGCTTCGACCTGCCGGTCGCAACCTCGTTCCGCCGGGCGTCGCTGATCGACGCCGATCATTCGCATTATGCCGGCGATCTCGGCATCGGACCGAGCCCCGGCCTGAAGGCGCGCATCGACAACGCCGACGTCATTCTTTTGATCGGCGGCCGCATGTCGGAGATGCCGTCCTCGTCCTACACGCTGCTCGACATACCGACGCCCAAGCAGAAGCTGATCCACGTGCATCCCGGTTCGGAAGAGCTTGGCCGCGTCTATCAGCCGGCGCTGGCAATCCAGGCGACGCCTGCCGCATTCGCTGCCGCCGTTGAGACGCTGAAGCCTTCAGGTGCGGTTGCCTGGAAGGGCGAGGCCGCCAAGGCACATGCCGATTACCTCGCCTGGACCGACAAGGCGCGCGAGCTGCCGGGTACGTTCCAGTACGGTCAGGTCATGACCTGGCTGCGCGATCGCCTGCCGAAGGACGCGATCGTCTGCAACGGCGCCGGCAATTATGCCGGCTGGATCCATCGCCATCACCGCTTCCACAGTTTTGCGTCCCAGCTCGCGCCGACCTCGGGCTCGATGGGCTATGGCGTGCCGGCGGGCGTGCTCGCCAAGCGGCAATATCCGGATCGCGTCGTCGTCGCCTTCGCCGGCGACGGCTGCTTCCTGATGAACGGCCAGGAATTCGCGACCGCCGTGCAGTATGACGCGCCGCTGGTCGTGATCGTCGTCGACAATTCGCAATACGGCACCATCCGCATGCACCAGGAGCGCGACTATCCTGGTCGCGTGGTCGGCACCCAGCTCAAGAACCCCGACTTTGCGATGTACGCGAAGGCGTTCGGCGGTCATGGCGAGCGTGTCGAGCGCACCGAGGAATTCGCGCCGGCGTTCGAGCGCGCGCTGGCCTCGGGCAAGCCGTCGATCCTCCACTGCATCATCGATCCGCGCGCGATCTCGGTCGGCAAGGATTTCACACCGGCTGTGAAGGCGTAAGCGATGTCGGAAGGCCGCCACGTCGCCATCATCGGAGCCGGCGCGGTCGGCGTGATCAGCGCCATCGAGGCGCTGCGTGAGGGCCACCGTGTCACGCTGATCGACGTGGGCGCGCCCGGTGGCGAGCAGGCGGCAAGCTATGGCAATGCCGGCTGGCTCTCCTCGCATTCGGTGATCCCGCCGGCAGAACCAGGCATCTGGAAGAAGGTGCCGGGCTATCTGATGGACCCGCTCGGCCCGCTCGCGATCCGCTGGTCGTATCTGCCGAAGGCGCTACCCTGGCTGATCAAGTACCTGCTCTCGGGCTGGACCGAGGCGCGGGTCGAGAAGACGGCGTTTGCGCTGCGCGACCTGTTGAAGGACGCGCCGCTGCTGCACCGGAAGCTCGCGGAAGAGGCGGGCGTGCCTGATCTGGTCGAGCGCAACGGCGTGATGCACGTGTTCCCGTCGCGCGGCAATTTCGACAACGATCTCGGCTGGCGCCTGCGCAAGAAGGTCGGCGTCGAATGGATGGAGCTGAGCGCCGACGAGATGCGCCAGCGCGAGCCTGACCTGCATCCGCGCTACACCTTCGGCGTGGTGGTGGAGGAGGCCGGACGCTGCCGCGATCCCGGCGCTTACGTCGCAGCCCTTGCCCAGCATGCGTTGGCGAGCGGCGCCAAGCTCGTCCATGCCAGGGCAACCGGGCTCAAGCTGTCCGGCAACAAGCTCGACGCCGTCATCACCGAGACTGGCGTCATTCCCTGCGATGCCGCGGTCGTTGCCGCCGGCGCGCATTCGAAGCGGCTCACCGCATCGGTTGGCGACCCGCTGCCGCTCGAGACCGAGCGTGGCTATCACGTCATGATCGAGAATCCGGAATCAGGTCCGCGCAGCTCGATGATGGCGTCCGACGCCAAGATGGTGGTGAACTGGACCAACAAGGGCCTGCGCGCCGCCGGCACGGTCGAGATCGCCGGCTTGGAGGCCGCGCCGAACTGGAAGCGCGCCGAGATCCTGCGCAACAACCTCCTCAGCATGTTCCCAAAACTGCCGAAGGACATTCCGGCCTCGCGCATCAAGACGTGGTTCGGCCATCGCCCGAGCATGCCGGATGGCCTGCCCTGCATCGGCCACGCACGCGCCTCGCGCGACATCGTCTATGCCTTCGGCCACGGCCATGTCGGTCTGGTCGGCTCGGCCCGCACCGGCCGTCTCGTCGCCCAGCTCCTGAGCGGCAAGCAGCCCGAAATTCCACTCGCGCCGTTCTCTCCCAATCGCTTCCTCTGAGATCGCACCATGACTTATTCTGCCAGCTCCTCCTCCCGCATCGCCCGTGGCGGCAAGGCCATCTATGGTGCGCCGCTCGGCATCTTGATGCTGGAAGCACGCTTCCCCCGCATTCCCGGCGACATGGGCAACGGCACGACCTGGCCGTTTCCGGTGCTCTATCGCGTTGTGAGCGGCGCGTCGCCGGAGAAGGTGGTGCTGAAGGGCGCGGCCGGCCTGCTGCCTGACTTCATCGACGCGGCGAAGGACCTGGTGCGGCTCGGCGCCGAGGCCATCACCACCAATTGTGGCTTCCTCTCGCTGTTCCAGAAGGAGATCGCGGCGGCGGTCGGCGTTCCCGTCGCGACCTCGTCGCTAATGCAGGTGCCATGGGTGCAGGCGACCTTGCCGCCGGGCAAGCGCGTCGGCCTCGTCACGGTGTCGGGCTCGACCCTGACGCCGGCCCATCTCGAAGGCGCCGGCGTGCCGCTTGATACGCCGCTGGTCGGCACCGAGCACGGCAAGGAATTCTTCCGCGTCCTGATCAAGGCCGAGAAGGACGACATGGACGTCGGCTTGGCCGAGCGTGACGTGGTCGAGGCGGGCAAGCAGCTTGTCGCGAAAAACCCTGACGTCGGCGCCATCGTGCTCGAATGCACCAACATGCCGCCTTATGCGGCAGCGTTGCAGGCGGAAGTCGGCCTGCCGGTCTACGACATCTATTCCATGATCACCTGGTTTCATGCTGGACTGCGCCCGCGCGCCTTCGCCTGATTCCGGCTGCCGCAAAGCTCTGAACAAAACCGGCTAAACAGCCGTTTGCATTGCAATCATCCCCACAGCCCCGGTATATTGGGCTGTGTTCGGGCATGAATGCAGCTGATGAAGAGCAACGTGGAACTGGCTTCCGATAGTATCGTCGATCGCGTCTATGAACAGCTCAAGGCGATGGCCGTGAGCTATGAGTTCAAGCCGGGCGAACGGCTCAACGAAGGCGAGCTGGCCAAGCGCCTCGGGGTCAGCCGCACGCCGCTGCGCGAAGCGCTCAACCGTCTCAACACCGAGGGCTTCCTGCGCTTCACGCCGGGCAAGGGCTTCTTCTGTCGCGAGCTCGACGCCCACGAGATCTTCGACCTCTACGAGTTGCGCAAGTCGATCGAGGTCGCCTCGATCCGCCTCGCCATCAAGCGCGCGAAGGACGAGGACATCGACGCGCTGCTGAAATTCCTCGAAGCCACCGGCCCCGATCCCGGCCAGCGTTCCTCGGTCGAACTGGTCGAGTTAGATGAGACCTTTCACGAGCGGCTGATGGCCATGTCGAACAATGCCGAGATGCTGCGCGTCCTGCGCAACGTCAACGCCCGCATCCGCTTCGTGCGCTGGATCGACATGGACAGCATCAACCGATCGAACACGCAGGCCGAGCACCGCGCGGTGGTCGAGGGGTTGAAGGCGCGTAACGAAGAGGCTTGCGTGTCCGTGCTGGAGAAGCACATCGACCGGCGCTTGGATCGCATTACGTCAGCGATCAAGGAAGGCTACGCGCAGATCTATATGCCGGCTGCGGCGAGGTCTGCGACGAATTGAGGGCAAGCCCGAGCGGCGGTGCCTCTTCCCTTCTCCCCTTGCGGGAGAAGGTGGCGCGAAGCGCCGGATGAGGGGTATCTCTCCGCGTGTGCAGATGCACCTGAGTGTGCGGAGGCAGACCCCTCACCCTAGTGAGTTTGTGTCTACCTTTGGCGATGCCCTCTCCCGCAAGGGGAGAGGGTGCAGCAATGCGCATCGTGCGCTCTGCTCCGCAGGGAAAACGCCAGCTATAAAATCCCTCGATATCTGATCGTGCCAGACGGTCAGAGCGTTCGCGCGCGCATATCGCTAGCGTGCCGCTTGAATTCCACGGAGACACGCGGTGCATAGTCCCAAGCCCAATCCCGAAACGCGCAGCAGCGACGACTGGCCGTCCGAGCTCTATCGCATCCTCAAGGCCGCCGACGTCAGGCAGATGTCGTATGTGCCGGACGCCGGCCACAGCCAGCTCATCCGCATGTTCTCGGCCGACCGCGACGTCACCACCAATGTGCTGACGACCGAAGAGGAGGGCACTGCGATTGCCGCGGGTGCCTGGCTCGGCGGTCAGCGCAGCGTGCTGCTGATGCAGTCGAGCGGCGTCGGCAATTGCATCAACATGCTGTCGCTGTCGGCGATCGGCCGCTTTCCGCTGCTGATGCTGGTGACGATGCGCGGCGAATGGGCCGAGTTCAATCCCTGGCAGGTGCCGATGAGCCGGGCGACCCAGCCCTCGCTGGAGGCGATCGGCCTGAAGGTGATGCGCGCGGAGACGGCGGAGGATCTGGTCGAGACCGTCGAATCCGCGGCCTCGCTCGCCTACGAATCCGACCAGCAGATCGCGGTCCTGATCGGGCAGCGCCTGATCGGCAAGAAGAAGTGGTGATATCGATGTCCGTTCCTTCCCAACTCGATCGCCGCGTTGCTGTCGCGGCACTTCTTAGGGATCGCAAGAACACGCTGGTCGTCTCGGGCCTGGGTTCGCCGACCTACGACCTGCACGCGACCGGCGACCGCGACGACAATTTTTATCTCTGGGGCGCTATGGGCGGCGCTGCACTGATCGGCCTTGGGCTCGCGCAAGCGCAGCCGGGCAAGCGTGTACTCGCTCTGACCGGCGACGGTGAACAGTTGATGGGCCTCGGCGGCATCGCCACCATCGGCGTCGCGCGCCCGCGCAATCTCGACATCGTCGTGATCGACAACCAGCATTTTGGCGAGACAGGGATGCAGGCGAGCCATACCGGCCGCGGCGTCGATCTCACCGCCATCGCCACGGCTTGCGGCTTCGCCGCAACCGCGACGGTGCGGACGCTGGAGGAGGTGCAGCGCCTCGCGACGCAGATCGCCGAGCCGGCCGACGGCCCGCGGCTTTTTGTCATCAAGGTTTTGGCCGAAAATCCGCCTCGGTCGCTGCCCTCGCGCGATGCCGTCTTTATCAAGAACCGGTTCCGTGCTCATCTCGGCTTTGCGGCGGCCTAGCCCTCGGTCCTTATCCGGCGTAGGCCTGCGCCCTAAGCAGCTATCCTGGAGTGAGACCCATGAAACTATCCGGCAAGGTCGCCGCCATCACCGGCGCGGCGCGCGGCATCGGAAAGGCCTGTGCGAAGAGATTCCTCGATGACGGCGTGAAGGTCGTCATCTCGGATGTCGATGCCGAGGGCCTCGCCGCGACGGCCGCCGAGCTCGGTCGGCTGGATGCCCTGCGCACCGTCGTCGGCAATGTCGCCAAACGCGCCGACGTCGACCAGCTCGTCGCGACCGCCGTGAAAGAATTCGGCCGGCTCGACATCATGGTCAACAATGCCGGCGTCGCCCGCAACCGCGACATCCTGGAGATTTCCGAGGAAGAATTCGACGAAATCATCGGCGTCAATTTGAAGGGTGCGTTCTTCGGCGTGCAGGCCGCGGCCAAGCAGATGATCGCGCAAGGGAGCGGCGGCGGGGTCATCATCAACATGTCCTCGGTGAACGCGCTGCTGGCGATCCCGGCGCTTGCGACCTATGCGATGTCCAAGGGCGGCATGAAGCAGCTCACCTCCGTGGCCGCCGTCGCGCTGGCTCCGCACAACATCCGCGTCGTCGCGGTGGGGCCGGGGACGATTTTGACCGACATGGTGGCGTCGTCGATCTACACTTCGGAAGATGCGCGGAAGACCGTGATGTCACGTACCCCGGCCGGCCGTGGTGGCGAGCCGAGCGAGGTCGCGTCCGTCGTGGCGTTCCTTGCGAGTGACGATGCGTCCTATATCACGGGGCAGACCATTTATCCCGACGGTGGGCGGTTGATCCTGAATTACACCGTGCCGGTGAAGGATAAGTAGGGCGGAGTCGCCGCACACTCGCTGTCATCGCCCGGCTTGACCGGCCGATCCAGTACTCCGAGACAGCAGTGATGGAGCCGATGGGCCGCGGCGTACTGGATGCCCCGCTCCAGTGCGCAATTGCGCACAAGGCGGAGCATGACAGCGGTTGCTGCGCGGGCAATTTGCCCATTATCACTCCGCCGCCACAGTCATCCCGTAGCCAAGCCGCTTCGAGATCCCGCCCGCACAATCCCGCAGCGCATGCGCGATCGGGCTGTCCCAGCGCGCGTCGAACGTGCCTTCCGGCCCCATCGCGGTGATGACAAGCGCGACATGGCCGGCATGGTCGAACACCGGCGCGGAGAACGCATTGACGCCGGGCAGGGGATCGCCGAGTGCGCGGGCGAGGCCGTGCTTGCGGACCTCGGCCAGCATCTCGGCGACCTTCGCGCCTTTCACCGCGCGCTTGGGATTGTAGCCGACGCCGTGACGATCGAGGCCGCTTTCGAGCGCGGCATTGATGGTCTTCTCCGGCAGGAAGGCCGCGAAGGCGCGCCCCGTCGCGGTCTCCAGCAGCGCCATCACCGATCCCGCGCGCATCACGATGTGGACGGGCTGGCCGGGCTCCTCCAGCTGCACCACGGTCGGGCCGTGCGTGCCCCAGACCGCGAGCGAGACAGCGTGGCCGATCTGGCTTGCGAGGCTTGCGATCTTCGGACGTGCGATGCGCACGCCGGAGAGGCGGCGCAGGCTGATCAGGCCGAGCTCCAGCGCCAGCGCGCCGATCTCGTAGCGGCCGGTGGTCTCGTCCTGCTCGATCAGGCCGATGCGGGAGAAGCTGGCGAGATAGGGGTGCGCCTTGGCCGGCGTCATGCCGGCCTCGCGGGCGAGATCGCGCAGCATCATCGGCTCGCCGCTCCTGGCGAGCGCGCGGAGCAGTTCTCCGCCGACCTCGATCGACTGGATGCCGCGGCTTTCTCTCTTCATGCGCCTCCGATGCGCCTGGTTTACGCCGCGTTGCGCTTGGCTGCGCTGTCGGCGAGATGACGGCCGGCAATGTAGCCGAAGGTCAGCGCCGGCCCAAGCGTGATGCCGGCACCGGGATAATTGCCGCCCATGATGCTCGCCATGTCGTTGCCGGCGGCGTAGAGCCCGGGAATCACCCGGCCCTCGGCGTCAAGCGCCCGCGCGTTCTCGTCGGTGACGATGCCGGCATAGGTGCCGAGATCGCCGATCACCATCTTGATGGCGTAGAACGGGCCGTTCTCGATCGGCGCGATGCAGGGATTGGGGCTGTGCATCGCGTCGCCCTGGTAGCGGTTATAGGCTTTCGAACCCTTACCGAAGGCGGCGTCGTGCCCCTGCGGCGCGGTCGCGTTGAACTGCCTGACCGTCTCGGTGAAGGCCTTGGCGTCGATGCCGGCCTTGGCTGCCAGCGCGTCGAGCGTGTCGCCGTGCATGAGATAGCCGGTATTAAGGTGATGACCGAGCGGCATCGGGAACGGCGGCACGCAGCCGAGGCCGTATTTGCGCAGCGTGTGGTGATCGCAGACGAGATAGGCGGCGATCTCCTCGCCGGGCTTTGCGGCCTTGATCATGGCCTGGACGAAGTCGTGATAGGAATTGCCTTCATTGGCAAAGCGCTTGCCGTCGCGCATCACCGCGATCACGCCGGGTTTGGCGCGGTCGATGAAGTGCGGCATCACGCCCTTCGAGCCATCCTTGCGCGTAGTCAGCGACACCGGCACCCAGGCCGCCGCGTTCGGCAGCCGATCCTCGACATGCCCGCCGGCACTTTCGGCAAGGCGCAGGCCATCGCCGGTGTTGCCGGTGGGGCCGGGCGAAAAATGCTCATGGCCGGTCGGCGCATGCGGAAACATCTTCTTGCGCCGCTCGACGTCGTGCGGGAAGCCGCCGCAGGCGAGCACGACGCCCTGCCGCGCGCGGACGCGCACGTTGCGGCCCTCGCGCGCGACGATCGCGCCTGTCACCGCGCCGTTCTCGACCGTCAGCTCGCGCACCGGCGAGGACAGCCACATCGGAATCTTGAGGTCCTGCGCGGATTTTGCGAGGCGCCCGGCGAGCGCATTGCCGTTGGTCAGCGTTATGCCGCGTCCATAGCGCAGCACATCCATCAGGTGGCGCGACAGACGCTTGGCGACGTAGACCGCCGAGGTCAGCGACTTCGTCACGCGCATGAAGTGGATGATCTCCTTGCCGCTTCCCAGCATCATGCCGAACACGGTGAGCTCGGGCAGGGGCATGCCAAGCGTCTTGATCTGGTCGCCGAGCTCGCGGCCATCGAACGGGCGCGTCACCATGGAGCGGCCGCCCTGCGTGCCGCCGGGCGCCTCCGCGTGATAGTCGGGGAACACCAGCGGCATGTCGAAGCGCAGCGCGGTCTTGGTGGTGAAGAAATCAACCGCCTCGGGGCCGGCGCTGAGAAACGCATCGACCCGTGCGGCGTCAAAATTGTTGCCGGCCTCGTGCCGCAGATATGTACGGGCCTGCTCCGGCGTCTCCTCGATGCCGTAGGCCTTTGCCAAGGACGTGCCGGGAATCCATAGCCAACCGCCGGAGCGGGCGGTGGTGCCGCCGAAGCGGGGCTCCTTCTCGACGATCAGCACGTCGAGGCCGCGATAGCGCGCGGTAATCGCGGCCGACATGCCGGAGCAGCCCGATCCGGCCACGAGCACATCGCACTCGTAGGTTTCGCTTGCGTTGCGCTCGTTGCCGGTCATTTGGGCCTCACTTCTTCAGCAGCGGACATTTGGATTCGGAGACCGGACGGAAGGCGTCCTCGCCCTTCACGGTCTTGACGATCTCCAGATAGTCCCACGGCTCTTTGGACTGCTCGGGTGTCTTCACCTTGGCCAGATACATGTCGCGGATGACGCGGCCGTCCTCCCGCAGCTTGCCGCCATGGACGAAGACGTCCTCGATCGGCAGCTCGCGCATCTTGGCCATCACCTTGGCCGGATCGTCGGTGCCGGCGGCCTTGATGCCCTTCAGATAATGCAGCACCGAGCCGTAGACGCCGGTCTGGATCATGGTCGGCATCACCTTGGTGCGCTCGTAGAACTTCTTCGACCAGGCCCGCGTCGCCTCGTCCATGTTCCAGTAGGAGGCCGTGGTCATGTAGGTGCCCTGCGCGGCCTTCAGGCCGATCGCGTGCACGTCGGTGTCGAACATCAACAGGCCCACGAGCTTCTGGCCGCCCTGCACCAGCCCGAACTCGCCGGATTGCTTGATGGCGTTGTCGGTGTCCTGGCCGGCATTGGCGAAGGCGACCACGTCGGACTTCGAGCTCTGCGCCTGCAGCGCGAAGGAGGAGAAGTCCGCGGTGTTGGTCGGATGCTTGACGCCGCCGAGCACCTTGCCGCCCATCTCGTTGATGAAGCGCGTGGCGTCCTTCTCGAGCTGCTGGCCGAAGGCGTAATCCGCGGTGATGAAGTACCAGGACTTGCCGCCTTCCTTGATCACGGCGGAGGCTGTCACCTTCGACAGCGCATAGGTGTCATAGGTGAAGTGCACGGTGTTCGGGCTGCACAGCTCGTCGGTCAGCGAGCTCGCGCCGGGCCCGGAAAGCAGAGCGATTTTGTTGCGCTCGCGCACCATGTTGTGCACGGCGATCGCGATGCCGGAATTGGGGATGTCGACGACCGCGTCGACCTTGCCGTTGTCGAACCAGCCGCGCACGATCTGCACGCCGATATCGGTCTTCATCTGGTGATCGGCGCTGATGATCTCGATCGGCTTGCCGAGCACGGTCGGCCCGAACTCCTCCACCGCCATCTTCGCGGCCTCGACCGAGCCGGGTCCAGAGTTGTCGCGGCCCCAGCTCGACAGATCGGTCAGCACGCCGATCCGCACCGCATCGTCGGAGACTTGCGCGCGCGCAACATTGGTCATGGCAGCCCACGTCATGGCCGCGAGCATGGCGCAGGCCAGAAGCCCTCTCATCGTCGTTCCCTCTCTTTTATGAGCCGCCTGGCGCGGCCGGTTATTCTGGAGGCAAATTAGATAATGGCGAATTAGTTTGTCAATGGCGAATAATCCGGTGGGAGTGGGTTCCTATCCGGCGCAGCGGCGAGCGGAGCGCAACTGCTTCGGCATCGTCATTGCGAGCGAAGCGAAGCAATCCAGAATCTTGCGGCGGAGACAGTCTGGATTGCTTCGTCGCAAGCGCTCCTCGCAATGACGGGTGTGGAAGCAGCGGCGCGCAAATCTCGCGTTGTTATCCTGTGAGCGTCATCACCGCCGCAGGTTGCAACCCTCCACGCGTTTGGCCATGATGCGCTCTGGAATCTGTGGGGCGGATGGCAATGACGGCAGCAGCAGGGGTCTCCGGTTCGGCGGAGAGATCGACGACGGCGCATGTGGTGTGGGCGAGTGCGCTTGGCACTGCGATCGAGTGGTACGACTTCCTGATCTACGGAACGGCCGCGGCGCTGGTGCTGAACAAGCTGTTCTTCCCGAGCTTCGATCCCTTCGTCGGCACGCTTGCGGCATTCTCGACCTATGCGGTCGGCTTCGTGGCGCGGCCGATCGGTGGCGCGATCATCGGGCATTATGGCGACCGGCTCGGCCGCAAGAAGATGCTGGTCGCGACCATGATCGCGATGGGGCTCGGCACTTTCCTGATCGGCTGCCTGCCGACCTACAGCCAGATCGGCGTCTGGGCGCCGATCCTGCTCATCCTGCTGCGCTTCGTCCAGGGCATTGGACTGGGCGGCGAATGGAGCGGCGCGGTGGTCATGGTGATCGAGCATGCCGGCAATCGCCGCGGCTTCTACGGCAGCCTGGTGCAGATCGGCTTTCCCGTCGGCGTTGCCGCTTCGACCGGCATCTTTGCCCTGATGACACAGCTCCCCGAGGCCGACTTCCTGAGCTGGGGCTGGCGCGTGCCGTTCTGGATCAGCATTCTGCTGGTCGGCGTCGGCTTCATCGTGCGGCTGAAGCTTGCGGAGACGCCGCACTTCAAGGAGGTGGTCGAGCGCAAGGAGGTGCTGGCGCAACCGGTGTGGGAAGTGCTTCGCCGCGACTGGCGCAGCTTCCTGCTCGCGATCGGCATCACGGTGTCGGAGGTCGGCCTTGCTTATCTCCTCACCGTCTTCACGGTCGTCTATGCCACCACGAAACTCGGCCTGCCGCGGCAGGTGATCCTGAATGCCGTGGTTTATGCCGCGATCGTCGAGTTCGCGACGCTGCCGCTCGCGGGCTGGCTCTCCGACATCTTTGGCCGCAAGGCGTTGTATCTTGCCGGCGGCGTGTTCTCGGTGGCGCTGGCGTTTCCGCTGTTCTGGTTCCTCGACACCAAGGAGCCGGCGCTGATTACGTTCGCGCTCGTCGTCACGATGACGCTGACGCATGCGCTGCTGTTCGGGCCGAAGGCCGCCTTCATGCCGGAGCTGTTCCGCACCCAGGTGCGCTACAGCGGTGCCTCGCTCGGCGCCAACGTCGCGGCCGCGATCAGCGGCGGCTTCTCGCCGCTGATCGCGACGGCGCTGCTGGCCTGGGCCGGCTCATATTGGCCGGTGTCGGTCTACATCATCGCGCTGTCGATCATCACCATCATCTCGACGCTGATGGCGCCGGAGACGGCGCGCGACGCGCTGAAATCCTGAGGTCGCTTAGCGGCAGGCGGCCACGTGCTGCATCACCAGAAAGGTGATGCTGGCGGGCGGCAGGCCAATCCGGCCTACGGGTGCAGCTCGCGGCGCGAGGCGGGGCAGATTGTCGCCGTCAGTCAGGGCGAGCGTCGCGCCGTTCAATTGCACGCTCGCGCTCTGGAGGCGGCGCGCCCGAAGCGTGTAGTGGTCGGCGCGCGCCCCCAGCGTCACGGCGTGCGATCCATGTTGCGACGTGTTGATGAGGAGCACGGACGCCGCGCCTTTCGCCGTGGGATGGCAATGCGCATAGGCGTGAACGGCCCGCGTTGAGACCATGCCCGCGTCCAGCACGGTCGTTCCCATCAGGCGATGCCAGAGCAGCGCGGCCCAATAGTTCGGGCGTGGCCGGAACGTCTTCTCATCGAGCAGGCCGTAGTCGCTCGCCGCAAGCGTGTTGTGCATCACCACCTGCACGCCGGCCTTGGCCAGGCGGCCGAGCTGGTCGATATAGCGAAAGCTGTCGAGAAAGGTTGCGTCCCAGCGATTACCGCCGCAGGCGGCATCCGCGGTCTCCGTCAGCCAGATCGGCTTGCCCGGCTCGAATTCGTCGCGCAGTCCGCGGTAGACGGCGAGCGTCGCGTCGGTCCGCGAAAACCAGTCCCCGGACAGCGCCTGGGCCGGATCGTCGTGCACGCCGCAGCGAGGCGAGAGTGTATTGTAGTGGTGATAGGAAACGCGATCGAGGCCCGGCCCTGATGCGGCGAGCAGATCGCGCGTGGTGATGCCGGTGGCCGAGGATGTGGCGGGGTCGCCGACCGAGCCAGGCCCTGCGATCAACGTCTCGGGAGACGCGCGCTTGATCCATGCGTGAAAGATCTTGAAGTCTCGGCCATAGGCATTTGCGTCATATCCCGCCGGCGCGCCATTGTTCGCCGCAAGCGTCGGCTCGTTCATGAATTCGGCGGCGGCGATGCGGCTCCCCAGCGATCGCGTAAGATCGACGAGGCGCTGTGCCTGGTCCGGCGTCCAGACGCCGTCGGCGTCGCGGCTGCCGGGACCGATGGCGAAAGACGTCATGATCTCCGCATCGGCGAGGTGTGCGAAGTCAACGACGCCGCGCCATTGCGTGCGGCTGAGCATGGTGTTGAAGCCGGCAGGCGGAGCGGCCGGCGCATTGTCGGTGTCGGCGAAGAAGGTCGCATTCGCCCAGGTGCCGCTCACGCGCAAATAGGCCGGCCCGAGCGCCGCGGCCAGCTTGCGCAGCCGCGTGTTGGCGAGATCGATCGGCGGGCGATAGGCGTAGCGATCGCGGCCAACCCCTCCTTGCGCATAGGGCTTCCAGAACCGTCCGCCGGTTACCTCCACCATCTCGATGTTGTATGACTGGAAGCGGGCATCGATCGTGCCGATCGCCTTCAGCGTTGCAGGCGCAATCATCAGGTCGGCCTGGGCCGCGCTTGTCATTGCGGCGAGGAAGCCTAGCGGCAACATTCGCCGCCAAAGCGGCTCGACACTCGACTTGATTCGAGACGCTGTCACCTGGCCCGCGACGCGGACGAGATGGACTTCCCGCCCGGCCGGCCCTTGCGCACGGAGCTCCAGAAATTCTCGGCCGCCCGCGTCATGCGGGCCCGCGTGCGGAACAGCGAGACGCTGATCGGGATGTCCCATTCGGCGCCGCCGGCGCGCAACAGGCGGCCGCTGTCGAGATCGGCGCGGACGAGGCTCATCGGCGCCCATGTCACGCCGCGCCCTTCGCGGGCCATGTCGACCAGCAGCATCACCGGCGCGGCGAAGCCCGGGACGAGCCAGGCCGCCGGATCCTTCGTTGCCAGGAACGAGGTGACCAGCCGGCCCACGCCAGAACCCGGGTGGTAGGCGAGGTAAGGCAGCGGCGCACCGGATGCGCCGGGCAGGGCATAGCGGGCCTGCGCCTTCTTGCTGCCGCGCCCGTTACGGCCTGGCTTGGTGGCTCCAGACTTGGTGGCTGCAGACTTGGTGGCTGCAGACTTGGCCGCCGGCGCGCTGATCGGGATCAGAATGTCGGTGGTGAGATCGATGCGCTGGAAACGGTCCACGTCGAGCCGGCTCACCAGCGACGGATGGTAATGCGCCAGCATGAAATGCGCCTGCGCATCCAGCAGCAGTTTCTCGCAGCCTGCGAAATTCGAGGCGACGAGCTGCACGGCCGAGCCGGCCCGCGCGCTGTCGGAGTTGCGGATCCATTCCGGAAAGAAAGCCTGCGACAGCGAATGCGTGGCGGCGAAGGTGATGGTCTCGGCCTTCAGCCGCGCCACCTCGAGCGCTTCCTCGCGTCCGACCAGCACGCGGCGGAGCACGTCTTCGGCGACGGGACGAAAGCTCTCGCCGGCCGCCGTGAGCGTGATCGTATGGGTCGAACGTTCGAACAGCGGCGTGCCCAGCCACTCCTCGAGCGACCTGATGCGGCGGCTCAGCGCCGGCTGGGTCACGTGCCGGCGCTCGGCGGCGCGGGAGAACCCGCCCTCCTCGGCGATGGCAAGGAAGTCCTCCAGCCAGATCAGGTCCATAATAACGTTTTGTCCTCAAATCATACCGATACGGCATTAGCGCCTGACACGCCGCTGGTCCAATGTAAACGGCATCGCAAGACAAGAACAAAGCGCCACGCTCGTATGGCGCGACGATGCCGTTGGAGGAAACCAAATTGCAGATCGCCGCAACGCCGCTGTCCGAGCCCCTGTCGAGGCCGGTTTCCGAAGGCCGCCGCAAGCCGCTCTGGCGGGAGCAGTATGTCCTGGTGGTGGCCGGCGCTGCACTCGGGGCGCTGTTCGGGTTCCTGGCTCCAACGATTGCCGTCGAATTCAAGCCGCTGGGCGATGCCTTCATCTCGCTGATCAAGATGACGATCGCGCCGCTGATCTTCCTGGTCGTGGTGACAGGCATCGCGCAGGTCGGCGACATGAAGGCGGTGGGCCGCATCGGCCTCAAGGCCTTCGTCTATTTCGAAGCCGTCACGACCTTGTGCCTGCTCATCAGCTTCGTCGTGGTGCGCTGGGTGCAGCCCGGCGCAGGTGTCGCGCATGCCACCGCGCAGCAGGCCGAGACCGTTGCGCGCTATCAGCAGGCCCATGTCGGGTCGCTGTCCGCCTACATTCAGCACATGATCCCGGAAAGCTTCGTCGGCGCGTTCGCAGCCGGCGACGTGCTCCAGGTGCTCGTGCTCGCGCTGTTGTGCGGCGTCGGCCTGTTGCTGCTCGGCGAGAAAGCCGCACCGTTGCGGACGGGCCTCGAGCGGGTGACCGAACTCGTCTTCAGCGTCGTCCATGTCGTGGTCGCGCTGGCCCCGATCGGGGCGTTCGGCGCCATGGCTTTCACGGTGGCGAAATTCGGCGCCGCCACGCTCTATGCGCTGGCGCTGCTGGTCGGCACCGCCTGGGCGATGATGGCATTCTTCATCTTCGTCATTCTCGGCACCATCTGCCGCCTGGCCGGCATTCGCCTGATGGACCTGCTGCGCCTGCTCCGCACCGAGCTGCTGGTCGTGCTCGGCACCTCCTCGTCGGAAACCGCGATCCCGGGCATGATGGAGAAGCTGCCGAAGGCGGGTGTCGGCCGCGCGGTCGCCGGCCTCGTCATTCCCTCCGGCTATTCCTTCAATCTCGACGGCGTCGCGCTGACGCTGCCGCTCTCGACCATCTTCGTCGCCCAGGTCTACGGCATCGAGCTCAGCGCTGCGCAGCAGCTCAGCCTGTTCGTGGTGATGCTGTTCACCAGCAAGGGCGCGGCCGGCGTCACCGGCGGCGCGTTCGCGGCGCTCGCAGCGACCGTGGTCGCAGCCGGCCTGCCGGCGGAAGGCCTCGCGCTCCTGCTCGGCATCGACCGCTTCATGTCGCTGGCGCGCGCCATCACCAACACCATCGGCAATGCCGTCGCCTCCATCGTGGTCGCGAAATGGGATGGAGAATTCAACCGCGAGGACTGGGTTCAGTCCGCCGCGCAAGTCCAAGCAGTGAAGTAAGGATCCAAGGTCTTCGATATGGCTACTGACAGTAACGAACTGCCCGTCATCGCGCTGACGACGGGCGACTGCACCGGCATCGGTCCCGAACAGGTCGCGCGAATCCTCTCCGACGACCGGCTCGCGGATGCGGCGCGCCTCGTCGTGATCGGCGATGCCCGCGTGCTCGAGATGGGCATGGAACATGCCGGCGTGAAGCTGAAGGTCGAGCGGATTGCCTCACCCAAGGCCGCCAATTGGGGCCGCGGCACGGTGCAGCTCGTCGATCTGGGCAATACCGATCCCGCGAAAATCCCGCTCGGCAAGGCCAGCGCCGAATCCGGCCGGCTGACCGGCGAGACGCTGTCGCGCGCGATCGACTTCTCCAAGGACGGCGAGGTGGATGCCATCACCTTCGCGCCGCTCAACAAGCGGGCGATGTTCGACGGCGGCTGGAAATTTCCAGACGAGCACAAGATGTTCGCGAGCCTGCTCGGCCACAAGACCTATTTCTCCGAGATGAACGTGCTCGATGGTCAGTGGATGTCGCGCGTCACCGGGCACCAGTCGCTGCGCGAGGCGCTCGACGGCATCCATCCGGCGAGCATCACCGATGCGATCGAGCTGGTCGACCGGATGATGAAGAAGGCCGGCGTTGCCAAGCCGCGCATCGCGGTTGCAGCGCTCAATCCGCATGCCGGCGAGAACGGCCTGTTCGGCCGCGACGAGATCGAGATGATCCGCCCGACCGTCGAAGCCGCCGCCAAGACGGGCATCGCCTGCACCGGGCCTTATCCCGCCGACACCGTCTATATCCGCGCCTTCGCGGGCGAGTTCGACAGCGTGGTCGCGATGTATCACGACCAGGGCCAGATCGCGACCAAGTTGCGCGGCTTCAACCGTGGCGTCACGGTCACCGCTGGCCTTGAGACCGTCTTCACCACGCCGTCGCACGGCACGGCGTTCGACATCGTCGGCAAGGGCGTGGCGAACACCGGTGCGCTCGAAAGCGCGGTCCGGCTTGCCGCGAAACTCGTGTCGATCAAGGTCAAGGAGGCCGCCTATGCGCACTGATCGCAGGACACTGCTCCAGGCGGTGGCCGCGCTGCCGCTCGCCACCGTCGGCACCAACGCCGCTTTCGCGCAAGCCCCGGCCGCGGCGCCCGCCGCCGCGCCGAAGGAGGTTACGCGCGCGCTGGCGCATTATCTCGTCACCGCGCAGTACGACGACCTGCCGGCCAACGTCCGGAAAGAGGGCGTTCGCACGCTGCTGAACTGGGTCGGCGTCGCCATCGGCGGATCGCATCACGAGACGGTCGACATCGCCGTGTCCGCGCTCGGTCCGTTCTCCGGGCCGCAGCAGGCCTCACTGTTCGGGCGGCGCGAGCGATTCGACATCATGAATGCCGCCTTCATCAACGGCGTGTCGAGCCACATCTTCGACTACGACGACACCCACCTGAAGACGATCATCCATCCCGCGGGGCCGGTGGCGTCGGCCATTCTCGCGGTGTCGGAGATGCAGCCGGTGTCCGGCAAGGACTTCCTGAATGCGCTGGTGCTCGGCGTCGAAACCGAGTGCCGGATCGGCAACTCGGTCTACCCGAACCATTACGATGTCGGCTGGCACATCACCGGCACGGCCGGCGTGTTCGGCTCGGCCGCCGCGGTCGGCAAGCTCTTGAAGCTGAACGAGCAGCAGATGATTTGGGCGCTCGGCCTTGCCGCCTCCCAGCCGGTGGGCTTGCGCGAATCCTTCGGCTCGATGAACAAGAGTTTCAATCCGGGCCGTGCCGCCTCGAGCGGCATCTTCGCCGCGATCCTGGCGTCGAAGAACTTCACCTCGTCCGACGCGATGATCGAGGCCAAGCGCGGCTGGGCCAACACCATCAGCACCAAGCAGGACTACAACGAGATCGTGGGCGATCTCGGCAAGCGCTATGAGGCGGCGCTGAACACCTACAAGCCGTTTGCCTGCGGCATCGTCCTGCATCCGGCGATCGACGCTGCGATCCAGCTCCGCAACGAGAACAAGCTGACTGCCGACCAGATCGAGCGCGTCGACCTCAAGGTCCATCCGCTGGTGCTGGAGCTGACCGGAAAGAAAACGCCGAAGCAGGGCCTCGAAGGCAAGTTCAGCATCTACCATGCGGTCGCAGTCGCGATCGTCGAGGGCGGTGGCGGTGAGAAGCAATTCAGCGACCGCGCCGTGACCGACCCGACCATCGTCGCACTGCGGGCCAAGGTCAATCCGGTGATCACGCCGGGCATCAAGCCGGAGCAGGTCGATCTCACCATCGTGCTCAAGGACGGCCGCAAGCTCAACCGCTACATCGAGCATGCGATCGGCAGCGTCGAGGTGCCGATGACCGACAAGCAGCTGGAGGCCAAGTTCTCGGACCTCGCAGACAGCATCATTCCCGCCGCGACCATCCGCCGGGTGATGGATGCCTGCTGGGGGGTCGAGAACCTGCCGAATGCGGCGGAGATCGCAAAAATGTCGGTCGCGGTCTGATCGCGAGGGAGAGAAGCGTGCCGTCACGCCGCCGTTTCCTGCAATCTGCCGGTTCGGTCGCCGCTTTGGCTGCCACCGGCGGCCGCGCGGCCTTTGCGGCCGGCCCCGGCGTGACGGAGCGGCTTGCCCGCTACATGGTTGCCGCGAGGGATCAGGAACTGCCTGAGAAGGTGCTGCTCGAATGCAAGCACCGCATTCTCGATACGCTCGGCGCGATGATCTCGGGCTCGCGGATGAAGCCGGGAGAGATGGCGCTGAAATACGTCCGCACGCTCGGCGGCGATGCCCAGGCGTCCGTGGTCGGGTCCGACTTCCGCACCACGGCCGTCAACGCGGCAATGGCGAACGCAATGTGCGCGCATGCCGACGAGACCGACGATTTCGAGCCGGTGACCAAGGCCCATCCGGGCTGCTCGGTGGTGCCGGCCGCGCTGGTGTTCGGCGAGCGGGAGCATCGCAGCGGACAGGACGTCATTCGCGCCGTCGCGCTCGGCTATGACCTGACCTGCCGCCTGCTGATGGCACTGGGGCCCGATCTCGTGCGCGGCTCGCATCGCAGCGCCGAGGGGACGTCGTCGACCTTCGGCGCGCTCGGCGCCGCGGCGTCGCTGGCCCGGCTCGACGAGAAGGGGATGCGCTACGCGATCTCCTATTCGTCACAGCAGGTCTCCGGCCTCTGGAGCTGGGTCAGGGATCACGACCACATCGAGAAGGCCTTCGACTTCGCCGGCATGGGCGCCCGCAACGGCGTGATGGCCGTGGACATGGTCAAGAACGGCCTGACCGGCGTCGACGACGTGCTCGACGGCACACATAATCTCTTCATCGCGCTCTCGACCGACCCGAAGCCCGAGGAGATGGTGAAGGACCTCGGCAGCCGCTTCTATGTCACGGAGACGGCGATCAAGACCTATTCGGTCGGCTATCCGATCCAGTCGCCGCTGGATGCGACGCTGACGCTGCGCAAGCAGCACAGCCTCACGCCAGATGACGTCCGTAGCATCCTGGTGAAGCTGCCGACCGATGCGATGGGAATTGTAGGCGAGAGTGCGATGCCGGACGTCAATTGCCAGCACCTCGTCGCGGTCGCGCTGCTCAAGGGCGCGGTGTCCTTCAACGACAGCCATGACGTCGCATTGATGCACGACCCGAAGATCCTGGAGCAGCGCGCAAAGGTGACACTGGTGGGCGATAAGGCGCTCATGGATCCGGCGGCACCGCGCGGCGCTGTCGTCGAAGTGACAATGACCGATGGCAAGAAGGTGGAGCACTTCACCAAATATCCGCCGGGCACCAAGGAGAATCCGCTGAGCACGGACGCGGTGGCCGCGAAGACCCGCGACCTGATCGTTCCGGTGCTGGGCGCCGAGAAGTCGGACAAGCTGATCGCGCAGATCCGCAATCTCGAAAAGGTTGATGACATCGGCAAGCTTATGCCGTTGATGACAGCGTGATGAGTCCACCAACAACAAGACAAGCATCAAGGAAGTGCCCATGCGCGGGGTTATGCGACGCACCTTTCTGGCCGCCTGTGCGGCCGTCCTGTTTTCCGGAGCTGCTCTAGCGCAGGATTATCCCTCCCGGCCGGTCAAGATCATCGTCCCGTTCCCGGCCGGTGGCTCCAACGACATCATCGCCCGTATCGTCGCGCAGAAGCTGACCGAGCGGAACGGACAGACCTTCCTGGTGGAGAACCGCGGCGGCGCGGGCGGCAATATCGGCGCCGAGACGGTCGCGAGCGCCGAGGCGGACGGTTACACCCTGCTTTTGACTGCACCGCCTCCGCTGACGATCAACGGCTCGCTCTACAAGAAGCTGCCGTTCGACCCGGCCAAGGCCTTTGCGCCGGTGGCGCTGATTGCCTCGGTTCCGATCGTGCTGGTCGTCAATCCGCAGGTGCCGGCGAAGAACGTCGCCGAGCTGATTGCGCTCGCCAAAGCCAAGCCGGGCACGCTGAATTTCGGCTCGTCCGGCATCGGATCGACCAATCATCTCGCAGGCGAGCTGCTCAAGAGCATGGCCGGCATCGATATCGTCCATGTGCCCTATCGTGGCGCGGCACCGGCGATGAACGATCTGCTCGCGGGCCAGATCCCCTTCATGTTCGACAACATGCCGGCGGTGCTCCCGCAGGTGCAGGGCAAGGCGATCAATGCAATCGCGGTTGCGGGCACCAAGCGCGCGGAAGCGCTGCCGGACGTGCCTGTTGTCGCCGACACCGTTCCCGGCTTCGATGCCTCGTCCTGGTTCGGACTGGTGGCGCCGGCCAAAACGCCTGCGCCCGCGCTTGCCAAGCTGAGCGGCGAACTCGAGACCATCTTGAAGATGCCTGACGTCAAGAAGCGGCTTGCTGAGCTCGGGGCCGAACCCGGCACGGTTTTCGGCGACGCATTCGGGCAGTTCATGACGGATGAGACCGCCAAGTGGGGCAAGCTCGTCAAGGCCTCCGGCGCCACGGTGGATTAAGGTAGCGTCATGGATCTGAATCTGGGCGGCAAGGTTGCCGTCGTCACAGGCGGCAGTATCGGCATCGGCCGTGCCATTGCCGCCGAGCTTGCGCGCGAGCAGGCGCATGTCGTCATCGTCGCGCGCGATGCCGAGCGCCTTGCGGCGGCTGCCACGGAGATGTCACGGGATACCGGCCGGCGTGTGATCGCCTGCGCCGGCGACATGACCAAGCCGGACGACATCGCCCGTGCGATGGACACTGCACGCGAGGCCTTCGGCCGGGTCGACATCCTCGTCAACAATGCCGGGGCGTCGCCGATGGGCCGGATCGCCGAGACGCCGGATGCGACCTGGGCCAAGTCGATCGAGCTGAAGCTGCTCGGCTACATGCGCTGCGCGCGTAATGTCCTGCCTGAAATGCGCGACCGCCGCTGGGGACGCGTCATCAACATCATCGGCCGCAGCGGGCACCAGCCGCGCGCGGCCTATATGGCGGGCGGCGCAGTCAACGCGGCGCTCCTGAATTTCACGCTGGCGCTCGCCGAGGAATGCGCGCCCGACAACGTGCTGGTCACCGGCGTCAATCCCGGTCCGGTGCAGACCGACCGCTGGGACAGCCTGATCTCGCAAGGCGCGGCGATCTCCGGTCAGGATCAGGGCGCGACCAATGCGGCGGCGATCGCCTCGGTGCCGCTCGGGCGCGTCGGGCAGCCGGACGAGGTGTCCGGCATCGTCGCGTTCCTCTGTTCAGACCGCGCATCCTTCATTACTGGTACCTGCATCAATGTCGATGGCGGTGGAACGAGGTGTATCTGATGGCTAGCGAACTGCGGAAGATCGGTGTCGGCGAGGGTTGCGAGCTTGCGGTTCGCATCGACGATTATCTGCTGCCATGGGACACCAAGCCGCCGGTCGTTATGCTGCATGGTCTCGCCGAAAGCGGCGAAGCGTTCCGGCGCTGGGTTCCGTACTTTGCCACGCATCACCTCGTGGTGCGCCCCGACCTGCGTGGCTATGGCGATTCGACGCCGATGCAGGGCGACTATGTCTATCGCTTCGCCGGCCTCGGCGACGACATCGTCCGGATGCTGGATGCGCTGAAGCTCGATCGGGTCTTCCTGGTCGGCGGCAAGATCGGCGGCACGCTGGCGATGCATCTCACCGCAAAGCATCCGGACCGCGTGATCGCGGTGGCCGCGGTGGGCGCACCGGCCTCGCTGACCTCGTTCAACGAGCGCGCGCCGACCTGGCGCAAGCAGATCCGCGAGCAGGGCGTGGAAGCCTGGGTGCGCGAGACCACGGCCGGCCGGCTCGGCTCGTCGCTGCCGCCGGCGGCTCTGGACTGGTGGATCAAGCTGATGTCGAAGACCAAGGCTTCGACGCTGGAGGCGTTCCTGCAGATGGTCCCGACGGTCGATGTCACCGGTGAGCTCCCGTCGATCAAGCGCCCGGCGCTGGTGATCACCACGACCGGCTCGGGGCTCGGCGACGTCGCGTCCGTGAAGGCGTGGCAGGAGACGATCCCGGGCTCGAAGCTCGAAGTGCTGCCGGGCGATTCCTACCATGTCGCCGCCACCGACCCGGATGTCTGCGCACGAAAGGTTCGGGAGTTCTTCGATCGACTTAAAGCGTGAGCAACTGGTCCGAATAGGCCCGCCAAGAGGCCCGGACGATCAATGAGAACGAAAGGGAGGAACGATGAGCTTGAGGCGAATACTTGCCGGCTGCGTCAGCGCGACTGCGCTGCTTCATGCTGGTGCCGCCATGGCGGCAAATGTCGAGATCTCCGCAAATGACATCGGCGGCCAGGTGATGGGCGATAAAGGCGCCGAGGCCGGCGTCTGGGTGATTGCCGAGACGAAAGACCTGCCGACCAAATACGCCAAGGTGGTCGTCACCGACGATCAGGGGCGGTTCGTCATTCCCGATCTTCCCGCCGCCAACTACAAGGTCTGGGTTCGCGGCTACGGCCTGCAGGACACGGCGCAGCAGGAGGCCCGGCCGGGCAAGGTGCTGGACTTCAAGGCCGCTGCGGCTTCGGCCAAGCAAGACGCGCAGAATTATCCCGGCATGTACTGGTATTCGATGCTCGATATCCCCAAGCCGGAGGAATTTCCCGGCACCGGCGACAAGGGCAACAAGATGCCGGAGACCATGAAGTCGCAGGCCCAGTGGGTCGATACGGTCAAGAACATGTGCCAGTCCTGCCACGCGCTCGGCACGCGCGGTATCCGCGAGATTCCGAAGGTGTTTACCGACGGCTATGATTCTCACACGGCATGGGCGGTTCGTACCCAAGCCGGCCAGGCCCAGGAATACATGGCGACGGTGCTCGCCAGCATGGGCCCGGAAAAGGTCTATGACCTCTTCTCGAAATGGACCGACCGCATCGCGGCCGGCGAATTGCCGTTCGCCAAGCCCGAGCGGCCCAAGGGCATCGAGCGCAACGTCGTGTTCACGATGTGGGACTGGGCGGCGCCGACGCGCTATCAGCATGACGCTATCTCGACCGACAAGCGCAACCCGAGGGTCAATGCCAACGGCCTGATCTACGGATCGTCGGAGGAGAGCTCCGATCTCGTGCCGACGCTCGATCCGGTGAAGAACGTCGCGGGCACCATCAAGCATCCTTATCTCGATCCCAATACGCCATCATCGACCGATGCGCCGCGCGGCCCGTCGGCCTATTGGGGAGACGAGCCGATCTGGGACGGCCACACCAGCATCCATAATGTGATGATGGACGAGCAGGGCAAGGTCTGGTTCACGGCCCGGCTGCGCCCGCCGGCCAATCCTGATTACTGCAAGCAGGGTTCGGATCTGGCTTCGGCGAAGGTCGCGCCGCAGGCGACCTCGCTACGCCAATTGTCGCGCTTTGATCCGGCGACCGGCAAATGGGACCTGATCAACACCTGCTTCACGACTCATCACCTCTATTTCGACGACGATGCCAACCAGACGCTGTGGACCAGCTCCGGCGGCCCGGGCCTCGGCGGCGGGCTGGTCGGTTGGCTCAACACCAAGCAGTATCGCGAGACCCTTGATGACGTGAAATCGCAGGGCTGGACGCCGCTGATCATCGACACCAATGGCAATGGCAAGCGCGATGCTTATGTCGAGCACAAGGATCCCGTCGATCCAGCCAAGGACAAGCGCATCGCCGCGTCGTTCTACGGCATCATGCCGAGCCCGGTCGATGATGCGGTCTGGGGCCAGGCGATGGACCGCGGCTTCTCCCGCATCGACCAGCCCGGCTACATCGTCCGCGTGATGCCCGGGCCCGATCCCGCCAACACTGCATTGTCCGAAGTGTACCAGCCGCCGGAGGGCACGTTCGGGCCGCGCGGTCTCGACATCGGCCTCGACGGCGTGGTGTGGACGGTCTTGTCCAGCGGCCATCTCGCCAGCTTCGATCGCAAGCTCTGCAAGGGGCCGCTGAACGGGCCGACCACGGCAGACGGCAAGCAATGCCCCGAGGGATGGAAGACCTGGCGCATGCCCGGGCCGCAGTTCAGGGGGCTCGATAGCAGCGGCAGCGCCAATCACGCCTATTATGTCTGGGTCGACCGCTACAACGCGTTCGGCCTCGGCGCGAACGTGCCGATCGCGAGCGCCAATGGCAGCGAGTCGCTGCTGGCGCTGGTCAATGGCGAACTGGTGAATCTGCGTAACCCGTATCCCCTCGGCTTCTTCACCAAGAATGTCGACGGCCGGATCGACGATCCCGATACCGGCTGGAAAGGACGCGGCCTGTGGAGCACGACGGGAACACGGGCGAGCTTCCACGGGGAGGGCGGCAAGGAATCCTCGCCTAAAGTCTACAAGGTGCAGATGCGGCCCGATCCATTGGCCCATTGAGTGTTTCGCCCTAAGAATAGCCAACCAGAAAACGAGTGCCCAGGGAACAAGACGATGACCAGAACCTCTCGACGTGATGTGCTCACCGCCGCAGCCGCGATGACCGCGGCGGGCATTGCCGACGTTGCGCCGGCCGCGGCGCAGGCCACGCCCAAGCCGATGTTCGCGGTGCCGATGGTGACGATCCCGATCGTCGGCGAGACCCAGGTGTTCCAGGTCCGCCGCATCTACTGCATCGGCCGCAACTACGCGGCGCACGCGATCGAGCGCGGCTCGGATCCGAACCGCGAACCGCCGTTCTTCTTCCAGAAGCCGACTGACGCGATTCAGAACGTCGCGGTGGGCGAGGTCGCAGATCATCCCTATCCGTCGCTGACCAAGAACTACCATCACGAGGTCGAACTGGTCGCCGCGCTGAAATCCGGCGGCACCAACATCCCGGCCGACAAGGCGCTCGACCACGTCTATGGCTACGCGCTCGGCCTCGACATGACCCGGCGCGATCTCCAGAACGGCATGGCCTCGGAGAAGAAGCCGTGGGAGATCGGCAAGAGCTTCGACCGCGCGGCGGTGATCGGCCCGATTCATCCCGCGAGCAAGACCGGCCACTTCGAAAAGGGCGCCATTTCGCTCGCGATCAATGGCACCGTGAAGCAGAGCTCGGATCTCAGCAAGATGATCTGGAGCGTTGCCGAGCAGATCGCGAAGCTCTCGGAAGCCTTCGAGCTCAAGGCCGGCGACATCATCTATTCCGGCACGCCGGAGAATGTCGGCCCGGTGGTGAAGGGCGATGTGCTGCTGTGCAAGCTCGAAGGCTTGCCGGATATGTCGATCAAGATCGTCTGATTGTCTTTGCCTCTCCCCGCTTGCGGCAGGGGAATCGCATATGGAATTGCGGCCTCTATTGCGTTGTTTTGCAAGATGGATTCTGAGAACGACTCCCACGAGACGGAGGGAGTCGTATGGGCAAGCTCAGGAAGGCGTTTCGGCGATTGTC